>WGEO01000133.1 GCA_015492715.1 Phycisphaerales bacterium | reverse complement strand
CCCCGAGACTGTTCGACCATACCGCCGATCAGGCAGCCTGATTGTTCAGGTTCAGGTTGTTCTTCGAGCCGTCCCCAGAAGACCCCTGGCCGTTGAACCCGCCATAGTTCGCATTGAAGCCAGGATTCCAGAAACCGAACCCGCCGAAGTTCGGCGTAAACCCGCCGTTCCACGGCGTGAACCCGTTGAACGAGTTGAACCCACCGAAGTTCGGCGTAAACCCGCTGCTCCACGGCGTGAACCCGTTGAACGAGTTGAACCCGCCGAAGTTCGGCGTAAACCCGCCGTTCCACGGCATGAACCCGTTGAACGAGTTGAACCCGCCATAGTTCGGCGTAAACCCGCCGTTCCAAGGCGTGAACCCGCTGAACGAGTTGAACCCGCCGAAGTTCGGCGCAAACCCGCCGAACGGAGCAAAGCCCGTCGTCCCGCAGAACGAGGGATCACACCCGAAGCACGGACCGAAGCCCGCTGCCTGCCCCGCGAAACTCTGGTACGCGTTGGGGTTCTGCCCGTTCGTGAACCCACCGCTGAACCCGTTCCCATTCCCACCGGTCCCGTTCGGATTGCCGCCGAAGCTGCCGGCCCCGAACGGATTCCACCCCGTCTGCCCGAAGGTTCCGCTGCTGGTAAACCCGGGCGTGCCACAAGTGGTCGTCATCAGTATTACTCCTCTGTTCGTCGTACCGCTCGGCGTCGCGCTCGCGACACCCGGGCCGCCGATCCGGGAGCCTCCGTAACCCCCGACACCATGTCTCGACAACCCGTATATTTCCCTAACAAATCTCCGGCGAGGAACAAACCTCCGCCGCTCCAGACCTATCGACACCCCCCGCCCCCGACTTGCAACAGACCCGAACCTTCGCGCCACCGGCAACCCACAGACCCCGGGCCCGGCAATTCCCGCGCATCCCCGACGAAACCGCACCACACGGAACTCGCACCCCCCTCGGGCGTCTAATCCTCCGGCGAGCCATCACAGGCCCGAAACCTCCGGGGCCTGTGGACGGACGAGCCCTGAGAGCGCACAATGACCGGGGAGCCATCCCGGGCCAGCCGATCCACAGGCGACGAGCAAAGGAGCCAGTCCATGACCCGACGAACCCTGACCACCTCGGCGGCCGCACTCCTGACCGCCCTCGGGGCCGCGCCCGCCCTCGCCCAGACGCGAGCGCCGCAGCCCACCGTCGTCCGTCAGGTCATCCCCCAGCGCGAGACCGCCATCAAACTCCTCCGGCCCGTCACCGTCCAGTTCCAGGACCAGCGCCTCGAGGACATCATCAACTTCGTCAAGGACTTCACCGGCGCCGACATCGAGCCCAAGTGGATCGACGACAACAACGCCGACGGGCTCGACCCCGACCAGACCATCACCCTCAGAGCCAACGGCATCTCCGCCCTCCAACTCCTCGAACTCGTCCTCGAAAAGGCCGAGTCCGAGTTCTCCACCACGGGCAATACTTGGCAGTTCACCAGCACCGGCACCCTCGAGATCGGACCCAAGGAACGCCTCAACAAGCACCGACGCATCGAGATCTACAACATCTCCGACATGCTCATCGAGATCCCCGACTACACCAACGCACCCACCTTCGACCTCAACTCCATCCTCCAGAACACGGGGCGCGGCGGCGGCGGCGGCGGACGATCCCCCTTCCAGAACACCCAGCAGCAGAACACCTTCAATGTCACACCCATGGAAGAACGCGCCGAGGACATCCGCATCCTCCTCACCGAACTCGTCGAGCCCGAGCAGTGGGTCGACAACGGCGGAGACGCCGCCTCCATCCGATACTGGCAGGGAAACTTCATCGTCAACGCGCCCGACTATGTCCACCGCCAGATCAACGGATACCCATGGTGGCCCGCACGCGCAACCACCGTCACCATGGTCCAGGGACGACGCTATGTCTCCCTCAACATGAACGCCTCCTTCGCCGAGGTCGAAGGCTTCGAATCCCAGCCCATCTCCGCAGTCGTCGGCGGACGCATCGTCCGCTCCGACGATCCCGGCGGCGGCGGCTGACCCCCCCCACAGGCCCAAACCAAACCCTGATTACCAGACCATGGGCTCCGGATCAGGGGAGCGCACCGCCTTGGGCCTGTTCGCATCATGACACCCACCGGGTGATGTGCCTCTCCGGCCGCTCTACCGTCTCGCGACGACGCGGACCTCCAGTTCCATGTGGGCCCTGCGCCGGTGCACCCGCACGCGTACGGTCTGACCCGCCCGGTAGTCCGCGAGAATCCGGACGAAGTCGTTCATGTCCCGCACGGGCCGCCCCTCGATCGCCGTGATCACATCCCGCACACGCAGCCCGCCGGCGCGGGCCTCGCGCGAGACACCCGTCACGATCGGCCCCTCGCCCCTGCCAGGATCGACCTGCACCCCCAGGCTCACATCCAGCCCGCCGATCGTCCCGTCGCTGCGGGCCTCGGGCGCCTCGTCCAGGAGCGCCACCCACCGCCGGAAATCGTCCTGCACCTCGTCGATCGACATCCCGAGCACGAACTCGATGGCCTCGATACCCGTGGGGTCCTCCGCGAAGTGAGTCGTGTAGTGGGCGTACCAATCCCTCAGCACCCCCCGCTGGTACAGGTACAGAAACACGGCCCGAGCCAGCCCGTAGTGCGCCAGCGGACGCTCGTTGTTGAAGGTCTCGCGGTCCACGCGGGCCAGATCGGCGATGGGCATCATGCGGCGCGCCCGCTCCAGGCGCTTGACCATGTTCGTCCGCCAGCTCGGCGCCGGCACCAGACGCCCGCCCTTCATGTCGTAGTCCTCGACGAGGCTGCACAGCCCCTCCTGGATCCAGACCGGGTGTCCCTGGGCCTGTCGCATGTTGCTGCGCCAGTGCAGGACATGCAGGAACTCGTGGCGGAGTGTCCCGCCCAGATCCATCGCCACCAGTTCCTTGGCGTCGTGGCTGTACGAGCCGCCGATGCGATGGAAGTCGCTCGTGACCGCCGACGGCCCGTACCGCATGATCGCCCAGCGACGAAAGTCGCGCTCGCTGGGCAGCACGACGAGCACCCAGGGATCGGCCTCGCGCATGGGCGGATCGCGCAGGTCCGTGAAGACCTCCGACAGCGCCCATTCGGCGATGTGACGCAGCTCCTCGCGGGCCTGGGCGAGGGTCTGCTCGTCGTAGGCGCTGGCGAAACTGAGTTTCAGATCTTCGTCGCGCTCGTACACATACCTGGGGCCGTATTTCTTCTTTGCCGCCTCGAACTGCAGATCGCCCGCGGCGTCGAGGATCGGCGTGCGATTGGCCAGGATGCTCCGGAACAGGTCCGTCTCGTGCAGGTCGGCGAGGTTGGGGTCGCGGCGCATCTGCTCGAAGTCGACGAAGCCGTGCTCGATGGCCCGCTGGAGGATTGCCAGGGCCGCCTCGCGATCGCCGCCCACGCACTGGACGCAGGCGAGGTTGTACAGGGCGAGCGGATTGCCCGGCTCGAGTTCGAGCTGCTGTTCCAGCAGCGAGCGTGCGGCGTCGATGTCGCCGGCGCCGAAGGCGGCGACCGCTCGTGCCTGCAGGCGGCTGGCCTCCAGGCGTCGCTGGATGGCCTCGTCGAGATCCGCCGGCGGGTCCTGCTGGGCGACCAGCGGCGCCGGGGCGAGCACGACGATCAGGAGCCAGAGTCCGAGAATCAGGCGCATGCGGGCCTCCTCTTGTGCCCTACGCCCGGGCCGACGAGCAGTTGCAGGGCGCTGACATACGCCTGCTTCTCCAGGGCGAACACGCGGGCGGCGAGCGTGTCCACGGTGTCGGCGGGCAGCACGGGACAGGTCCGCTGGAGGATGATCGGTCCGTGGTCGTACTGCTCGTCGCAGAGGTGGACGGTGCAGCCGCTGATCTTCGATCCGCTCTCCAGCACGGCCCGATGGACGCGATCGCCGTAGAACCCGGGCCCGCCGAAGCGTGGCAGGAGTGCGGGATGGATGTTCACGATGCGCTGCTCGAAGCCCTCGGGGATCTCGACGAGCTGGAGGTAGCCGGCGAGGGCGACGAGATCGACGCCTGCGTCCTTCAGGATGTCGGCGAGGCGATCTCTGGGGATCCTTCCGGGCTCGACGACGGCGGGCAGGCCGCGTTCGCGGGCGCGCTCGACGCCCCGGCACGGGCGCGAGGCGACGACGAGTTCGATGGATGCGTCGAGTTTGCTCTGGGCGATGGCGTCGTGGATGGTGCAGAGGGTGCGCCCGCCGCCGGAGATCAGCACGCCCAGGCGTGCGGGTCGTGGCATGGATCGGGCGATGGCGCGCGAGTCGAAGGTCATTCGTCGTCGATGGTGGGCTCGCTGGTGTACGGGATGGGGTTTCCTGCGGGGTCGACGCTGACGAGGGTGATGGTGGCCTCGGTGACGCGGACGCGTTGCTGGGTGGTGTATCGCTCGGCCTCGACCTCGATCCGGACGGTGATGCTCTTGGTGCCCATGCGGGTGGGTCGTGCGTAGAAGCTGACGATGTCTCCGAGGTGGACGGGTGCGCGGAAGTCGACGCGATCGAGGCTTGCGGTGACCCATCGGTGGCGCCCGTGGCGTCTGCACTCGACGAATCCGGCCTGGTCGATGTAGCTGAGGATGACCCCGCCGAAGATCGTGCCGTACTGGTTGGTGTCGCGCGGCATGGTGACGATGCGGAGGGCGAGTCGGCGGGTTGATTCGTCGTGTGATTCGGTCATGATGGTGCAGGAGGGTAGATCGATGGTTTGCAGGATGTCGGCGTTGGTGTTGTCGAGTGTGCTGGTGGTGGGCGGGTGCGCGAGCCCGCGGGCGCGGGTCGTCGAGGCATCGTGCGGGCAGTGCCAGTTCGGGATGGACGGGGAGGGATGCGACCTTGCTGTTCGTCTGGCGGACGGACGGGCGTACTTCGTCGAGGGGACGGGGATCGACGACCACGGGGACGCGCACGGGCCCGACGGCTTCTGCAACGCGATCCGGCCGGCGAGGGTGCGGGGTCGGGTCGAGGGTGATCGGTTCGTCGTGCGGTCGTTCGAGTTGATCGACGACGCGGGCGGGCGCTGAGAGGGGTGGCGGTTCGCGGTGGGCCGGCGCGGGCTTGGCGCGAGGGGCTTGACGGGCCTTCGCGGGCGGATCGGCTGAGGCGTCGAGGATCTTCGCGGCGCTCTTGCGGGCGGTCTCTGCTGCGCGCAGAGGATTGTCGGGATCTTCGAGGCGGGTGAGTCGCTCCAGGGCCGCGAGCGCGGCGGTGCGGGCGCGCGCGGTGATCAGGCGCCGGCGCAGGGCTTCGATGCGCTCGATGGTCTGGAGGGCCCGGCGGACCTGCGGGTCGTCGACGGCGTCTTCGAGTTCGGGCAGCGAGCATCGGTGGATGTCGCAGATGTCGAGGACGGTCAGGTTCGGATCGAGCAGGTCTGCCAGCAGGTTCGAGCGGTCGATCGTCGGGTTGTCGCGGGGGAGAGGGTCGTTTCCCTCGTGCATGGGGCAAGTGTATCGGCGGGGTCGGATCGGCAGAAGGGTCTTTGCGCGCATGACTATGAAACGGCGCGCGCCGGTGGGTGGTGTGTGCGATTTTTCCGGTGTGCGAAGGGGATTTGTCGGCGTGGGCGGCGGGGGTTATTCGCTGGTGTCGAGGACGGCCATGAATGCTTCCTGCGGGATCTGGACGGAACCGACGGACTTCATGCGTTGTTTTCCGCGTTTTTGGGCTTCGAGGAGTTTTCGTTTGCGTGTGACATCGCCGCCGTAGCACTTGGCGGTGACATCCTTTCTGAATCCCTTGATGGTTTCGCGTGCGATGATCTTTCCGCCGATGGCGGCCTGGAGTGGGATCTCGAACTGGTGTCTGGGGATTTGTTTTCGGAGTTTGAGGAGCAGTGCGCGTCCTCGCTGTTCTGCGCGGTCCTTGTGGCAGATGAGGGAGAGTGCCTCGACGGGCTCGCCGTTGATGAGGATGTCGATCTTGACGAGGTTGTCGGGCTGGAATCGTTCGATCTCGTAGTCCATGGTTCCGTAGCCGCTGGTCATGCCCTTGAGTTTGTCGTAGAAGTCGTAGATGATCTCTGCGAGCGGGATTTCGAAGGTGAGCATCTGTCGGTTTTCGGAGACGACGGTCTGGTTCTTGTAGACGCCTCTGCGGTCGAGGCAGAGTTTCATGATGTCGCCGATGTATTGGGAAGGCGTCATGATCTCGACGCGGCAGACGGGCTCCTTGATGGCGACGATGTGTGATGCGTCGGGGAGGTCTGCGGGGTTGTGGACCTCGATCTCGGAGACTTTTCCTTCTTTGCCGCGGATATCGACCTTGTAGGAGACGGTGGGCGCGGTCTGGACGACCTCGACACCTCCTTCTCGTTCGAGTCTTTCCTGGACGATGTCCATGTGGAGGAGTCCGAGGAAACCGCATCGGAATCCGAAGCCGAGCGCCTCGGAGTGGAC
>WGEO01000132.1 GCA_015492715.1 Phycisphaerales bacterium | reverse complement strand
GTGTTAGACAGTTGCGCCATGCTGTAGGAAAAAACCAGCGGGGTTGGTCCCCGTATTTTGTGGTTCGAGCCATGCGAATCCACGATGGATTGTGTATGATCGCCGTTGCGGCCTGATCGGTGGGGCCAGGGCTCGGTGGCGGCTGGGCGAGGCTTGATCGGGTGGAGGTTGTTCGGGTCCTGTCATCGGTGGAGGCCGGGGCGGGGCGGAGACAAGTACAGATCTTTCGGCGTCGAGTCGGTGGGGCACGCCCCGGCGGCGGGATGTCGTTGCGGAGATGGGGCAAGACGCGTGGGAGTGCTGAGCGACAGGCAGATCCGCGAGCGGGTTCGGATCGAGCCCTTCGAGGACGCGATCAAGCGTCCCGGGAAGATCTCGTTTGGCGTGTCGAGTTACGGCTACGACGTGCGGGTGGGGACGCGGTTCAAGATCTTCACGCCGACGACGCGGAGCGGGGATGTGGCGGTCGTCGATCCGAAGCGTTTCAGCGACGACTTCATGGTGGAGGTGGACTTGGACGATGCGGCCCATGCGCAGGAGGGTCCGGACAAGTATGTGATCATTCCGCCGAACTCTTTTGCGTTGTGCGAGACGGTGGAGTTCGTGGAGGTGCCGCGCGATGTGCTGGTGATCTGCGTGGGCAAGAGCACCTATGCGCGTTGCGGGCTGATCGTGAATGTGACGCCTCTGGAGCCGGAGTGGCGTGGGAAGGTGACGCTGGAGATCAGCAACACGACGCCGCTGCCGGCGCGTGTGTACGCGAACGAGGGGATTGCGCAGCTCGTGTTCCTTCGGGCGGACGAGGTGTGCGAGAAGAGTTACGCGGACAAGGCGGGGAAGTATCAGGACCAGGCGGGGCTGACGCTGCCGAAGGTGGATTAGGGGAAGGCAGGCGCCGGCGTTTTGTGGGCGTCATTTGGGGTTTCCAGTTGAGAGTGGAAAGGACGCGCTTGTGAGGGTTGGACGCCGATTCACGACGCAGGGAAGCGATCCGTTCGAGAGTGTTCGCTGGGTGAAGCGATCGAGCCGGATTCTGAATCCGGACGGGTCGGTCGTGTTCGAGATGGACGACGCGGAGGTTCCGGAGACCTGGAGCCAGCTGGCGACGGACATCATGGTGAGCAAGTACTTCCGCAAGGCGGGTGTGCCGGGTGACGGCGGTCCCAACGGTCTTCCGACGCCTGGGGTCGAGGCGGGCGCGACGGGCCCGGAGAAGTCGGCCAAGCAGGTGATCCATCGCCTTGCGGGGTGCTGGCGCGACTGGGGGGAGCGCCACGGGTACTTCGACAGTGCGGAGGATGCGCAGGCGTTCTACGACGAGCTGGTGTACATGATGGTGCACCAGATGGCGGCGCCGAACAGCCCGCAGTGGTTCAACACGGGGCTCGCGTGGGCGTACGGGATCACGGGTCCTGCGCAGGGGCACTGGTATTGTGATCCGGTGAGCGGGGAGGCTCGTCTTGCGCCGGACGCGTACGGGCATCCTCAGCCGCACGCGTGCTTCATCCAGAGCGTGACGGACGATCTGGTGAATCCGGGCGGGATCATGGATCTGTGGGTGCGCGAGGCGCGTCTGTTCAAGTACGGTTCCGGGACGGGAACGAACTTCAGCGCGCTGCGAGCGGAGAACGAGCCGCTGAGCGGGGGCGGCAAGTCCAGCGGGCTGATGAGCTGGCTGAAGATCGGCGATCGTGCGGCGGGGGCGATCAAGAGCGGCGGCACGACGCGCCGGGCGGCGAAGATGGTGTGCCTGGATCTGGATCATCCGGACATCCTGGACTTCGTGAACTGGAAGGTGCGGGAGGAGATCAAGGTCGCCGCGATGGTCGAGGGCCTGCGGCTGATCAGGCAGAGCAACGAGGAGTTGCGCGAGGCGTGCGAGCGCCTGGGCCTGGAGCTGGACTACGACTTCAACGGTGAGGCGTACGCGACCGTCAGCGGTCAGAACTCGAACAACTCGGTGCGGATCCCGGACGCGTTCTTCGACGCGCTCGACGAGGACGGTGTGTGGAAGACCTACTGGCGGACGAGCCGGGAGGTGGCGCGCGAGTTTCCGGCGAAGGATCTGTGGGAGCAGATCGCGTACGCGGCGTGGCGCTGCGCCGATCCGGGCGTGCAGTTCGACACGACGATCAACGCGTGGCATACCTGCCCCAACGCGGGGCGGATCAACGCCAGCAATCCGTGCAGCGAGTACATGTTCCTGGACAACACGGCGTGTAATCTCGCATCGCTGAATGTGCTGAAGTTCTATGACGATCGCTCGCGGGTGTTCGATTGTGAGGCGTTCGAGCACGCGGTCGATCTGTGGACGATGGTGCTCGAGATCAGCGTGCTGATGGCGGCGTTTCCGAGCAAGGAGATCGCCGAGTTGAGTTACCGCTTCCGGACGCTCGGGCTCGGGTACGCGAATCTCGGGGCGCTGCTGATGCGAGCGGGGATTTCGTACGACTCGGAGGAGGCCCGCGGGCTGTGCGGCGTGCTGACGGCGATCCTGACGGGTCGGAGTTACCGGACGAGCGCGCTGATGGCTCGCGAGCACGGGCCGTTTGCGGGGTTCTACGGCGATCGTGAGAACATGCTGCGGGTGATCCGGAATCATCGCCTGGCGGCGCACGGCGAGGCCCGCACGAGCAGCGCCTACGAGGGGCTGCGGGTCCGCCCCGTGCCCATCGATCATGGCCTGCTGGCCAGCGGTCGGGTCGCCATCGCCAATATCGGCGAGTTGAGCGAGCGGGCGCGCGGGGTGTGGGACGACGCGCTGGGGCTGGGCGAGCAGTTCGGGTATCGCAACGCCCAGGTGAGCGTGATCGCGCCGACGGGGACCATCGGTCTGCTGATGGACTGCGACACGACGGGCGTGGAGCCGGACTTTGCGCTCGTGAAGTTCAAGAAGCTGGCGGGCGGGGGGTACTTCAAGATCGCCAACGCCAGCGTGGAGCCGGCGCTGGTGGCGCTGGGGTATACCGAGGAGCAGGTGCGCGACATCATGGTGTATCTGCTGGGGACGCTGTCGCTGGATGTGCCCATGCCGGCGGACGCGCCGCACGGCGAGCCCGGGCAGAAGTTCAGCGAGTGGCTCATCGAGCGTGGGCTCAGCGGGGAGGATCTGCGGCGGATCACGGAGTCGCTGCCCGGCGTGTTCGAGATCGGCTTCGCCTTCGGTGCCTACGCGCTGGGCGACGACGCCCTGGAGCGTCTGGGGATCGATCCGGAGAGCGCCAGGAACGACCCGGGATTCAACGCGCTGCGTGCGCTGGGTCTGGATGAGGATCAGATCGCGGAGTTGAATCGGGTGATCTGCGGTGCGCAGACGGTCGAGGGCGCGCCGCATCTTCGTGAAGAGCACCTGGCGGTCTTCGACTGCGCGAACCGCTGTGGCCCGACGGGCACGCGGTTCATCGCGCCGGAGGGGCATATCCGGATGATGGCGGCGGCTCAGCCGTTCATCTCCGGGGCGATCAGCAAGACGATCAACCTGCCGCATGATGCGACGGTGGATGACATCAAGCGGGCGTACCGTCTGAGTTGGGAGCTGGGGCTGAAGGCCAACGCGTTGTATCGCGACGGATGCAAGCTGAGCCAGCCGCTGAGCACGAGCAGCGGTCAGGCGCAGAAGGAGGCCGCGGAGGGAAAAGAGCAAGCTGCGGCGAGTCTTTCTGCGGATGAGATCGCGGCGCTGGTGGGCGAGGCGCTGTCGCGTCCGGACGGGTCGGAGGTCGAGCGTGCGCTGGAGCCGCTGCTCCGCCGGTCCGGACAGCCCCGTCGTCGTCGCCTGGACGACACGCGTCAGAGCCTGACGCACAAGTTCAACATCGCGGGGCACGAGGGGTATCTGACGGTGGGGCTGTACGCGGACGGCCAGCCGGGCGAGTTGTTCATCACGATGGCGAAGGAGGGCTCGACGATCGGCGGTCTGATGGACTCGCTGGGGACGGCGACGAGCGTGGCGTTGCAGTACGGGGTTCCGCTGGAGAGCCTCGTGCGCAAGTTCACGCACCAGCGTTTCGAGCCGGCGGGGATGACGACGAATCGCGACATTCCCTTTGCCAAGAGCCTCGTGGACTACATCTTCCGGTGGATGGGGATGCAGTTCATCGAGGGGTACCGCGAGGCGAACGCGCCGCGGCGCGAGGAGACGCGCGAGGTTTCCGTGCGGGCGAAGGAGATCCGTCGGCTCGATGCGCAGGACAGGCCCGCCAGCCCGCCGGCATCGCGTCTCCGGTTCGAGCAGGCCCGGACGGAGGTGCGTGTCGGGGACGGGATGAGTGCCGCGAGTGTGCAGAGCGAGACGCTGAGCCTGGCGCTGGAAGCTGCGGGAGACGCCCCGCCCTGCGATGTGTGCGGGACGATCACGGTCCGGAGCGGGACCTGCTACAAGTGCGTCAACTGCGGCAACAGCATGGGCTGCAGTTAGTACTCGTCGCGGATGACATGGTGCTTCGAACGCGTGTGCGTGCGGGGCGTGTAGGAGTTGGTGGTCGTTCTTGGAAAGGGGGTTGATGGATCTTGAGGCCGGCGGATCGATCACGCGCGGCGATCCGCTGACGGAGCCGGCGGGCAAGGGATGGCCCGGCCGAGCACGACGCCAGGGAGTTCGGCGTCGGCTCTTCCACGAGACGGGCGCGAAGAACCGGTCCGATCGGCGAGGCATCGCCATGGAACGGGACCCGCTCGCGCCCCGCCCGATCCCACTCGGGCGCCGGCGTCAAGAGACATGAGCCCACCACCGCGGGGTCGGGCGCCGCAGGACGCGGCACGAGACCACCCCGATCCCGCGCCTCCCTGCCCCGGGCGGTCCCCACCGCCGCCCGGGGTTCTTTTTTCCGGTCTTGATGCCAGAAGCGTCCGGTGCGTGGGGATCCGCCCATGTGTCGGGGAGGGGAGAGGTCCTGCCCAGACGGGACGGATGGCTATGGCTTGCGGGAGTTCGGGACCGGATTCAAGCGGACGAACTCGTCGGAGCCGACATCAATGCCGTCGCCGGTCGGGCGGGGGTCTTCCTGGAAGTCGTGATCGATCTCGAAGGCGTTGGGGTCTCCGGCGTCGATGAGGGGTGAGTCCGAACGCAGGCGGAGGTCGCCGCCCGGTGCGTCGATGAATCGTGGGTCGCCGTCTTCGGTCAGGAAGTTTCCGAGTTGTCTTGCGAGGAATCCTTCCACGAGGAGGTCCGTGGTCTGGGCGTCGGTCTGGTTCTGGACACAGGCGTTGTTGGAGACCTCGGCGGGGCTCGCATCCGAGGCGATGAGATGGATTCCCGCGGTGCCGGACTGTGCGGTATTTCCGAAGAACGAGTTGTAGCCCACATGGGCGATGTTGGCTCCGTGGATGGTGAAGGAAGCGCCGCCGTCGAATCCCATGGAGTGGTTTGCGGAAACCTGATTGTTGATGGCGCGGACGAGTGCGCCGGCGGCCTGTGCGGAGATGCTCGCAGCGATCGCGGCTCCTCCCGTCGTGTTGGCACGGAGCACATTGCCGTCCAGGTTGACGAAACTGGATCCGAACTGCTCGACGGCGATGATGTGCGTGGAGGAGAAGTTGTCGGCGAACCGGTTGCGCAGGAGGAAGACGACGGCCTGTTCGGTCGGGGCGGCGCGGATGACCGGCCCGTTCAGATTGGCGGCGTTCTCGAACGAGCACTCGACGATGCGCAGCGCAGACAGGCCTGCCAGGAGCGCGTCGACGGCCTCGGCGCCCATTCCTGTCGTGCCTTCGCGGACACTGCAGGCGGTCATCTGCACGAGGGAGGTTTCCTGTTGTGTTCCGCCGATCGCTGCGTCTCCGATCATGGCCGGGATATTGCCCTCGATCTGCGATGCGTCGATCAGCAGTGCGGAGGCACCGGTGAGTGTGTAGAGGATGGATCCCGGCTGGGCCTGGGCGATCTGATCGAGGAAGCCGTTGTTCCTGAGGGTCGTGTTCTGGATGGAGACCGCTGCGTTGTCGGCGAGTTCCGTGAACAGTCCTGCGCCGCCCGCCGTCGCGCTGTTGTCGTGGATGTCGCTCTGGTTGATGGTGAGAATGGAATCACCGTCTGCCTGCACGGAGACGGCACTGCCGCTTCCATCGAGGGTATTGCCGCTGATCGTCAGGGCTGTCGCGAAGATGCCGGAGGTGTCATGGAGATCGAGTCGCAGTCCTCGGGTATTGTTGCGGCAGGTGATGGTGTCGAGGGTCAGCACGGCGTCGCCGGAGAGCGAGGCGTCGATTCCGGTTGCGCTGTCCTGGAAGATCAGGCCGGTCATGTGGGTCGCCATGCCTGCGGAGAGGAGGAGATTGACCGCGTTCTCGTTCGGCGGGGCAACGATGATGGTTGGATGCAGCCATGGGTCCCGTTCGCCCTTGAAGTCCGGCGGGTAGCCGCCTTCGATCGTGATGGTCTGCGAGATCACGAATCCCCCGGCGTGTATTCCTTCGGCGACCTGAATCACGCCGCCTTCTCCGGCGAGCGGGAGGGCCTGTGCGATCGTGGGTGCATCGAGCGGGACGCGGATGATCGCACCGGATGCGGCGGTCAGGGCGGTGAGGAGGAGATAGAGGAACGCGGCGTGATTGCCATGTCGATGCTTCATGTCGAATCTCCCTGCACACGATGGACTGTGGAATGCGGCATGATCGAAGTGTCTGCCGGTATGTATGGGCGACAGAGGCTCGCCGCCGGGCCTATTTCACAGATGCAGACTACATCAGGATGGCATCGCGTTCAATACTCCCATGCCCAAGAGGCATGTGTGGAGGGTCGCTGCAAGCGCCGTTCAGAACAATTGCGGCGAGGACAGGGGGGGCCTGTTGCGTGGCCATAATTTTCGGCAACGCACAATGTGCAACCATCTTTTCTACGGTTCCAGCCCATATGAGGAGAGGTTGTCTATGGGAAGGGATCGGAGGGCGATGAAGTGTGATGGTGTGCTGTGTGGCTCTTTGCGTGCCGTCTGGCGATGGGGAGGTAGAGCAGACAGGCGAGCGTGACGCCGGTGGCGTTGGCGAGGAAGTCGTCGAGGGTGCTCGTGCGGTTGACGAATCGCTGGGTCCATTCATCGACGGCCGCCCATGCCAGTGCGATGACGGCCACGATCAGAAGCGTTCGTGGGCGAGCCCGGACTGCGAGGGCCAGGAGCATTGTCCATGCGCAGAAGGCGATGATGTGGATGATGATGTCCGTGCGGTCGATCGGTCCGTCGATGGCGAGCCCGGGCCAGTGCGTCGCGATGAGCAGAGCCAGCGCGTAGGCCGCAAAGATCCAGCGCCAGCGAGGGGTCATCGCTCAGTGCCTGCTTGGCTCGGATGGACGCACTTCGACGATGGGCGGTTCGTTGTTTGGCGTCGCTCCTTCGCGTTGGGTGGGTTGTGAGTCGGGCTGGGGTGTCGGGGTTCGGACGACCTCGGTGCAGGCCGCGGACGCCGTCTCGGCGACGATCTCGGCGATCAGCGCAGAGGGATCGGCGTCGGCGGTGGGGGCCACCTTCCTTGTGTCCTCGGCATCGGCGGGACCTGCCCCGGGTTCTTCCTGGACGAGCTGGGCGCGGGGTGGGCGGCGGTCGCGCGTCCACGCCTCCCACTCCCGGATGAGTTCGTCGGCAAGGCGGGCGTAGTCCTGTGCGCCCGCGGCGGTGGGGGCGTACTCGAAGATGGACTGTCCGAAGCTGGGGCACTCGGCGACCTTGACATTCCGGCGTATCGGCGGCTGGTAGACGCGGGCGTAGCGCCACGGCGATGCCTCGTCGCGCTGCTCGCTGAAGAAGGCCTCGAGATCCGCGACGACCTCCTGGGCGTGTGTGGTCTTGCCGTCGAACATGCAGAGCACGACGCCGGCGACACGGAGTGCGGGGTTCAGGTTCTGCGTGACGAGCGTGATGGTCTCGAGGAGTTTTCCGACACCCTGGAGTGCGAGGAACTGGGCCTGCATGGGGATGATGACATCGCCCGCGGCGACGAGTGCGTTGATGGTGAGCATGCCGAGGCTGGGCGGGCAGTCGATCAGCACATACTCGACCCGATCGTGCAGGCGCTCGAGGACGCGTGCCAGACGCATGTGGCGGTCCGGGAGGGCGCCGAGTTCGCTCTCGGCGGCCGCGAGATCGGTGTCGCTGGGAAGGATGAAGAGCCCGTCGCGTGCTTCGATGAGGGCTTCTGCGGGTTCGATCGTGGGATCCAGGAGCAGGTCATAGAGCGAGGCGGACCCGGGCTCGGGCTCGACGCCCAGATGGAGCGAGGCGTGGGCCTGCGGATCGAGATCGACGATGAGGACGCGTCTCCCCTTGCGTGCGAGGGCGGCAGCGAGGTTGACGGTGGTGGTGGTCTTGCCTACCCCCCCCTTCTGGTTGATCATCGCGATGGTGCGGGGGGGCTGGTGCGGGGCATCCTGCCCGGTTGTGTTGCTGGGGCGGTCCGTCGCCATGCGGGGAGTATAGCGGGTGTGCTATTTCCCCGAAGCGACACCGACGGGTGTCTCATCCGGCTCGGCGGGTGGCGGGGATGAGGGAGCAGGTCGTCGGGGTCGAAGCCCGCTGCCGATCGGTGCCGACTCGATCTGCTGGCGTCGTGCGACCTTGATGGCGATGACCACGATGTAGGATGCGAAGACCAGGGCGATGGCGTAGATGACGCGTGCCCGCCAGAGGCTCATGAGGACGCCCAAGGCGGCAAAGCCGGCTCCGATCGCGTAGAGGGTGAAGACGGCGCCCTTGACCCCGAGGTGGCGCTGGAGCATGTGGTGCAGGTGCTGGTCGTCGGCCTCGGAGATCCCCTTGCCGGACATCTTGCGTCGGACGATCGCCAGGACCGTGTCGATGATGGGGATGGCGAAGATGACGAGGCCGGCGATGACGAACTGGGTCTGGCCGCGATCGCCGAGCGTGAGCACGATGACGATGGTGGTAAACCCGAGCAGGAGGGATCCGGCATCGCCCAGGAAGATCGTGGCCGGGTTGAAGTTGTGGGGGAGGAATCCCAGGCAGGCTCCCAGCAGCGAGAGGCAGAGGATGATCCTCTGGGCGTCGCGTGGGCCGTCGTCGACAGCGGCGAGCGTGAGGGCGATGATGAGCAGGCCGATGCAGGCGATGGAGGTGACGCCGCTGAGCAGTCCGTCGAGGCCGTCGACGAGGTTTGCGGCGTTGCAGGCGCCGAGGACGAAGATCGCGATGATCGCCGTGCCCGTCCAGTAGATGAGGTCGAAACTGAGGGTGTCGATTCCTCCCGGGAGCATGAAGGGCAGGGGGAGGTGGAAGACGAGTTGCTCGTTGCCCAGCAGTGTGCCGAGGGTGGGGCTGAGGACGCCTCGGGCGACCTCGACGCCGACATTCTCGATGGCGAGGGCGGCGGCGGCCACGAACATGCCGGCGATCTTGAGGCGTGGGATCGTGCCGACGGTGTCATCGATCAGGCCGAGGATCAGGACGATGGTCATGCCCAGGATGATCGAGAGCGGCACGGGATGCGGGAGGCTCGTTCCCGGGATCGCGTACTGCGTCTTGTGGAAAGCGAGCATGGCGTTCAGGGGCGGGGGCAGATTGGGCACGAGGTAGCTGAAGATGATGCCGCCCATGATGCCGAGGAAGACGGCGACGCCGCCGAGGTATGCCACCGGGCGTCTGTGGATCTTTCGGGGATCGCTGGGGCGATCGACGATTCCCTGACGGATGGCGATCCAGCGCATGACCGGGGTTGCCAGCAGCGCGATGATGAAGGCGACGACGAAGACGCCGAAGTATCCGTGAAAGATGTCCAGCGGTGTGCTGGGCAGTTCCTGCGGCGTATCGAAGAGTTCCGGCGGGACGAGCGGCGGCATGGTGGCGTCGTGGGGCTGCAACCCGCTGAGGAGATCATCGTGCTGTGGGAGCAGTTGCATGCCCGTCACGCCTGGGCCTCCGCATGGTGGTCGTGCATCTCGCGAGCGATGTCCGCGATGGTCTGTGCGAGCGTGATCTTCGGGTTGAAGGCGATCGCCTCCCGGATTCTGGAGAGGTCGGGCACCCGTCGGGCGAGGTCCTCGAACCCGCTGCCGTAGGCTTCATCGTATGGCACGAGGCGGATGGCGGATGACGATTCCGTCACGCGGATCACGGTCTCCGCGAGGTCGCGGATGGAGATCTCCCGATCCGATCCGAGGTTGAAGACACGCCCGTGGCAGTCGGCAGAATCCAGCAGCGATGTCAGGGCTGGCACGACATCGCGGACATCGCAGAAGCAGCGGGTCTGCGAGCCGTCGCCATGGACCTCGAGGTCCTGTCCGCCCATGGCCCGCTGGACGAATCGGGGAACCACCATGCCGTAGTTGCCGATCTGGCGGGGTCCGATGGTGTTGAACAGGCGGACCACGACGCAGGGGACGGAGCCGTCGGCGTGGTGGGCGAGGGCGAGGTGCTCGTCGATGGCCTTGCCCAGCGCGTAGGACCAGCGGCTGACGGTGGTGGGGCCGTAGATGGCGTCGTCGTCCTCGCGGAACGGGCAGCGGTCGCTCTTGCCATAGACCTCGCTGCTGGATGCGAGCAGTGTCGGAGCGCCGGCTCCATCCGGGCCGTGCGTGCGGGCGAAGCGCAGGAGCGCGGCGGTCTGCTCGACATTGGTCTCGATGGACCGGACGGTCTGGTCCATGACGAGGCGGACGCCGACGGCGGCGGCGAGGTGGTAGATCTGGTCGAATCGCTCCCCGCTGCCCAGCGCATCGAGGGCGTCTGCGAGGTCCGCCTCGATGAACCGCAGGTGTGGGTGCTCATCGGGCAGGTTCGAGCGTCTGCCCGTCGAGAGGTTGTCGATGACGGTGACGCGATCGCTGCGCTTCAGGAGCATCTGGACGAGGTGCGAGCCGATGAACCCCGCGCCTCCCGTGACGAGAACGCGTCGCGCTGGTCCAGGGTCGGCGTGCGGGGTGTCCACCGTCTCCTATGCGTCCTTGGTCTGCTGGTAGCGATGCTGGGTCTGGAGGTTCTGCTTGAGGTATCCGCCGGCGGCGTGGCGGACACCGTTGATGACGACACCCAGGAACTCGCCGCGTGCCTCCTCGAACTCGCCTCGCAGGCGGGCGACCATGCCGCGTTTCTCGTGCAGAGCCCGGACGACGAGCATCGCGGCGTCGCAGCGGTTGGCCAGGGCCATGGCATCGCCGGAGACGATCGCCGGGCTTGTGTCGATGATGATGAGGTCGTAGTCGGCGCCGGCCTCGGCCAGGAGCCTGCCCATGGCCTCGGAGGAGAGGGCCTCGAAGATTCGGTTGGCGCGTGAGCCGACCGTAAGGACATCGAGATTGGCGTTGTCGGTCTGCTGGATGGCATCATCGAGCGGCACACTGCCGGCGAGGACATCGCAGAGGCCCGGCTGCTCGCTGCGGGCGAGGGTCTTGTGGATCGCGGGTCTGCGCAGATTGGCGTCGATGAGCAGGACCTTCTTGTCCGACGCCGCGAACGCGAGCGCGAGGTTGAGGGCGGTGGAGGAGGCACCCGAGTCGGGCATGCCGCCGACGATGAGCAGCGATCGGTGTCCGGACTGCTGCAGGCGTGGGAGGAGCTGGGCGCGCAGGACGCGATAGTGCTCGGCGAGGATCCCCGTCGGCTGATCGCGGAAGGCCGTCTCGATGGCCTGCGGGCGTGATGGGTCGTCCGAGGCGTCGGGGATGACCCCGAGCACGCGCGTGCGGGGGATGAGGGCGACATCGCTCGCGCCCTTGATGCGCTGGTCGAGGATCTCGCGGAGGACGATGATGACGCCGACGATGCCCCCGACGACGAAGATGCCTGCGGGGATCATGAGCTTGAGGTCTGGGAAGATGGGGACCTCGGGGATCGTCTCGCGCTGCACGACCTTGACACGAGACAGGAAGAGGCGGCGCTGGGCTTCGTCCCGCGTCTCGGCCATGCTCTGCAGGGCGAGCAGGTTCGCCTGCTCTGCCTCGAGTTCCATCTTCCGATCCTTGAGGCCCGCGAGCGTGTCGTTCATGTCCTCGATCTCACGGATGATCGTCGTGAGTTCATTGAGTTCCTTGCTCAGCTCATCCTTTCGCTTGTTCAGTTCGACTTCCTGACGGTTGTAGGATGCGATCATTGCTCGTGTGGATTCGAGTTGTCCGCTGAAGTACTTCTGCAGTTCGATTTCCCGTTGGGCGTCGAGTTGCGACTTCTGTGCCTCCAGCGATGCGCGGAGGTTCCTCATCGTCAGATTCTGCTCGCCGATGCCCTGGTTCTGGAGCATGCGGATCTGCGCTTCGGTCTGGCTGATGGACTGGACGAGCGCCTGGATTGTCGGGAGTGCCTCGATCGCGACGCGGATGTCATCGGGGTAGACGACGCCGCCCGGTGCGCTCAGCATCTGCTCGTAGCGGGCCAGGGTCTCCAGCGCGGCGTCTCTTTCGAC
>WGEO01000131.1 GCA_015492715.1 Phycisphaerales bacterium | reverse complement strand
GAGCCGGATTCCACAGCATCACACGCCGTGCCACGAAGCCTCAAAGACGCCTTGTTTTTGAGGCTTTTCTGTGCGCTGTGAGATTCTGTGTGATCCAGTGACGGCGTCTGTGCTGCTGGATCTGCTGCCGCGTCTATCGCTGCTAGACTGCCACGTGCAGAGAGTCGGCCCTTATCCAATATCAGCTGGACCGCGCATGCCACGACCGCCTCTCCCCGGCATAACTCCCCGAGGCTCGGGCAGGCACATCCGCCATCCCCAGACGCATCCGCCTCACGAAGGTGACGGCCCCAACTCTTGACGCACCTTGTCGATGAAGTCCTGCGCCTTGGTGAGCGCCGCCTGTGACGCCGACGCCGCCGGTTTCTCGATGATCGTCTCGAAATCATCGATCTTCGCCAGATACGCGGCGGATTCCGCGGGCGTGTCGAATCCCCCTCCCGCCATGAAACTGTCGAACCGCTGATCGAGCGACTCGACGGAACCGACATCGCCGTCGTTGTCCGGCGGAAACAGATCGCAGCAGTCTCCATCCACCGCCTTGTACAACTCACACAGAATCCAGCGCCACTCGTCTTCCCATGTCGCATGCGGTGGGCCCGGCGGATCACATCCCATCATGCACCTCCATTCCAGAATCACAGCGCCCAAACGCCGGCTGGCGGCATCCACGCCCCCACCATGTAGTCGCCCGACTGACACATCCGTGAGCCTTTTTCTGATACAATCCGACAAAGAATCACCCCCACCATACTGGGGGCAACCCCTCATCCGTGTGATCCTGCGAATGCCGACGGAGAACCCGACCGACCTGAGCCACCTGCTGACCGATCGCTCGGCACTCGCAGCGTTCGTGATGAAGCACGAACAGACCATCCGTGCCGTGGCTCGACGCAAACTCCACACCGGAGCTCGTACCGCCTATGACAGCGACGATGTCCTTGCGACCGTTCTCCGGCGTGTGGATCACCTCGCTGAGCGGAGCGGCATCCGGGCCACCAGCGAGGGAGAGATCATCTCGCTCATCCTGACCATCGCCGAGCACGCGTCCATCAGTCGCAACCGACTTGCCGAACTCGCCCGTGCCCGCATGGAAGAGGAAGCGGCGTTCTCACAGATGCTCCTGGCCCACCTCGATGCCTGCAAGGATGACGAAGAGGCCGGCTGTCTCCTCGTCCGGATGTTCGCCTCGCTCCCGGACACCGATGCCCGTACCCTCTTCCTGCTCCGTCTGCGAGGCATCGAGCACAAGGTCATCGCACAGATGCTCGCCATCTCACCGGAGGCTTGCAGGCAACGATGGAAAAAAATCCGAGAGGAACTGATCGAGAGGTTCGCCCCGGACGCGAACGAGCAGAAGCCATCGCAAGCCAACTGATCGACGCCTCGATCCCCACCAGCCGCCTGCCCAGGGCCTGTCCCTGCGACTTCGGTCCGGACGGCCGATATCGCCTCGAAGCGGTGATCGGCATGGGCGCAGACTCCTTCGTCTACCGTGCCGTCGATCGCAGGCTCTCGGACGAGGGCAGTGCTGCACGCGTCGCCATCAAGATCCATGACTCCGGAGCCTCGACACTCAAGGAGGCCATCGCCGCCCGCAGGGTCCACCATGATCATGTCGTCCAGATCCTCGACTCGGGCGAGACCGAGAACGGCGAGAGTTTCCTCGTCTGCGAACTCGTCGCCGGCGGCGACCTCTCCGAAGCCGATGTCCCCATGAATCCGCGCCGGGCATGCCGACTGATGGCTGAGGTCGCCGAGGGCATCCAGGCACTCCATAACGCCGGCCTCGTGCACGCCGATCTCAAGCCTCAGAACATCCTCCTCACGGAACGGGGCACATCCAAGATCGCGGACTTCAACCTCGCGTCGGGCATCGACACGCCCAGAAAGGGAGGCAACCGGGCGTTCGCTGCGCCGGAATCGCTGGATGACGCCGGTGCCGCCCCGCCCAGCGATATCTACGCACTGGGCGGCATCCTGTACTACCTGCTGACGGGGAGGCTCCCCAACGGCGAGACCCGCGAAGACATCGAACGCAGACTCAGGAATGGCCCCCCACCCCAAGCCCCGGGAATCTCGCGCGATCTCGACCGAATCTGCCTGCGGGCACTCGAAGCCGACCCCGCCGATCGCTATCCCTCGGCTGCCCAGTTCGCCGAGGACCTCAGACGCTGGCTCGCCCACGAACCCATCCCGTGGTTACCGACGCCCGTGCCCCGTCGAGCGTTGCTCTGGATGCGCCGGCACCCCGTGCATGCGACGATCGCCTTTGCGTTGCTCGTGATCGGATCGGGCGGCGTGGCAGGGGCACTGATCCAGCGTGAACGCGTCGCCCGCATCCGGGCGGTCGAGGCCGCCCGCGCAGAACAACGGGCCGTCGAACTCAACGAGCAGACGAAGAGGAGCCTTCGCCAACTCTTCCTCATGGCCTCGGTTCAGTCTTCCAGAGCGACACGAAACCCGCGAAGCACGATCATTCCCGCCATGGTCTGGCTGGACTACCTGTCGTCCCTCGATGTGCTGGATGACGACGGACACCAGATCGGCGTGGACATGCGGATCCAGCGCCTCGGAGACTTCCTCCGCAAGATGGAAGCAGGCGGGCGGACGCATCACATCGACGCACGCATCGCGGCCTTCGTCCTCGCCTACACCTTCATACAGAGCGGTGCCACGCAGGACGCACGCCGGATCATCGAGGCATACCTGCTGCCATGGCTGAACGAACTGGACGAACGCGATCCTGTCGCAGTCACGATCGCTGCCATGGACCACGCGACGAGCACGATGCTCGACCCGAACCTACCCGACGCCGAAAAACTGGCGATCCTCAGGAGCGAACTCGACCGCGTGTCGAACCTCGACGACTGCCGCGAGGCTGGCGACCTCCTGCGAGCCGCAATCGAGCGTCTGCGCGAGAGCCCCGACGATGACCGGACTGCACCGAGTCCAGAATGACCCGCGAGGCCTCCTCGCCGAACTCATGCTCTTCCACCGCAGACATCACCAGCGAAACCAGATCCCGTCCTTTCTGCGGCCCGATCCCGAACAGGAGCCAGTTCGCATTGATCTCCTCGATCTCGCACACCCGAACGATGATCTCGACCTGATAGAGGTCACCGCTCAGAGCCCGCCGGAGCGTCTCTCGATCAACACCCATGTCCTCGGCAAACTGCCGGATCGAACGCGTTCCCTTGACCACCCAGAGCCTCTGCGCAATCTGCTTGCGCATCCTGTTCCAGCCTCGACCACGGATCCCATTCGCACGCATATCTGTGTCGGCCCCATTCCCCACAAACTCTCTCCGCGCTCCCCCACGAGAAAAGGACGCTTCGCGTGCGGCCGTGTGAGCCGAATCCGGAAAAACTTTCGAATGCATGTCATCCTCGAAGAAGACACACACGGAACCCACCGAAGTTTTGCTCATGCGGGTGCGGCAAGATCCGGACGCCCTCACATCCCGCCGGCGGTTCGTGTCGTCAGCGGACCGTGATCGCCGATACCCCGGCCCCCGATCCGCTACCGTAGACGCTGGCTCTGGTAGAGGAGAACCACCATGCACCGCCTCGGCACGCTCCTGATCGCCGTCATGCTGGCTGGCCCGCTGTCTGCACAGGATGTGTCCGTCCGCTTTGCCACCTTCAACCTCTGGGATGTGCGCACGGACGACCTTGTGCGCAACGACCAGCCCCGCGTGCGAGCCCTCGCCGAGACCATCCAGCGCATCCGTCCCAATGTGATCCTGCTCAACGAGATTGCCTACGACATCCCGGGAGCGCCGGGCGTGCCCGAGGGAGCCGAGCCCGGACAGAATGCCGCACGCTTCGTGGAGAACTACCTGAGTATTCCCCAGGCCAAGGGGCTTTCACCGATCCACTATCGCACGATCATGCTCCCCGTCAACACCGGCATTCCAAGCGGGTTCGACCTCGACAACGACGGACAGATCGTGACCTCGTTTCCGATACCCGCCCCGACACATCCCGACGGCACGCCCGGCGATTCAAGCGAGAAAGGTCAGGCCTATGGCAACGACTGCTGGGGATTTGGGGAGTTTCCCGGCCAGTACGGCATGGCCCTGCTCGTCGACGAACGGCTCGAGGTCGTGGACGCATCGATCCGGACATTCCAGCGATTTCCGTGGAACTATTTGCCCGCCCCACTGCTGCCCGTGAACGAGGACGGCACCCCCTTCTACAGCGAAGACGAGGTGGGCCTGCTCCGCCTGAGTTCCAAGAGCCACTGGGACATTCCGATCCGGTTTCCCAACGGATCCGTCGTGCATGTGCTGTGCAGCCACCCGACGCCGCCCGCCTTCGACGGCCCCGAGCAACGCAATCAGAAGCGGAACTTCGACGAGATCCGCTTCTGGCGCGACTACATCTCGGGCCTGAGTTACCTTGTCGATGACGAGGGCGAGACGGGCGGTCTGATGCCGGGGTCGAAGTTCGTCATCATGGGGGATCTCAACGCGGACGCGGAGGAAGGCACGGGTGTCGGCAACCCGATTCAGGACCTCCTTCTGTCGAATCGGCGGGTACGCATCACGCCCCCGCCGCTTCTGGACCCGCCGGTCATGGACGGCGAGGATCTCGACGCGACGGATACGGCTGCCTTTGGCAAGCGCGCCGACTACATCCTCGTCTCGCGCCAACTCGAGATCACGCGATCCGGGGTCTGGCGCCATACCCCATCGACCTGGCCGCACGGGTTCCCGTCCGACCACTACCCCGTATGGGCGGAGATCCGGATTCCAGCCTCACCCTGAGCATGTGCCGATGATTCGGGAATCGGTTGGGGTATGATTCTTGCCAGACCGCATCGGTTGCGGGCTGGCGGGAATGCCGGGAAGGGGCTTGCAGCAGTGGAGTCAACCATGAGCCGGGGGACATCGGCACTGACCCAGACGCTTCCGAGAACCCCTGGGGCAATCCTCGGAGCGCTCATCGAGACGACCAAGCCCCGTATCACCCGCATGGTGGTGATCACGGCGCTCATCGGTTCGGCACTGGCGGCGTTGGCGGGTGAAATGCCTTCATGGGGGGCGCTCCTGTGGGCGCTGCTGGTCGTCAGCGTGGGGACGGGCCTGAGCGCCAGCGGGGCCAACAGTCTGAACCAGTGGATGGAGCGTGCGCGGGATGCGCAGATGCGAAGGACCGCGGGCAGGCCCCTGCCCGTGCGGGCTGTCGGCCCGGGAGCCGTCTTCCTGTTCGGAACCATGCTCTCGCTTGCGGGGGCGGTGCTGCTGTGGGTGCTGCTCGGTCCGGTCCCCGCAGCCGTATCGCTGAGTTGCACGCTGATCTATGTCCTGCTGTATACGCCGATGAAGGTGTATTCCCCTTGGGCGACGCTGGTCGGAGCCATTCCCGGTGCGCTTCCGCCGCTGATCGGATGGACGGCGATCGCGGGCTCGCATGATTTTTCGACCGTGCTCGACGCCGGGGGTCTGAGCCTGGTCGCGATCATGACGATCTGGCAACTCCCGCACTTCCTGGCGATCGCGTGGATGTATCGCGACGATTACGAGCAGGGGGGCTTTCGCGTGCTGCCCGTGCTCGATCCCAACGGTCGATTGACGGCCTGGACGATGCTCATCACCGGGGCACTCCTGCTGCTGGCATCGTTGAGCCCGATCCTTGCTCTGCCCGGGACCATCGGAGCGGGCTACGGCATCGTCGCGGGCGTGACGGGCATCGCGTATCTTGTTCTCTGCATCCGTCTGGCCCGGGAGAAGACCGTCGCCATGGCACGGCGGGTGTTCATCGCCTCCGTCATCCATCTGCCGATCCTTCTGCTCGCCCTCCTCGCCGATGCCCTCATCTGACAGCCTCGATCATGAGCATCCGCGAGAAGACCTCGCGGTCGATGCGCGGGACATCGTCCGGCGATATCGCACGCTGGATAGGGCGGCACTGGATCATGTGAGCATTACGATTCCCCGGGGTCAGTGGGTCGCGCTGCTGGGCCCCAACGGGTCGGGCAAGTCCACGCTCCTGCGTCTTCTGGCGACACTGGAACGGCCCCAGGGTGGCACACTCCGTCTGCTCGGTCATCCCGCGGACGATTCGACGGCCCTTGCACACATTCGCTCGCGTCTGGGTGTCGTGTTCCAGAGCCCGAGTCTCGATCCGCTCCTGCGCGTCGAAGAGAACCTTCGGACTCAGGCGGCCCTGTTCGGTCTTCGAGATGTTCGAGCCCGCGTGTCGGAATCCGCCCGCCAGTTCGGGATCGACGATCGCCTTCACGAGCGTGTCGCGAGGCTCTCGGGCGGGCTCGTGCGACGGACGGACCTTGCGCGGGCATTGATCCACGATCCCGATCTGCTCCTGCTCGACGAGGCGACGACGGGCCTGGACCACGCCGCACGCCTGGACTTTCTGGACCTCCTGGGCCGGGTGCGCGAGGAACGCCCGCAGTTGACCATCGTCAGTGCGACCCATCTGATGGATGAGGGTGAGCGAGCCGATCGGGTGGTGATGATCCATCACGGGCGCATCATCGCCGACGACACGCCCGAGTCTCTGCGTGCCGCTCATGGCACGCGCCTGGTGCGTGTCGTGCGCACGCCCGAGAGCGAGTACCTGCTGAAAAACCTGACCAGCACGACGCCCGTGAAAGCAGGCCGCGAACTGCTCCTCCCGCTCGACGGATCACCCCCAGATCTGCTTGCCCGCCTCGCCGAGGCGTCGGCTTCGTTCTGCGTAGGCCCCGCGACGCTGAGTGATGCCTATCTTGCACTCACGGGCGAGAGCCTGCAGGAGACTCGCGCATGAGCGTGCCTCCGACGACGACGATCGTTCCGGCACTGCGGGCACTCGCCGGCCGGGAGATCGTGCGCGTGCTGCGTCAGCCAGCGCGTGTCGTGGCGGGCGTGGGAACGGTCGCCCTGATCTGGCTCGTCTTTGCCAGCGGGCTCGCCGGCGCGTTTGCGAGCGGAGAAACGGGATATGGCTCGTTCCTCGTGCCCGCCATGGCGTCCATGGTCGCGATGTTCGCCTCCGTCTTCGGAGCCATTTCGCTGATCGAGGATCGCCAGCACGGCTTCCTGCAGGGCGTGCTGGTCAGCCCGGCTCCGACATGGGCGGTCATGCTCAGCAAACTGCTCGGCGGGGTCGTCATGGCCCTGGCCCAAGGAGTCCTGATCCTCGCCCTCTCTCCGTTGACGGGCGTTTCCCCCCCCGCCGCAGGCTGGCTGCTGGGCGTTCTCGCGCTTGCCATGATGAGCGCCGGCGTGACCGGGCTGGGGCTAGCGCTCGCCTGGCGCACGCAGAGCGTCGGCGGGTTCCACGGTGTGATGAATCTCGTCCTGCTGCCCATGTGGCTGCTCGGTGGGACCCTCTTTCCGCTCGACTCTGCCGCCCGATGGCTCAGCCTGCTCATGCATGTCAATCCGCTCACATGGACGACCGATGCGCTCCGTCAGGCAATGCTCGGCGAGGGCTCGCTGGGGCCGTGGGCGTGGGTCGGCTCCGTCGCCTTCTGCCTCTTCGGTCTGCTCGCCCCCTCATGCATGGCTCGCTTTGGACGGGTACGGCCCGATGCCTGAGAACACCAAACATCATGACGCCGCGCGACGCATGCCCGCATGGCTGATGCCGGCGATGCTCATCGCGGGAATCCTGCTGCTTGTCAGCAGCATCGCGATCATGGTCGGCGGTGAGTCGCCCGAAGTCCGGCGGGCACGCGCGCCCGATCCGGGCCTGGAAGACTATCGCATCCCCGACTTTGCGCTCATTGATCAGGACGGCAACCCCGTCGACGCCTCCATCTTTGAGGGCAGATACACGATCCTCGACTTCATCTTCACGAACTGCCCCTTCGTCTGTCCGGGCATGAACGCCCAGATGGCCCGCCTGCAAGACGAGCTGCGGGGAACAGGCGTGCGCTTCGTCAGCATCAGCGTCGACCCGGAACGCGACACGCCGGAGCGCCTGCGGGATTATGCCGACCAGCTCGGCGCAGACCCCCTTCGCTGGCGATTCCTGACGGGCACAAAGGATGCGACCTGGGCGATCGCCCGTGATGCCCTGTCCTTCGATGTCTCGCCCGATCCATCCCGCATGATCCCCACGAAGGGGGGCGGGCAGATGGTCAACATCAACCACCCGTCGAAACTGATCCTGGTGGGACCGGACCGCCAGGTCCTCGGCCTGTATTCCTACTCGTTCGAGCCGGATATCCAGAGGCTCATGCAACGGGTCCGCCTGCTGACGGGCGGCTGATGCCCCCGCACACGACCTCAGCACGAATACTCGTCGATGGCGGCTACCATCCACTCCATGACCCGAGCCACGATCGCCACCTGCATGCTGCTGGGCGGAGCCTCGCCCCTCTTCGCCCAGACGAGCGAGACGGAGACCGCCGCTCCCCCGCCCGTATCCTTTTCGTTCTCAGCCGGCGGTGAGTGGACCCTGCAATCGGACTTCGACGATGCCGACGGGAATCTGTCCGTCGCTCGCATCGGCGGGAGCCTCGCCGCCTCGTTCAAGGCCGACGATGCCAATCGCGTCACGATCACGCTCGGCGAGGAACTCAGTTTCTACGACTTCTCGTCGTCGGATCTTCTGGCCGGTGGTGCCGACCCGCTCGACAGCGCGAGCCAAACCACGCTCGCTGCGGCATTGACCTCACGCCTCAGCCCGGATTGGACACTGATCACGAGCGGGGAAATCCGCGTCTCGGCAGAGCCCGGAGCCGACCTGGACGACGGCCTCTCGCTCGGTGGCGTGGCCCTGGGCTCATATCGCGTCAGCGACGCCCTGAGCATCGGCGCCGGCGTGCTCGTGCGAACGAGGCTCGAGGATGATGTGCTCGTCGTCCCGATCGCGAGTATCCGCTGGCAGATCGACGACCGCTGGTCGCTGGGCAGTGAGGGCAACGCCGGCGGTGTTCGCCTGAGGCTCGCCTACGCATCCAGCGAGACCTGGACCTTCTTCGCCGACGCCGGCTATGAGGGACGCGAGTTTCGCCTGGACGACGACGGACCCGTGCCGTCGGGTGTGCTCCGTGAGACCCGTCTGCCCGTGGCGCTGGGGGCGACTTGGGAGCCGACGCCGGATCTGTCCGTGCGCACCCGGGCGGGGATGAGTTTCCTCCAGTCCATCGAGATCGAGAACGCCTCGGGAGCTGAGCTGGCCGACACCGACCTCGATGCGGCTCCCTTCGTGTCGCTGATGATCTCGCTGCGGATGTGAGATCTCAGAGCGGCTCGATGGTTCCAGCGCTGCGGGTGCGGGACGAGCGACGGCCAGCGATACACTGCCGCGCCCTGCGGGCGAGGCTCCGGATCATGGACGCGGAAAATCTATCCCGCGAACGCCCTCATGTGTTGTGAGCACACGCCACGGGATGGCGCCGTAGGGGCGTTCGAGATCGGTGAGCCGGTCCAAATCCCAATCGGACCACTCCGTTCTCGCCGACCCATCGAAGAATCCGATATTCCATGGCACACTCGGGTGAGGTGCGCCGTCCGACGATACATGGTCCCGAAAATCGACATCGAGCAACAGGCCCTTCCCCGAGGGAAAGACCGCTTCACCCAGGCGGACTCCCGCGTAGAGACGCTCATCATCCGGAATCTCCGGACCAACCCAGTATTCCGGTCGCGCATGGGCGGCATGCGTCATGAAGAAAAATGATCGTATCCGCGGCGGACCATTCAAACGCGTGATCTCGCGGATCCCGCTCAGATCGATGCCATGTCGGTCGAGCGCCGTAGGCCAGTACTTCGTCTGTCCCCAGAAGTACCGAGGCGGGTTCCACGACCACATGCTTCCCGGCATCGTGCCTCGCTCGGGTCTGCCCGGCACGCCCAGATACGGGAGATAGTCGTCGGACAACCTGCTATAGACTGCCACGGCGGCGACCGACTGCCCGATCGCACGCAGACTCTCGACATCCTTCGCTGTTCTCTTCGCCCCTCGCAACGCCGGAACCGTGATGGCGATGAGCACGCCGACAACCGCGATCACGATGATGATCTCAATGAGTGTGAAGCCCTTCCGCGTGTTGGTTTTCTCGCGTGGCATGGTCGATGCGCGGGAAATGCCGCCTGCGGCAAGCCAGAGCGACGCGACAAAGAGACCGGCATTCCGGATGATGCCGAAGATCGCGCTCGACTGCGCATCGGCCCGGAGGGCCTTCCACCCTCCAAAGCAGCCGCATGATGGCGCACCCGGCGTGACCAAAAGAATGAAAAGAATGATCGAGAATGCCGCGAGCAGTCCCGCACTGAGCAGCGACGGGAACACGCATCGCGTGCCAAAGATCATGAGCGACAGTCCCAGACTCACCTCTCCCGCAACCAGCAGGGCGGCCAGCCCATCGAGGGCAGACCTCGAGGGTGCCGCATCGCCCAGGATCAATGCCGCAACCAAATCCATCGCGTTTCGGGCGGACGCAATATCTGACGCCTTCGCGACACCTGCGGCAAGGAATACAAAGCCGAGCAGGAACGCCACTGCGATTCTGGCTCGTCCACCGCACATGGCTATGTGCTCCCCTCAGTCAGTTCTATCGTATCAGAACTCCATGCATGTCCACGCGTCGCTCGTGCCCGAATAGTTATTGACCGCGATCATATCGATCCACCATTGGTCCTCCACCGGGTCATGAAAGAGGGCGACATGGAGCGGGCGACGCCCCGATCCGGGCACATGGGCGATCAGGCTGACCAGGGCTGTTCGCACGCTTCCGTCGCGCTCGACGATCTCGTCGCGAGTCACAGGCGGACGCAGCCAAGACCGACACGCAGAGGAAGACATGCCGACCCACAGCATCATCCCGAGCCTTCCCTCAGGGCGACGAGACATCGGGCGATGCTTCACCCCATGTCCGACGGTTACGAGCATCGCCCCGTCGCCGACACAGATCCCGCTGATGCGCGCCCGCTGCGAGGGCGGATACTCCCACAGAGCATCGAAGACCTCGCGGAGGGATGCCGTGGGCTCCAGCCCAAGCTCGTTCAGAAGCCACTCGATCGGCCCGTTATCGCGCTCGAACTCCTCGAGGTTCTTGAACCGGTAGCCCCGCGATTCCATCCAGGCGATGTATTCTTCCGGGGAATCGGCGCCGATCCTTGCAAGCAGGAACTCACTCACCGACTCACGGATCCTCATTGCGTCATCGCCGCGAAGAAGATTCTCAGGGTCTTCGACGGGCGCCTGGAGGATAGACTCGCGCATCTTCGCGGGATCTGTCGTTGCCTCGAACCGGTTGTACAC
>WGEO01000130.1 GCA_015492715.1 Phycisphaerales bacterium | reverse complement strand
CGCCATCTATCGCGCCTGCCGCGACCCCGCCCTCGCCCGATGGACCAGCTCCATTCCCGTGCCCTACACCATCGACCACGCCCGCGACTTCATCGCATTCTGCGCCGACCACGCCGACACCCACGCCAACTACGCCATCACCGACGCCGACACCGGCACGCTGCTCGGCATGGTCGGCCTCATCATCGACTCCGCCCACGCCCACGCCGAACTGGGCTACTGGATCGCCCGCGAGCACTGGAACCGGGGCTACGCCACCGAGGCCTGCCGCACGCTTCTGGACCACGCCTTCGCCGACCTCGGGCTCGAGCGCATCTTCGCCGGCTACTTCGCGGGCAACGAGGCCAGCTGGCAGGTCCAGCGCAAACTCGGCTTCCGGCGCGAGGGCATCCAGCGATCCCACCTGCTCCGCATGGGGCGGCGTCACGACCTCGTCCTCTGCGCCATCCTCCGCCAGGAGTGGGGCAGACTCGACCCCGAGCCACCGTTCACCCCCGACCTGCGCACGCCCCGCCTGCACCTGCGCCCGCCCACAGCAGACGACCTCCTCGCCCTGACCTCGATCTGGTCCTGCGAGCAGGTCGCCTGCGCCATCCTGAGCATCCCCCATCCACTGAGCCCCGAGGCCGCCCGCGACCGCCTCGACGAACTCCTCGCAAGCGCCTCGCGCCGGGAGATGCACCACTGGGCCATCACGCTCGACGCCCGGATCGTGGGCGAGGCAGGCCTCAGCGCCCCGGACGCCCACGCCCGCAGCACGCTCGGCTATGTCCTCCACCCCGACCACTGGAACAAGGGCATCATGACCGAGGCCCTCGCCGAGATCTGCAGCTGGGCGCTGCGCCACCGAAATCCGCCCATCGAACGCATCACCGCCGACACCTTCCCCTGGAACACCGCCTCGATGCGCGTCCTGGAGAAACTCGGGTTCTCCCGCGAGGGCGTCCTGCGGGCCTTCGTCCGCAAGCAGAACACACGCCACGATGTCGTCCGATTCGCCCGCCTCCGAAGCGATGAGGCTCATCCTACCCTCGAACCAGGATCTGACACAAGGAGCAAGAGCCCGTGAGCAACATCCCGTTCGTCGCAGAACTCTTCCCCAACCTCATGGACATCCAGGACCCCACGCTCCGCGAGAATGTCGCCAATGTCTGGATGGAGGCCATCCGGACCGGCTGCGGCGGCCATGGCTGGACCGTCGACGAACTCCGCGCCATCCCCTTCACCCTCCTCGCAGGCGACATCGACCTCCGATACATCGAGCACCTCAACTCCTGCTGCAAGCAGTGCATCGCCATCGCACGCGTCCTCAAAGAGGTCTTTGGCGACCGCATCCCCATCAACATGGACTACCTCATCGCCGGCTCCCTCCTCGCCGATGTCGGAAAGCCCCTCGAGTTCGACAAGGACGAGAATGGCAAGGTGATCAAGGGCCACTTCGGCGAGATGCTCCGCCACCCCTTCTCCGGCGTCGCCCTCTGCTACAAGCACAACATCCCGCCCGAGGTCATGCACATCGTCGCCACCCACAGCCATGAGGGCGACAAGGTCCAGCGATCCATCGAGTCCATCATCTTCCACCACGCCGACTTCGTCGACTTCGACATCGCCAAATACCTCGGACGCAAGAGCCGCTGACCGACCCCGCACAGGATCCACCAATGCCCGGACGCACACTCACCGAGAAGATCGCCGAACGCTACGCCCAGAACGCAAGCGCCCCGCCGCGACAGGGAGACATCATCCGCATCCGTCCCAAGCATGTCATGACCCACGACAACACGGGCGCCGTCATTCCCAAGTTCCACGCCATCTTCGAACGCGCAGGCACCACACCCCGCGTCTTCGATCCCTCCCAGCCCGTCTTCGCCATCGACCACGACATCCAGAACCACTCCCCAGAGAACCTCGCCAAGTACGCGAAGATCGACCGCTTCAGCGCAGAGCACGAGATCGACTACTACCCGCCGGGCACCGGCATCAGCCATCAGGTCATGGTCGAGCAGGGATATGTCACACCCGGATCCCTCGTCGTCGGCTCCGACTCCCACTCCAACCTCTACGGCGCCCTCGCCGCCCTGGGCACGCCCGTCGTCCGCACCGACGCCGCATGCATCTGGGCCACAGGCAGCACATGGTGGCAGGTCCCCCGCGTCGCACGATGCACCCTCACCGGCACCCTCGCCCCGGGCGTCGTCGGCAAGGATGTCATCATCGCCCTCTGCGGCCTGTTCAACAACGACGAGGTCCTCAACCACGCCGTCGAGTTCACGGGCGAGGGCGTCGCGTCCCTCACCATGGACCAGCGCATGACCATCGCCAACATGACCACCGAGTGGGGCGCACTGGCCGGCATCTTCCCCTTCGACGAGACCCTCCGCGACTGGCTCCACGCCCGCGCAGACGCCCTCGAAAGCCCCCGACGCCCCGGCAGACGCTCCCCGCACTCACGCGCCTACTTCTCCCACGACGATGTCGAATCCTGGTGGAGCCGGCGCCTCGCCGCCGATGAGGACGCCCACTACGCCGCAGACCTCACCCTCGACCTGTCCACCGTCATCCCCCATGTCTCGGGCCCGAACCATGTGAAGACCATGACACCCCTGCCCGAGATCGAGCAGAAAAAGGTCCCCATCCAGAAGGCATATCTCCTCTCCTGCGTCAACGCCCGCCTCGAGGACCTCCACGAGGCCGCCCGTGTCCTCGAAGGCCGCAAGGTCGCAGAGGGCGTCGAGTTCTTCGTCGCCGCCGCCAGCGCACAGGTCCAGCAGCAGGCAGAAGAATCCGGCGACTGGCAGACCCTCCTCCACGCCGGCGCCATCCCCCTTCCCCCCGGCTGCGGGCCGTGCATCGGCCTGGGACGCGGCACCGTCGAGCCGGGCCAGACCGCCATCAGCGCCACCAACCGGAACTTCAAGGGCCGCATGGGATCCCGAGACGCCGAGGTCTACCTCGCCTCGCCCGCCGTCGTCGCCGCGAGTGCCGCCGCAGGATACATCTGCGCTCCCACTCGCTTCGAGTCCCACCGCCCGGCTGGCTCCTACACCGCCCACCCC
>WGEO01000129.1 GCA_015492715.1 Phycisphaerales bacterium | reverse complement strand
GCGATCCGCCGAAGGCGTGCGGCGTGTGCTCGAAGAACTCGTGCCCCTCACGCATCGCCTCGATCGCACGCTCGAGAAGCAACTTCTCGTCCACATCGCCGGGATCGAAGGTGATGAAGTGCTCGGCGAGCTGATCGCGAAAGTGGTTGATCTCCTCGAGCACATCGGGCATGTCCACCACATGGCTCATCGGGAAACTCGGATACACCCGGCGCATGTCCGGGCGACACACCAGGCGGAACAGCGTGCGGGCCGTGCTCTGATGCCGCCCCCGGCTGACGATGTAGAACTGGCTGCCCGGAATCGCCTTGCTCATCAGCTCGGTTGCAAGGATCTCCTCCTCACGCCAGACCATGCAGTCCTTGAGCGTCGCGTCGATATCGTGCTCGGCGTGCAGACGATCGTGCACGACCTCCACATTGTCCACCAGACACACGAACAGGTCCGGCTCGAGCTTGGCCAACTGGTCGTAGTCGAACGCCGCGAATAGCCCGTGTCGCCAGCGGAAGGTCGCGTGCGTGTTCACGATCAGATTCGGCATCCCCGCGCTCTGGCTGATGATGTCCTTGAACGCCGAGCGGCGCAGGCTGTTCAGGCGGCTCAGCGGCAAGTCCAGGATCTTCCCCGGACGCACATCCGGGGCCTCGGCGTACATCAGATCCCCCACATGGAACACCTCCAGCGGCTCGCCCTGGCTCAGCGCGAGATCGCGCACCTCCTCCAGGTACGGCTTCTTGTCCATCCCCACCTGACCCGTCACGATCGCTCGCATGAGACCTCCCGCAGCCTGCCGGCCCGATGCCCACCAGCGCAATCATAGATTGGATAAATGCACCCGCAGGGCGCCGGCATCTCAGCACCCGGCGTCATACACAGGAAACGACACCCCCGCGATGTGCCTGGCGTAGTTCCGGTGCCTGCCGGCGCTGCTGGTATACAGCGGGCGGTTCACCTGGTCGTAACTGAGCGTGCGAACGGTCCTTCGGCTCTTGTGGAACTCGCGGCAGGCGTCGTCCCACTCCAGCCCCAGGAACTCGATGATCCGCGGGAACTCCGTGTCAGGATCGCGCACGAGCCGCTCGTAATGCACATCGAGGATCGGAACATCCAGCGATCGCTTCCAGTGCTCCATCATCCGCATGGATTGCTCCCACGCCCGTGCCGCCCAGTCGATCTGCGTCGTCCACGGATGCAGATTGTTGTTGAACCCGCCCATGAAGCAGCTGATGGCCACATCGCGCGGGTCGCGGATCGCGTGGATGATCCGCGTGCGGGGGAACAGACGCGCGATCAGCCCCACCAGTTTGTTGTTCCCCAGCGCCTTGTTCACGATGCGCTCGGCGTCCGGCGCCTGGCGCGTGATCTCTCGCACATACGCACGCGCCGCCCTCGTCCATCGCTGCGGGGTATACCGCCCGAAGCAGGCGGGCGGCTCGGCGTCCGGATCCCACGCCGCCGCCAGCTCGATCGCAAATCGCTCGATCGTCGCCAGCTCCCCCACGCCCGCGGCCCTCGGATGAGCGTCGATGATCTGATCGATGAGGCTGGTCCCGCTGCGGGGCATGCCCGCGACGAAGACGGGAATCTCGCTGTCGCAGTCGCTGATCGGGAACCGCTCCATCGCCTCGCGCGACCAGTTCTCGATCAGCACGCTGACCTGCTGCTCGTAGAGCTCCGGGCTGAACTCGAGTTTGCCGATCTCGTTGGCACGCGCCGCAGACGCGAACGCCCCGTCGTAGTCGCCCATCCGGTCGCACGCCTTGGCCCGCAGGTGCAATGCCGCCCGTCGCAGTTCGTCGTTGTCGGCACGCTCCAGCAGCGCATCGATCAGCGCGATCGCCTCGCCATACTCCTTGGCCTGCACCAGCAGTTTGGCCCACTCGAACCGGACCGCGGGCTCGTCGATCCCCCCCTCGATCAGCGGCTCGATCACGGCCCGCGCCTCGTCGAACCGCCCCGCCTCCTCCAGTGCCCCGCCCTTGACCACGCGCGCAGGCAGCGAATCGGGATGACGCGACAGCACCGCATCGCACAGCGACACACACGCGTCCGTGTTGCCCCGCACACGCTCGCAACGGGCCAGCAGCAACTGCGCGTCGGGATGCTCCAGCAGGGCAAGCGACCGGCGGGCAAGGTCCGCCGCCAGCGTGATCTTGCGCCTCCGCTCGGCACAGACGCCCGCGAGGAACAGGGCCTCCGGATCCGCCTTCGCCCGCTTCATCAGAGGTTCGAGGGCTCGGGAGGCACGCTTTGCGTCGCCCTCGCTCAAAGCCCGCCGGGCCTCGGCGATCGCGCGGGCACGCACACTCAATCCGCCCCCCCCGATCAATCCACCATGCCCACCGGTCTGCATCATCGGGAGCATCCTACCTGTGAGCCTCCCCGCGCAGAACCACCAGACGACATCCTGCCAGACAAGCAGCACGGCCCGCCCCCGGGCTGGAGGCGGGCCGCCGAGAGATCACATGGATGCTCAGCGTCGTCTGCGCGTCGCGAGCAGGCCGCCCAGGGCCAGGATCGCCCCGCCAGCCGGAGCGGGAATCACCACGCTGTACGACGAGGTGCCGCTCCCGTCGAAGGCGATCGTCGTGCCGACCAATGTGTAGTCCCCCACGCCCGCCGACACGGGCAACTGGGCGTTGCCGACCGGGTTCGAAAGGTCCACAGAAAACACAACGGTTCCGCTCGGATCAGAGATCTCCAAGATTGAGTCGACCCATAAGTCATCGGGGTCCACATCACCCGAGAAGTCCCAAGAGATGTCGAGTGTCGCGTCCGCAGCTGGCGAAAACCGACTGAATGCGGTAATCCCCCCTGCAAAGTAATTCGGAGCGAGCGAGGTCGCGTCCATCGTGATGCTCTGAGGGTTGAAGGCCACATTGGCGTTCCCCCCAGCGATCGACACCCCCCCACTGATGAACCCGGCACCAAAGATATAATCGCTATCGTATGGAAAATTGTCCGAGTTGTCGAAAGTATTTAATATGACGAAGCTGTATGAAAATGAGAAATCCTGGGCCATCGCCGACGCCGATGCAAGG
>WGEO01000128.1 GCA_015492715.1 Phycisphaerales bacterium | reverse complement strand
GCTGGGCGCTGGTGCAGCCCAGGGCCCCGCACCCGACGATCACGGCGTGGGCGCTGCGCAGTCGCTCCTGACCCTCTCGCCCGACGCCATCGACCAGCATCTGGCGGTGGTAGCGCAGGAATGGGTCATCGGCGGGCATGGCGCATTGTTGCGCGCGCGCTTGTTGCGCGTGCGCGAGGGGCGGGCTCGCCCCTCGGTTCCTGCGCGTGTGGCACGCGGATTGTGGGGGCTCGGTCGGCGCTGGGCGCACAGGAAGGCACGCATGGACTACGGCATGTACATCTCGGCGTCGGGTGCCCTGACCTCGATGTACCGCCAGGATGTGATCACGAACAACCTGGCCAATGCGAGCACACCCGGGTTCAAGCCCTCGCTGGCGATCGCACGCCAGCGCGACCCCGTGCGGGCCGAGGACGGGCTGGGGCATCTTCCCTCCAACGCGATGCTCGAGCGTCTGGGGGCGGGGGTCATGATGTCGCCGACGCGTCTGTCGCTGGTGCAGGGGCCGATCGAGCAGACGGGCAACGACCTGGACATCGCGATCCGGGGCGAGGGGTTCTTCGTGCTCCGGCACGAGTCGGGGCAGGACGGCGACACGCTGCGCCTGACACGGGACGGGCGTCTTGCGCGGGGTGCGGACGGGCTGCTGGTGCGTGCCACGGACGGCAAGGCGGTGCTGGACGAGCATCAGCGGGAGATCCGCCTGCCCGAGCGTGGCTCGATCCAGATCGATGCACGCGGGCAGATCCGGGTGGATGGCGTGCCGATTGCGCGTCTGGCCCTGGTGCGGGTGGAGGATCCGCGCGGGCTGCAACCGGCCGGTGAGGGGATGTACGCCCCGGACGCACGCACCATGACGGGCGGGCTGGAACGGGCCTCGGGCACGATCGTGCAGGGCGCGATCGAGGGATCGGGCGTCAATCCCATCAGCGCGATGATGGAGATGACGGCGGCGAGCCGGGCGTTTGCGACCAATATCGGGATGATCGCCCAGCAGGATCGCCTGATCGAGCGGGCGATCAACGGGCTCGGACGGATCGCATAATCGGAGGCTGTGGGCAATGGCGATTCTTGCGATGCAGTCGGCTGCGAGCGGGCTCAACGCCCTGAACACGCAGTTGGATGTCACGGCGCACAACCTTGCGAATGTGAACACGACGGGGTTCAAGGCCAGCCGGGCGAACTTCCAGGATCTGCTGTATCTCGAGCGTGCCCAGCCGGGCGTGGAGAACGCGCTGGGCGAGTCGCGTCCGACGGGCCTGTTCGTGGGGCTGGGCGTGCGTGTGGCGGGGACGCAGCACGACTTCGGGGAGGGGTCGGTGATCGTGACGAACCGCCCGCTGGATGTGCGGATCGCGGGCAAGGGCTTCTTCCAGGTCCAGACGGAGAACGGGCAGATCGGCTACACGCGTGCGGGGAACTTCGTGGTCAACAGCGAGGGCGATCTGGTGCTGGCCAGCGACCCCGGACGGCGGCTGGAGCCGGCGATCAACATTCCGGACAATGCCCTGGAGATCGAGATCGCCTCGGACGGGCGCGTGTTCGTGACGATCGAGGGCGAGCCGGCCCCGCAGGAGCAGGGGCAGATCGAACTGGCGACCTTCATCAACCCGGCGGGGCTGCGGCCCGTGGGCGAGAACCTGTTCATGGAGACGGAGGGCTCCGGCCCGCCGACGACGGGCGCCCCGGGCGAGGAGAACCGCGGGACGCTCATCAACGGGATGCTGGAGGGGTCGAATGTGGACCCGACGCGCGAGCTGATCGAGTTGATCCGGACGCAGCGGGCGTTCGAGATGAACAGCCAGGCGATCCGTGCGGCGGACGAGACGCTCCGCTCGGTCGCGCAGTTGAGAAGGTAGGGCCATGATGCGGCGCATGCGTGAGCGGATGGGTGTGCTTCGTCGGCTGGCGCCCGTGATGCTGCTGGTGGTGTGCGTGTGTGCGGGTCCGGGTCGTGCCGGCGAGGACATCCTGCGTGTCGAGATGCGTTCGACGGCGCGCGTCGCCGTGGGCGATCCGGTGACCGTCGGCGATGTCGCGCAGGTGACGGGCGAGGGCGCGCAGGAGGCGGCGGGCGTCGTGCTCATCGAGCGTGCCGAGGGGGGCGCCGGCTGGATGGAGATCGGGATCGAGCAGGTTCGAGATGCGCTCAGGGCGCACGGCGTGCGCGAGTCGGCGCTGAGCCTGCGCGGCTCGTCGTGTGGCGTGCTGGCCCTGGGGCCGCGGATCCGTGTGGAATCGACGGCGGTCGAGCGCAAGCCCGTGACGAAGCCCGCGCGGGCCGAGGGCACGGTGCGCGAGGAGGTCGAGCGGGTGCTTGGCGAGGCGTTCGGCGTGCCTGCGGGCGATCTTCGCATCACCTTCGATCGTCGTGCGATTGCGTTCGTGGATCAGGCCCGCAGGGGGCGGAGCGTGCTGGCGCGTGTGACGGGTCTGGGCGATCGTCCGAGCGTGCGTGTGCGTCTCTTCGAGGGTGATCGGACGATCGACGAGCGGACGGTGCGCTGCGAGGTGCGGATCCGCCGGCGGGTGCTGGTGGCGGGGCGCGACATCCAGCGGGGCGAGACGCTGAATCCGTCGCATGTGCGGGTGCTGGATCAGTGGCTCCGCCCGACGACGCGCCCTGCGCCGATCGAGGGGTTCAGCGGGCAGGTCGCGGCCCGCTCCATCCGGGAGGGTCGCGTGATCGAGGAGCACGCGATCGAGGCGCCGATCCTGATCAAGCGCGGGGATCTGTGCACGCTGAGTTGTGTGAGCGGGACGATCCTGATCGAGGTCCAGCAGGTGCGGGCGCGGGGCGATGGTCGCGAGGGCGACATCATCGAGTTCGAGACGCGCGATCGCAGGCGGATCCGTGCGCGCGTGGACGGGCCGCTCCGCGCGATCATCGTGGCGGGAGGCGGGGCATGAGGTGGATCTGGGCGTTGTGTGTGTGCGGGCAGGTGGCCCAGGCGCAGAGTCTGTTCGTGCATCAGGAGGCGGCGCCCGCTCCGGAGTCGGTCGTGCTGCCGTCGGGGGAGCCGTCGCCTCAGCTGTACGGGATGAGCATGGTTGCGGTGCGTCCGCCGACCCCGCGCGAGTTCCGGATGCACGATCTGATCACGATCATCGTGGACGAGCAGTCCAGGAGCACGAGCAGCCAGAAGCTGGAGACGAAGAAGCAGAACAAGACGAAGGTCGAACTCGACAGCATCGTGGACCCGTGGGAGTTGCTGGAACTTCGTCTTCGTCAGGGGGGGCTCAGCGGTCTGGACCTGGTGGACGCGAAGGGGTCGCACAAGTACACGGGCGAGGGCGACTATGAGCGGACGGACCGGTTCAATGCGCGGATCACGGCGGAGATCATCGACATCAAGCCCAACGGCAATCTGGTGCTTGAGGCCCGCAAGCACATCGCCCGCGACGGTGAGGAGACCCTGCTCGTGCTGAGCGGGGTCTGCCGGCGCGACGACATCACGAGCCAGAACACGGTGCTGTCGAGCCAGCTGGCGAGCCTGCGGATCGAGCAGCACAACACGGGGGCGGTCAAGAAGGCCGCGAGCAAGGGGCTGCTGACGAACCTGCTGGACACCATCTTCAACTTCTGACTGGCACGCGATTCGCGGAGTGCGCCGGCGTCAGGGAGGACGCAGATGCGCTACGGGCTGGTGATGGCGGTGCTCGTCGGGCTGTTCTCGGCGGTGTCGGATGCGACGCGCGTCAAGGATGTCTGCCGATTCGCGGATCAGGG
>WGEO01000127.1 GCA_015492715.1 Phycisphaerales bacterium | reverse complement strand
CCCGTAGACGATCCCGAAGTTGACCATCTTCGCGCCGCTTCGCTGCTCGGGCGTCACCTCGTCGATCGGGATCCTGTGGATGCGTGCGGCGACGGCGCGATGAATGTCCTCACCGCTCATGAACGCCTCGATCAGACCCGCGTCCTGCGACAGGTGCGCCAGCAGGCGGAGCTCGATCTGCGAGTAGTCGGCGCTGATGAGCACCCGCCCGGGCGGGGCGATGAAGGCCCGCCGGATCTCCCGCCCGATCGGCGTGCGGATCGGGATATTCTGCAGGTTCGGATCGCTCGACGAGAGGCGCCCCGTGGCGGCACCGGTCTGATGGAAACTCGCGTGGATGCGCCCCGTCTGCTCGTTGATGCACTCGCGGAGATTGACCAGATAGGTGTTGACCAGTTTCGTCAGCTGGCGGTACTCGAGGATCAGCTCCGGCAGCCGTGTCTGCACGCTCTCGTCGAGGCTGAGTTTCTCGAGCACCTCGGCGTCGGTGCTCGGGCCCGTCTTGCCCCGCTTCAACGGACGAAGCCCCAGCCCCGGCTCGTCATGGTCGGGCTTGTTGAAGAGGATCCCCGCGAGTTGTTTCGGGCTGTCGGGATCGAACGCACGCCCGGCTTCCTCGATGGCCACCTCGCGGATCCGCTCGCGAAGTTCGTCGATCTGCCCGCGCAGGCGGGCCTCCTGGCGTTGCAGTTCCTCGGGATCGACCAGGATCCCGTTGAACTCCAGGCTCGCCAGCACATCGACCAGTGGCAGTTCCACCTCGCGCCACAGCCTCGCAAGATCTTCCCGCTCCACCTGCGGGATCAGGCGCCGCGCCAGGCGCAGCGAGATGTCGGCGTCCTCGGAGGCGTAGGGCGTCGCCAGATCCAGCGGGACCTGATCGAAGGTTCTCTGCTCTTTCCCCGAGCCGATCAGGTCGCGGATCGGCATCGTCGAGTAGTCCAGCAGCGCCAGGGCCAGCGCGTCGAGCGAGTGGCTCGACCGCAACGGATCCAGCAGGAAACTCGCGATCAGCGTGTCGCCCCGCAGCGTGCTTCCCGCGTCGGCCTCGCTCGGGTTGTCGTGCCCGCGCAGGCGGATGCCGCACCGCCGGAGCACGATGAGGTCGTACTTCAGGTTGTGTCCGACCTTGGCGATGTCGGGGTCTTCGAGCACGGGGCGGAGCCGCTCGATCACGGTCGCCTCGTCGAGATGACTCGCCGGCTCCGGGCTTCGCACGGGGATGTACACGCCCGTGCCCTCCTCGACCGACAGCGACACGCCGCAGAGGTCGGCCTGCACAGGGCGGAGCGAGGTCGTCTCGGTGTCGATCGCCACGAATCCCGTCTGACGCACGCGTTCGAGGAACGCGTCGAGGTCATCGAGCGTGGTGATGGCGCGATAGTCGGCGTGCATCGCCGGCGAGTCGAGCGTCTGCTGCTCGAAGAGTCCGCCAATCGGCGGGCTCGACGCTGCATCGGGTGCCGCATCGCCCAGCAGCGTGCGCAGTTCGTCGCGGAATCGATTGAATCCCAGTTCGCGAAGGATGGGTTCCAGCTCGCTCAGGCGCAGGTGGCGTCGGTCGGCGTCGGGCAGGTCCAGCGAGAGGTCGAGGTCCGTCCGGAGGGTGACGAGCTCGCGATTGAGCAGCAGTCTGCCGTCGGCGGCGCGGATCTTCTCGCCCCGCTTGCCCCTGATCTCGTCGGCGTGGGCCAGCAGATCGTCCAGCGAGCCGTATTGTGCGATGAGTTTGGCGGCGGTCTTCTCGCCGATGCCCTCGACGCCCGGGATGTTGTCCGCCGAGTCGCCCATCAGGGCCAGCACATCGATGACCTGATCGGGGGTGATGCCCAGTTCCTCGCGCAGGCGCTGGGCGGTGTAGGACTCGTCCTTGTGGATGTCGTACAACTCGACCCGATCCGAGAGGATCTGCTTGAGGTCCTTGTCCTTGCTGATGATCCGGATGCGCAGGTCCGCGAGGTCGCGCGTCAGTCGCGTCGCCAGCGTCGCGATCACATCGTCGGCCTCGAACCCCTCGGCTCCGAGCACGGGCACGCCGATCGTCTCCAGCATGCCAAGGCAGCGATCGACCTGCGGCTCCAGGTCCTCGGGCGGCTCGGGGCGGGTCGCCTTGTACTCGGGGTAGATCTGCGAGCGGAAGGTGCCCTTGTCGCCCGAGACATCCAGCGCGACGGCGAGGTAGTCCGCGTGGTTGCCGCCCTCGCCGATCGAGCCCTCCTCGCGCAGGAGTTTCAGCAGCATGCCGACGAACCCGAAGGTCATGTTCGTGGGCTCGCCCGTGACGGGGCTGGACATCGGGCTGCGGATGGCGTGATAGGCCCGGAAGAACTGGGCGTAGCCGTCGATGAGGTAGAGGGTCTTCATGAGGGCGTCGGCGCGTGTTGGCTCATGCGTCTGAACAAAGGCTCTGGACCCGCTGCAGGTACGCCTCGCTGGGTTCGACATCGCGCCGACCCATCACGGTGCGCATCACATCGAGGAACTTGTCCAGACGGTACACCCGCCGGCCCTCGTCGGTGGCCCATGTGAACGGTGCCAGCGTGCCGCTGACCGGGGCTGTCTGGGCGAGCATGCACCCGGTATGCAGGATGCAGCCGGTCATCAGGCGGGTCCCGATGGCGGTCTTGACATGATCGCCGATGATCGCGCCCAGAAAGGTCTCGCCCGTGCGTTCGCGGGGCGCGTCGGGGGCGCGTCGGCACAGGACCTCGCCGTAGGTGTTCAGCAGGTTGCTCCCGACGGTCTGGGCGCCGAGGTTGACCCACTCGCCGATCCAGGAATCGCCCAGGAAGCCGTCGTGGGCCTTGTTGGCAAAGCCCTGGAAGACGCACCCGCTGACCTCGCCGGCGATCTTGCACACGGGCCCGATGCTGGTGTAGGGGCGGATCACGGCGTGCTCGAGCACCGTCGAGCCCGTCCCCACGAAGCAGGGGCCGATCAGAGTCGCGCCCGGGCGCACCGTCGCGTGGGCGCCGACGACCACCGGGCCGTCCTCGGCCACGAAGGTTACCCCGGGATAGACGACGGCGTCATCGTCGAGAATCACCCGATGCTCGCCGATGTGCATGCAGCCCTCGGGCAGGTCGTCGTCGTCCGGGCTGACGCCCTCGCTGATGAGGGCAAGGTCCATCTCCATCGCGCGGTCGCGGGCGCTCTTGAAGTGCCACGGGCGGCTCAGCAGCACCCGCTCCTCGACCGTGATCCGGCGCTCCGGCAGGGTGCCGTCCTCGAGAAACGCCCGCGCCTCGTCGCGCTCGACGAGCATGGCGATTGGATCGCCCGAGGCCGCCTCGACGAGGGCCGCGCCCGCCTCGAGTTGTTCGAAGGCTTCGATCGGCATGGGCAGGCGGGCGTTGAGCAGCAGCAGGGGGCCCTCGCCGCCGGGCAGGGCGTTGACGATGTGATCGTGCTCCTCGCGGACGAGGTCGGCGAGCGCTTCGGGCACCCAGATCGCCCCGACATCGCTCTCCAGATAGGTGCACAAGCGTTCGATGTTGCTCAGCGGGCCGATGCGGATGTCGCCCGAGCAACGCAGATCGTTCAGCGGCCGGAGGGCCTCGCAGGCGTCGTCGAAGAAGACAAGTCGTGCCATGGTCGCCAAGTGTAGGGACCGCCCGCCTCATGCCCGGTGGACGCTCGCACGCGAGCCGTGCATCCCCGCCGGGAAGGAGAAGAACGGCAGCAGGGCAAACAGCGGCAGGCTCATGACGCCGGCGCTGACGCCGGAATACAGGGCCCCGGCGAGACCGGTCAGCAACTCACCCGTGGCGTCCCAGACGAACGGGTCGTAGAGGTGGCGGATCGTGTGCAGGCTCACGACGACGATTGCGCTGACGGCTCCCCCCAGGACGGTCAGCACGATCAGCGAGACGGGATTGCGCCGCATGATCGCACCCCGCATATTCAGCACGAGCGCACAGGCGAGCATGTAGCCCAGGGCGTGCGGACCCGCGAAGACCTTCGGCGTCTGTCCGATCATGCGCGGGCCGGTCAGATCGACGAGAAGCCCGAGGACGAAGCACGCCCCGACCGCCGCTCGCGCCGGCGCCCACATCGCGACATAGATCGCCAGGGGCAGCACGAAACTCGGCGCCACCCCGCTCGGCCCCAGCTGGAGCAGATCGCGCAGCGCAAGTTCCAGCCCCAGCGTCAGCCAGGCGCAGATGGCAAACAGCACCCAGTTCATGAACCGCCGTCCTCTGCCTCGCTGGCGGCAAACGCGCCCCCGCCCCGGTCCTGCTCGACGCGGAACTCGACCTCGCTGACCCGCGTCAGGTCCACGCTCGGGCGCACGACGACGACCTGACGCAGGGGGTTCTGCTCCGAGGGGCGGATCTGCTCGATGACTCCGATCTCCAGCATCTGCGCGTGCGAGGGCCAGGCCCCGTCATCGAGGCGCACCAGCATGCCGGGCTCCAGCGCAATATGGGCAAGGTCGGGGCGTTCGCGCGGATCCTCGACCGGACCCTCGAGCGTGCCGTCGCCCACGGGCACGAGCGTGCAGCGCCGTCCCGCACCGTCGTCTCGCAGGATGACCCGCCCCAGCAGGGGTGTGCTGGAGCGATCCGTGATGGTCAGGATCTCGCTCAGCCCGCGTCCGGCACGGACGACCCGCCCCAGCAGGCGTGTTCCCCGATAGGTCACCACCGTGTTGACATCGATCCCGATCTCCGTTCCCACACGCGTTCGAAGCAGCGGATGGCGCAGATCGCTGGTCGTGCCGATCACCGTTGCGCCGATCAGCGAGACGGGACGCTGGGGGTTCAGCGCAACGCCCGACTGCAGATCGCGGATCCGCGCCCGCAGCTCCTCGTTCTCGCGCTGAGCACGCAGGTAGAGCGTCCGGAAGCGTTCGGCGTCCTCGGCCCGAGCGACCACCCCGGGATCGACCTGCACGCGTGTCGCCGGGCTGATCCATCGCGTGAACAGCGTCAGCGGATGCGTCACCGGGGCGACCAGACGCACGACGAGCGACCCGAACCAGTCGACCCAGAGCGTGTGCTTCGCCGGGGTCAGGCTCAGCACCAGCGAGGCGACGATCGCGATCGCGAGCCAGCGTGCGGGCGAGATGGTCTGCGTCAGTGGGCGTGCCATGATGCGCCCTCCGGCGGCGGGCTAGACGCCCAGGTCGTTCTCGAGCGTGGACTTCCATTCCTCGATGTGCTCGAGGTAGATCGCCGTCCCACGGGCCACGCAGGTGATGGGATCGTCCGCCAGGCGGGCGTCCAGTCCCGTCGCCTTCTGCATGACCTGCGGCAGCCCGCGCAGGAGCGCTCCGCCGCCCGCCAGGGTGATCCCGTTCTCGACCAGATCCGCCGCCAACTCGGGCTCGGCCCGCTCCAGCGTCCGCGTGACCGTCTCCAGAATCGCGTTGATCGGCTCCTGCAGCGCCTCGCGGATTTCTTCGCTCGTGATCACCGTCTTGCGCGGCAGCCCGGAGATCATGTCCCGCCCGCGCACATCCATCTCCGTCTCTTCTCCCACGGGCGCAGCCGAGCCGATCTCGATCTTGATCCGCTCGGCGGTCTGCTCGCCGATCATCAGGTTGTAGGTCTTCTTCATGTGGTTGATGATCGCCTCGTCCATGTCGTCGCCCGCGACACGCACCGACTCGCAGGTGGCGATGTCCGCCAGCGACATGATCGCGACCTCCGTCGTCCCGCCCCCGATGTCGACGATCATGCTCGCCGTCGGCTCGACGAAGGGCATCCCCGCACCGATCGCCGCCGCCACCGGCTCCTCGATCAGGTAGGTGCGCCTGGCTCCTGCGCGCTCGGCGGAGTCGAAGACCGCCCGCTTCTCGACCGCCGTGATCCCGCTGGGCACGCTGATGACCACCCGAGGCCCCAGGATCTTCCCCCGCCCGTTGACCTTGCGGATGAAGTACCCGAGCATCGCCTCGGTCACCTCGAAGTCGCTGATCACGCCGTCCTTCAGCGGACGGATCGCGGAGATCGACCCCGGGGTCTTGCCCAGCATCTCCTTGGCCACCCACCCGACCGCCTCGCCGTTCTTGAGCACATGGTTCGTGCCCTTCCGCACGGCGACCACGCTCGGCTCATTGAGCACGATGCCCTGACCCCGCACCGCAACCAGCGTGTTGCAGGTGCCGAGGTCGATCCCCATATCGACGCTGACCAGGCCCAGGAGGCGATCGAAAATCACGAGTTGGCTCGACGATCCATGTCCGATACCAACGCTCGCCGGGGCGGGACCACTGCGCTCCGCGCACCATCCCCGTCGAGCGACCTCCCAAGCCTATCGGGCAGACGCCCGTGATGCCAGCCTCGTTCGGCGCTTTGTGTACGACCTGTCGACAGACGGATGAAAACCCCCCGCACGCACGCGCACAGGGGGTCATGCATGCCCGGATTGTTGAGGGGATTCACCCGCCGCGACGGGCCAGCGGCGAGCCCTCGTCCTCGGGCTCGAGTTCGATCACATCCGTCTCCAGCTCGATCGCCTCGGGCGCGACGCGGAAATCGCCCCGACCCCGCCGCTTCGCCCGCTCCAGCTCACGCTCGGCGATGCTCTTGTAGGTCAGCTCCGTGCTCGTTCCCGCCAGGCGTGCAAGTTCGCTCTCCTGGCGCGTCCGGATCGAGTCCAGCTGGCGGTTCAGATCGTCGAGGCTGATTGCCGCGTATCGGCTGTGCTCGTCGATCCGCGACTGACGCTTCTTCATCAGCGCGATCAGACGCTCGTTCCGCGCCGCCGCGTCCACCTTGCGGTCGATCTGCCACAACTGGGCCTGGAACTCGGCGTGCTCGGCCTCGAGCTGGGCCAGCAGGTCCTGCAGGCGCGTCTGCTGCTCGCTCAGGAACCCGAGCTCCTGTCGCAGGTCCTCGGCACGCTGGGCGTAGGCGTCGCGCATCTGCTGGATCTGACGGGCCGACCCCGACGCCTCCCGCTCGCTCATCACCTTGTCCTGATACCGAATCTGCACGATCCCGTACCCCTTGGTCCGCCGATGCTCCTCGGCCTTGGTCAGCAGATGGTCCAGGTTGTTCAGGTCCGCCTCGGCAAGCTCGACCACACGCTCGCTGATCGCCAGTTCACGCCGGACCTGTGCGACCTGCGACTCGACCTCGGCAAGGTCCTTGCTCACCGCGGCGATCCGCTTGGGATACTCGCTCTCGAGCTGCTCGATCTTGACCCGCAGCGCGATCGGATCATCGATCGCCTGATCGATCGAGCGCGTCACGCTCGCGTGCGCCTGCTGCAGCAGCGCCCGTCCGCGAGGCGTGCTCGCCAGCAGCACGAGACCGCCTCCCGCAACCGTGCCGACCACCGCGACGCGAACCAGTGTCTTCATGATTCCGCACATCGCCTGCAACCTCCCGGGCCGCCGTCGGCCCTCCATCTGTCCGTGTCCGCGAGCGTGCTGTCGACGCCCTTGATGGGATTCGCACGGGAGGTTTTTCAACGCAGATTCCCCGATTGGGCAGCGCATCTGCACACAGATCGAATACCCTATGGACAACACGCCATCCGGCACCGGGCCCACAAAATGCACGCCTCCCCGATCCGAATAGGTGGAAGCAGGGCCAAGAGGCGCAGCCTATCGGACCCGGACGATGGAGAGACGCGGAGCATGCTCAACACCCTGACAACGAGTTTCATCGGACGCCTCAGGGCGCGCGACGAGGCCGCATGGTTCGAACTCTGGGAGACCTTCGGCCCCGTCATCCGCGCGCAACTCAGCAAGTGGGGACGCGGACGCATCGGCTCGGAGACCGTGCGCGACCTCTCGCAGGAGACCCTCGCAGCCCTGTCCGGCTCCCTCGATCGCTACGACCCCGCACGCGGGGCACGCTTCTCCACCTGGCTGCTGGCCATCGCCAAGCATGTCCTCGGCGACGAGATCGACCGACGCATGGCCCTCAAGCGCGGCGCAGGTCGCGCCAACGCGGAACTCGACGAGTCGTGGATGCTCCCCGACAAGCAGGCCGGCGTCGACGAGGAATACGAGGCCGCCGTCTTCCGCGCCAAGGTCGAGAAGGCCATCCGCATGGTCGAGCGAGAGTGCGACTTCATGGACTTCGCCATCTACCGCATGCGCGTCTTCGACGGCATGAGCGGCAAGGAGGTCGCCCAGAGCGTCGGCACCAGCGAGCCGACCGTCAGCAGACGCCTCGCCAAGGTCCGCGACCTCCTGCGCACACGCATCGCCGAGGTCGTGACCACATACAGCTTCACGGAAGAAGAACTCGAAGAGGCCCGGCGAAACGGGCTCGACATGAATCCGAAAACCAGCGGAGATCGCGCCGACGACGCGCAGTTCGACGAATGCCTCGCGGAGATCTACCACAAGCAGACCCTCCTGCGAGAGCGAGACAAGGAACTCCTCACCGATCCCTGACCCCGACGCGTCCGCACACGGACGAACCTCGGAGCACGCACGATGAACCCCATGGGACTGCTCGCCATCGCGATCGCCGCCCTGGTGGCCATCATCGTCGCCGTCTTCGTCGTCGTCGGCATCACCATCCCCCTCGCGCGGGCGCTGGCCTGGTTCCTCGGGCAACTGGGAAGATTCGTCATCGGTGAGATCACCGACGCCCTCCGCCTCGTCGGCGCCCTGATCACCGCGTTCGCCCTCGTCCCGCTGACGCTCCTGTGCGTGCTGATCGGGCGATGGTCCGCCGCCGCCCACTTCGGCAGGGCGATCCAGGATGAACTGCTGACGATGGGCGCCTGCCTCTACCGCATCGCCATCGGGCACCCCGTCGCGCTCTTCGCCCTCACCCCGCTGACCGACGGCATCCAGCAACGCCTCCCCCAGGTCGTCAGGGCCGCCCCGGGACGCGACAAACCCCCCAAACGCGTCGGGCAGTTCGAGGGCTACACCATCATCGGCAGCCTCAAGGGTGGGGGCTCGGGCGGCAAGCTCTACATCGCACGCCCCGACGAGATCCGACGGGCCGCCTTCAGCAGACAGGGACACGGCGACATCGATCAGGTCGTCATCAAGAGCTTCAGCCTCAAGGACGGCTCGACCCTGCCCCAGATCATCCGCGAGAGCCGTGCCCTCGACGCCGCACGCAAGCTCGGCCTCGTCCTCGATCACGAACTCACCAACGAACGCTTCTACTATGTCATGCGCTATGTCCCGGGCGAGTCCCTCGCCCAGGTCACGCAACGCCTCCACGCGATCAGCGGCGACGCGGGCCTCGACGACGCCTCCCTCCGACGCGTCATCAACTTCACACAGGAAATCCTCCGCACCCTGCGTGTGTATCACAGGGGCGGTCTCTGGCACAAGGACATCAAGCCCGACAACATCATCGTCGAGGGCGACCACGCTTCCGTCGTCGATCTCGGACTCGTCACGCCCCTGCGCTCCAACATGACCCTGACGACCCACGGCACGGAATACTTCCGCGATCCCGAGCTCGTCCGCCTCGCCCTCAAGGGCGTCAAGGTCCACCAGGTCGACGGCGCCAAGTTCGACATCTACGCGGCAGGCGCCGTCCTCTACTCGGCGATCGAGAACTCCTTCCCCGCCCACGGCGTGCTCAGCCAGGTCAAGAAACGCTGCCCCGAGGCCCTCAAGTGGATCATCCGGCGTGCCATGGCCGACTACGACCAGCGCTACGAGACCGTCGACCAGATGCTCGCAGACCTCGAGGTCGTCGCACGCGCAGAAGACCCCTTCAAGGTCCGACCGGCGGATCTTCCGTCCATGAAGCCCGGCGTCCGCATCGCGACAGACCCCGAGCCGCACGAGCCCACACCGCCCCAGCAGCCCCCACAGCC
>WGEO01000126.1 GCA_015492715.1 Phycisphaerales bacterium | reverse complement strand
GGGTGGTGCTGCTGACGGGCGGCGGGCGCGGTTAGAGGATCTCGACGGTTGCCTCTGCGAAGGAGCCGTTGGCGTTCTCGACGCGAACGCGGGCGGGGCAGGTGATGATGTCGATGCGGAAGCGATAGGCCCCCAGGCCGGGGAGGTCTTCGTCGGGCTCGATGGTGGTTTCTGCGAGGAGGTCGCCCGTGTCCGCGTCCAGGAGCTGGACCGTTCCTTCAGGGGTCGTGGATCCGCCGCGGACTTCGAGTGTGGCATCGAGTGCGCAGCGTGCGCGGGTGATGGAGGTCTGATCGGGCGGGCCGAGGACCTCGCCGATGCCCTCGATACGGTGGGCGTAGAAGACATGATCCTCGCCCATATATCCCTCGGCGATGGTGAAGTCTCCGGGGGCGATGGTGGACGGATCGATCTGGAATCCGAGTTCGTTCACGGCCATGCCGGGCATGCGCGGGTCGGAGAGGAGTACGACGGGGATGCCCAGGATGCTGGGACCTTCCGGGCGTTGATCGGTGGCGGGTCCTGCGAGGACATGTTCGGCGGGCTCGACCATGAGGATGTCGGCGTGGACGGTGCCTTCTGATGCGACCCCGATCACGATCGCCGATCCGTCGAGAAAGCCGGGGTCCGATCTGCCCGGGAGCGGGTCCTGGAGGAGTTGCCATCGGGTCAGAGCGGCGCTGGGCGAGAAGATCGCGGTGTCGTCGTCGACCCGGACGGGCACATCGAGGACGGTGATCTGATGGGCGTCGCCCGTGTCGACGATGGCGGCGATCGTGCCCTCGAGTTCGACCTCGACGGCAGGGGGATTCTCGGGTGGATTGGCGAGCGGCGCGGGCTGGGCGTGCGCCGGTGGTGCTGCGAGCAGGACGATGAGGGGAATGAAACATATGGCTCGATGCATGGCCCGATGCTCCGGGACATGGCGTCCGGGTCGCGTGTATGGCGATGTGCAACTGGTGTGCCAAGGCCGCGACGGGTATGCCGTGGTGGTCTGCCGGGTCGTCGGTGGGAGTTCTGGCCGATCGTGGCCAGAACTTTGTGCACATGGCAGATCGCCTGCGATTACACTCGCTGGCGGAGGTGGTCCATGCGCACGCGGCGGGCGTTTCTCGGGACAATCGGTGGTGCGGCGCTGGGCGGAGGCGTGCTGGCGGGGTTCGTGCGGTCGGGCGTGGCGGGGGAGTTGCGAAGGGTGCTGGCGAGCTTTGGCGGCACGCCCGCGGAGATCGCGCGCAACGAGGCGTTCTGGGGTCCTGTGCAGGCGGCGTTCACGATCGATCGGAGCATCGTGAACCTGAACAACGGGGGCGTGAGCCCGTCGCCGCTGCAGGCGCAGATTGCGCAGAAGCGGCATCTGGATTCCATGAATCAGGTGCCGCCGCCGGTGGCGTTGTGGCGGGTTCAGGAGAAGCGTGCCGAGGCGGTGCGGGAGCGTCTTGCGCGTCAGTTCGCGGTCGATGCGGAGGAGATCGCGCTGACGCGGAACGCGAGCGAGGGGCTGCAGATCCTGCAGTTCGGGTTTGATCTGTCGGCGGGGGACGAGGTGCTGTGCACGACGCACGACTATCCGCGGATGATCAACACCTTCCGCCAGCGGGAGCGGCGTGAGGGGATCCGGCTGGTGCAGGTGCAGCTGCCCGTGCCGGCGGAGAACGACGACGAGGTTGTTTCGCTGTACGCGCGGGCGATCACGGATCGGACGCGTCTGATCCTCGTGAGCCATGTGGTGTTCCTGACGGGGCAGATCCTGCCGGTGGCTCGGATCGCGGCGCTGGGTCGCGAGCGGGGCATCCCGGTCATCATCGACGGTGCGCACGCGCTGGCACACTTCGATTTCACGCTCGGGGAGCTGGACTGCGAGTTCTATGCGACGAGCCTGCACAAGTGGCTGTGTGCGCCGGTCGGGACGGGGCTGCTGTATGTGCGGAAGGAGCGGATCGGGGATGTCTGGCCTCTGATGGCGGCACCGGTCGAGCGGGCGGAGGACATCCGCAAGTTCGAGGAGATCGGAACGCACCCGGAGGCGCAGACGCTGGCGATCAGCGAGAGCCTGAGCCTGCACCAGGCGATCGGGCCGGCGAACAAGGCGGCACGCCTGCGGTATCTGCGGGATCGCTGGGCGAGGCGTCTGATGCGGCACCCGCGCGTGCGCGTGCACACGAGCCTGGAGGACCGATTCTCGTGCGGGATCGCGGTCTTCAGTGTTGACGGCGAGGACATGGGGGCGCTCAACGGGATGCTCTGGAATGAGCATCGCATCCTGACGACGACGGTGTCGTTTCCGACCGGGGCGGGGACGGTGCACGCGATCCGGGTGTCGCCCAGCGTGTACACGACGCTGGAGGAGATCGATCGGTTCTGTGAGGTCGTGGAGCGGGCGATCGGGGCGTCGTAGGGATGCGGATGTGCCCCGTGGTGCATGGGGATGGGGCAGGCCCATCCATGGGATGGCAGGAAAGCGGAGAGGGGGGGATTCGAACCCCCGGTACGGGAAACCCGTACACGGCATTTCCAGTGCCGCACCTTCAGCCGCTCGGTCACCTCTCCGGCGGATCTATGGTACGCCCGCGACGGGGCATGTGTCCTTGTGCCGGGGGGATGCTTGGGCGGGATGTGGACGGTGGATCAGGGACTCGGCGGGGCGGG
>WGEO01000125.1 GCA_015492715.1 Phycisphaerales bacterium | reverse complement strand
GCATGAGCATTGCACTTGCGGCCAGAGCAACCTGATGACAGAATCCCGCCCGTGAAAGGACACCGGCAATGCCTTCATTATGGTTCGAAGCCCTCGCCCCCTATCTCCATGAGCCCCAACCCCATGGGGACCCGTGGGAGAGTTCGGACCCAGGCCTGGAGGAAGTAAAAAGGCTCTCCAAGTTCGTCGACCACGGTGTGCGGGAGTTCCTCGATTATCTGAACCACGCAAAGAGACACTTGGAGGAGACGAGCATCGCCATCGGCTGGAGACCCGCGGGCAATGAATCGGCGGAAACCGAGGAAGACGGCGGCGTGTGGATCGAACTGATCCCTCCGCCGGACGACCGGGGACAGTTCGACCGCGATGTGCTGGAGTTCTTTCGTGGTCAGACAGACCGCATCTATGAGGCAAGGGAACGCAATGGCTCCGGTCACTTCCGAAGAGAGAACGAGATCACAATCATCGACTTCGATGAGAACGCACACCGGCTGCTGCTGGAGCGTCGCCCCGGAGAAGATTACCTCCTTCTCCGCCCGAACACCTATACCACCTCCTGTCAGATCAAAGCACTGAACCAGTTGCGATATGCTCCGCGACAGGCCCACCTTCCCCTGCTCCGGCTCCTGGGACCGGCTGAACCCAAGAAGGGGAGCGATCCTTTATCAGGGCGGCCTGTCCCTCCCATGCGTTGGCCAGATGTCCAGCCGCAGGACCCACAACGCTGGTTCATTCTCGATCGGGAGCTCGAGGGCGTCGAAGAGCAGCGAGACTTTGTCCGAAAGGCGCTTGGCACACCCGACTTTGCCATCCTCGAGGGACCGCCGGGCTCTGGCAAGACAACGGTCATCTGCGAACTGATCCTGCAGATGCTGTCGCAGAACAAGCGGGTGCTGCTGTGCGCATCGACCCATGTCGCCGTCGACAATGTGCTCGAACGCCTGACATCCGGAGACGCCGAATGGGCCCGGCATGTCCTGCCCATCCGGATCGGAGACAAACGCCGAGTCTCCCAGCGGGCACGCGAGTACCAGCTCGATACGATCACGACAACCCTGCGGGGTCAGATCCGGCGTCATCTCGAGAGCGTCAGGAAGCGTACTCGCGCCCAGGAGATGATGCTCGCTCTCACGAAGGACACCAAAGCCCTGAGCGACCTCTTGCTCGACTGCGCCAACATCGTCTGCGGCACCACGATCGGCATCCTCCAGCATCCGACAATCAAGGCCCATCTCGATGCCTGCGGCATGACACCGCACTTCGACATGCTGATCATCGACGAGGCGAGCAAGACGACATTCCAGGAGTTCCTCGTGCCGGCACTGCTGGCCAGGCGATGGGTGCTCGTCGGTGATCCGCGTCAGCTCTCGCCCTATGTCGACGACGGTGAGGTGGCGGCCCATATCCGTGCAGCCCTGCCTGATCCCGATGCACGCAACGCATGCCTCGATGTGTTCGACAACGCTCGACAGAAAGAGGATCCCGAACGCTGGAAACCCGTTGCCGTGGTCGCCGACGAGACTGTGCATGACCGCTACAAGGTCCAGGCAAAGGAACTCGGTATTAAGTGGGTGGAAGCACGAAGCGTAACAGACCCCATCGAGTTCTATCGTGCTCCCATCCTGCTGGCGACACGGAAAGACCTTAAAGATGCGGACCAATGGCCCCTGGACCTGCTGGCGATCCGGGGAACCGAACCGGGCATGGACTCACTGCGCTGCCGCATTAGGGGATATGCAGGCATCGCTCCCAAAAGCAGGGACACCGATCCGGAGCGGTCGTGGGAGACCGAGATCGCCTGGCGCCTGATCCGCATCTACGAGCAGCGACTCTTCGAACAGGAAGATCAGAGGCACGATACTTCGCAACGCTACAAGGAGGACATCGAGCAGCTGGAGCCGCGCTTTCTCGATCCCCTGAGGCGGCGCGAGGTCATGCGTCGGCTGCTCGATACGCAGCGGCTTGCGATGCCCTCCGTGCTCGAATCACTGCAGAACGGGTTCGGCCGCCCTGAGCATGTAACCCCAACCACGCTGACCGAGGGCCTGCCCGAGGACGCCCTCGAACAACGCCACACCCTGCTCACCTATCAGCGACGGATGCATCCGGACATCTCACGCTTTCCACGCGAGCATATCTACGAGAACGACGCACTCCGCGATCCCCGTGGAATGGAGAAACAACGCGACTGGGGCGCAGGACCATGGCCAGACTTACCGTCCCGGGCCGTATGGTGCCATGTTCAAACCAAGACCAAGGGATAGAGCGTCGAAGAGGGCGAGGCGATCATCCGCCTGCTCCACCAGTTCTGCGATTGGGCGGCCCAACACCCGCGCGATGACGGAAGCCCCTGGCATATCGCCCTGCTGGCGTTCTATCGCGCCCAGGAACGGCTCCTTCGCCATCGCATGCAACAGGAAACGGGCTCGCGATACCCTCTCCGAGAAAGCACGCTGAAGGTCGCAGGACGAGATGTCGCCACCGTCCATGTGTGCACCGTGGATCGCTTCCAGGGACACGAGGCGGACCTTGTCTTCGTCTCCATCGCCAGCAAGTACCCCACGAGCTTTCTCGAATGCCCGAACCGCCTCAATGTCGCCTTCACCAGGGCACGCTATCAGCTTTTCGTCGTCGGCAACCGGGATGCCTTCCTGAAAAAGAAAGGCGGATCGACGATCCTGAACAAACTCGCTGAATCACTGCGTTACTGGCTGGATACGTGAGCAAACGCGCACAGGAGGAATGCATGACATTCGATCTGACACTGAAGCGCCAGGCCGAGGTACACTGCTACGAACTCGTCGCCACAATCTCTCGCTATGAAAAGATAGAGCATATCATGGTGGTCTTACAGTGGGCGAGCGAACAGACCAAGAGCGGCCGGGGGTTATCCCCCGAGTCTCTCGCCGACCACATCTTGGGACGGTGCCAGGGCAGCCTGTCGATCGCCCGACGCCTCCTGCATATATGCTATGTCCTAGGGCTCATCGACGAAGAAAGACGCCTGACCGAGGAAGGGAACAGAGCCATCGAGACAGGCACCGTCCCGAAACCACAGGAGAGAACATGGCGTCTGTGGGCATGTGATGACCCGCTGCTGCCGTTTCCCATCATCGCCATCTCAGACTCGACGAACGATCACAGGGACGAGACGGATACTGGGAAGCAGGCCGAAGCCCTGCCCGCCTGGATACGACACGCTGAGGGGGCACACGCAACGATGCTCCTCGACGGTGATCCTGTCCGCTTCGACAGCATATCGAATCCCGCACGCAAACGATCGGGCACCGATCGCCTTACGCTCGAGTGGACGCCCGGGGGTAATAATACGGTTCATGCGTACGGACAGCTCGACGGGGCTGAGCGCATCGATGCCCATGTTCCCAACGAAGCCCTTCCCCCCCGGGAAAAGGTCTGGATGGAGCTGCTCCGTTCGTGTCGTCTGCATCGCGCATGGGACCGGAAGCGGGAAGCCCTGTGTATTCCCTTCGGGGACACCAAGGACGAGGAAGAACGCCTGCACATGCGGAGAAGTATCCGATTCAAGCGACCCGCCATAGCAGGTCTTGACGAGTTCAACAGCACCAAGGCAACCAATATCACGCTCCGTCCACAGTCCGCGAAGGACGCGTCACAATGGGCGCAGTATCAACTCAAGGCCGAGATCCAGGAGATCCAGACGGCCCGCGTCTTCCAGAATCTGTCCCAGAGCGTGCGCAACCGCTTCAAGGATTGGAAGATCGACCTTCCCGATCGCGAGCAGATCGCGGCGGAGTTGGCGCAGACCAGGCATAACGGCCGTCCGACACGCTCGTACTGGGCTGTGCGGGCACCCCTTGACTGGAGGCTGTAGCAGCAATGGCAAGCGACCCATGGACCAAACCCATCAGCGTTCTGCTCGACATGCGCGACGAGCCCCTTCCCCCCGTGCTCATCCCGAAGACCACTGCACCTGACGCCATCACGCGTCCCCATCGCGGTTCAGGCGATGTGCTTGCCATCCCGGATGATGCGATGGTGCGTGAGCGGCTTCTCGAGACCGTGCGATCCGCCCGGGACATCCTCGTCTTCTCGTCGTTCCTGCTCTCTGACGAGGACCTCCAGGACGAGCTGATGAAGGCAGCCGAGCGGGGCGTTCGTGTCTACGGGCTGACCTCCATCGAGGCCAAACTCGGTCGAGAGATCCGCAATGACGATGAGTTCGGCCAGAAGACCGCTGAAGAGCACCGCAGAATGCTCAACCGATTCGCAGGACATATCTTTCTCCGCTCATCATCATCCTTCCACGCCAAGTGCCTGCTGGCCGATCCGCATACCTCCAGGCCCCGTGGCTATCTCCTGACCGCGAACCTGACAGCCGAGGCACTGACCCGAAACGAGGAACTCGCAGTCCGCCTCTCACCCGAGGCGGGCCACGCAGTCTACGAGCACCTCAGGTATGCCATGTGGGAAATGGCAGAGCGCGAACTCACCGGCCCGGGACAAGTCCAGCCGATCAGCCCTCTCAAGGAGGTCTTGCCCCCGAAGCAGAACGGTTCCGTCCTCGCCACGATGCCCGACAACCAGAGGATCCGCGAAGAACTCCTTCGCCTGATCCAATCGGCACGCCGGCGAATCATTGTCGCCAGCTTCGGCTGGGATCCCGACCATCCCGTTGTTGAGACCCTCTGCAACCGAGCCACCGAAGGAATCACCGTCACAATCCTGGCTCGACGCCGCCCGAACATGGATCCTCTTGTCAAACTTCGCAAGGCAGGCGCCAGGATTCTCTGCTTCCCCTACCTCCATGCCAAGGCACTTGTCGCCGATGATGAGGGAATCATCATGTCCGCCAACCTGCAGCGGCAGGGACTCGACACAGGGTTTGAACTGGGCATCCGATTGGAACGCGCAGACACACAGCGCCTTGCCACCATCCTCGGCGCCTGGAGCGATCGTGCCCCCTGGCGCCTGGAGGTCTCCGCTCGTGTGGGCAACTGCCTCGGCGAGGTCTTTCCCATCACCAGCAAAGAGCCGCCACCGGGCAAACCCATCACCATCGAGAAGCAGACCACCCGCAGGCTCGACGACATCGTCGCCGAGTCCGCCGATCAAATCGAATCGGCCGAACTTTCCGAATCCCAGCTGCGCCAAAGACTCTTGCAGAAGCACGGGCCGGTCTATGCCCATGAGGTCGTCTGCGAGTACAACATCTGCGCCCCACGCCTGCCTCGAGGAGCCAAGCTGGCAAACAAGAGCACGGACAGAAGGCAGGACAGGAATGATCCGCAGATCTATCGTCTGTCAAATGGGGAACGCGTGGTCGCGATTATCACCCCCGACGACCTGTCGAGAGCACGCAGGCTCGCACACGACCAGAAGATCAATCGCATCATGGTCACGGAGAACACCTCGTGACAACCAACGAAGCCACGCTGCTCACATGGCACTCGAAGAACCACGGGATCCAGGTGCTCGAGGATACCCTCCGTCTGCTCAGGCGGAAGCGCAAGAGCATCGCCCGCGTCCTCTACCTCAGCCCGCACGGCGAAGAGTTCCAGCCGCCCGCCGAGGTCCATGGCGCCCACCTGGAATACCTCACACTCGATATTCAGGACCCCAGCGATCACGCCGAGGTCTATCGTGCCGTCTCCGAGACCGTTCTGCCACGCGTCCGCTCCATCCCCAACCTGCATATCAATGTCTCGCCCGGCACGCCCGCCATGCACTGCGTCTGGCTCATCCTCCACGCCGGCGGTGCATTCCCCAAGAGCACCCGTCTCTGGTCATCCCAAAGGCCCGCGCCCGATCGGGACACCCGCCTCAACCCCGTTGATGTCCCGGTCAGCACCTACCTCGCGGAGATTCGCCATCAGGCACGACTTCAGGCCCCCGATGCCCAGTACGACCCCGAGGCACGCTCCGAACCCCGCCGCCGCGCCTTTGAAGATCTCTACCGCTTTGCCTCCATCCCCCATGCACCGCTGCTGATCCTCGGCGAGCGAGGCACCGGGAAGACAAGACTCGTCGAGTCCTGGATACCAAGGCTCAAACGACGGGAGAAGATCGTCGTCGTCCCCTGCGGCACCCTCGATTCTTCTCTTGCCGAGAGCGAACTGTTCGGCCATGTGAAAGGCGCATTCACCGGCGCCGAAAAGGACCGCGACGGTCTCCTCGCCAATGCCGATGGCGGCATCCTCTTCCTCGACGAGGTCCAGGACCTGCCCATGGGCGTCAAGCGGAACCTCATCCGTTTCCTCCAAGACCGCAGGCGACGGTATCGCCGGGTCGGCAGCGACGAAGAATACTCGGTCGATGTCGAGGTCGTCTGTGCGAGCAATCTCTCCCTCCCGGACCTCGCCGGGCGTCTCGCCCCGGACCTCTTCGATCGCCTCAGCCACTTCCTCGTTACCATCCCCCCGTTGCGCCAGTGTCGGGAAGATCTCGAGGCCGACTGGGAGCGCGTCTGGCAGGAGACCTGCACCGAAGCGGGACTCCCCGAGAAGCCCCCGGACAGCCCGTCTGTCCTGCGAGCGCTGAAGGCCGATCCATTGTCGGGCAACCTCCGAGACCTGCAACGCCTTGCGCTGCATATCGCCGCCTGGTGGCACGGAAACACACCAGAACAGGCATGCCACGAGGCCCTCAAGTCCTGGCGCCGATCGCACATCCCGCACGCAGCAGATTCTGACGACAGCATATGGGGAACCGGCAGCCGCAACGAACGCATCCGCAACTTCAAACGACTCCTCGCACGCCGCTTCAAGCAAGAACATGGATCATGGGCGGCCGCTGCCAAAGCGCTCGATTGCGATGAACGCACGCTACGCGCCGATGCACGCTGAAACGGCGAATAACGCACGCCCGCCTCGCATCCAGACCCATCAACCTCGTGCAGGTCAAGCCCTCATCACCGTGGATCTGCACACGCCATGCCGGGCGATGGAGAAACCGGCTCGTGGACTCACCCCCTCTCCCCCACCGCTGCGCATCGAAGGATGCCCGGAGCGTGTGCCCCCCCTGGGGCGCCCGGGTCGCCCCCGGTATGACTAATCAGCGTGTGTGTCTCTTCCTTTGATTCATATGTGTGAGGGGGCACACGCTCCGGGCACCCGCGACCGCCATCGTAATCTCAATCCCTTCTTCATCAGGGAAACGCTGTAGGCTGAAGGACCAACTGGGCTTCCACTCCGACCGCACCACCCTCAACCCGTCTCAATCCCTTCTTCATCAGGGAAACGCTGTAGGCCGGTACGACTGGTACCGGGAGATCCCCGATCAGCGGGTCAGTCTCAATCCCTTCTTCATCAGGG
>WGEO01000124.1 GCA_015492715.1 Phycisphaerales bacterium | reverse complement strand
GGCTGAGTTCGAGGTTTGCGCGGGCGCGATCGACGGCGGCGGTTCGTTCTGCGGCGGCGGCGGCGGCTTGCTCTGCCGCACGCGCGACGGTGTCGTCCATCTGGGCGACGGGATCGCCCTGGGTGAGCGTGTCGGCGGGCTCGACATGGACTCGACGAAGGATGCCCTCGACGGGCGCGGCGAGGGTGGCCATGCGCGAGGGGCGGGCGACCCCCGGGACGATGAGCGCGCCCGAGGCGCTGGGGAATGTGCGCGGGGCCTCGGCACGGGCAGTCACGGGCTGCGACGCCGGCGGGGTGTCTCCCGCGGGCTGGAGGACGAGTCCTGCGGCAAGGATGAGATGCGTGATGGTCATCAGGATTGCTCCCGTCGGAGAGAGTTCAGGAATCGTGCGAGTCGTCGCGTGACGACGGCGACCATGGGGCGGGGGTGCCCCGCGAGGCGCACGCGGATCTGGGCGTGCTGGTCGAGGCCGTCGGCGTCGAGGAGCGTGAGGCGGACGCGGACGAGTGGATGGGCGGCCCGTCCGCTGTGCGGGTTGATGGTGATTGCTCCGGCGCCCATGCTGGTCATGAAGGGATCGACTTCATCGCGCGTGGCCGCGGACTCGACGAAGTCGACGCGGGCACGGATGGTGCGTGTGGGATCGGCCACGGGTCTGCATGTCAGTTCATCGCCGACCGCGAGGGGGTAGAGTTCGAGTTCGTCCTCGCGGATGAGGAGATCGGCGCAGAGCCCCCCCGCCGCGATTGTGGCGATGGCATCGCCCGGATTCAGGTAGGTTCCTTCGTAGGGCGTGTGTCGCTCGATGATCCTGGCCCGGTATGGTGCCTTTGGGTGGAGGAGTGCGGCCTGGTGCTCGGCGTCTGCGAGGCGCGCGAGGTCTACGGCGCTCTGGGTGAGCCACGGGGGCGGGAGGAGGTCGTCGAGGATCGCATGGCGGCGGAGTGTGGCGGCGGAGATCTGGGCGCTGGCGGCGGCGATGGCGACTTGGGCTTCGAGTTCGGGATTCTCGAGCGAGGCGAGCGGGGCTCCTCCGGGTACTTCGGCGCCGACGGGCGGGGGCGGCACGGTGAGGAAGCCGGGAACCTGTGCCCGGATGGTCGTTTCGCGGGTGTGCCCGATCACCCCCCGGACGGTGGTCGTGGGTCGGATCGGGATGAGCGTCAGGCACGCCGGGACGATGACGAACAGGAGCACGAGCACGGCGATGGCGCGGAGGCGGACGGGGCGGGTCTCGTCTGCGAAGAGCAGGTACTGGACGAGTTTGATGCCCTGCTTGAGGATCGTCGAGAGGGCGTAGAAGAGCGCGATGGCGATGCCGAGGAAGTAGATCTTGGTTGCGATGACGGCGCTCATCGTGAAGACGAGCGTGGTCTTGTAGAGGCTGAAGGCCAGACCGAGGGCGATGAGGATGTGTCTGTGGCGACGCGAGAGGCCGTCATCGACCCGGATGCCGAGCGCGATGCGCTTGAGGAAGTTGCGGAAGGCCTCGGTGGCGCGGCTTCGGAGGTTGGGGATGTTGACGAGGTCGCTGAGGATGTAGTATCCGTCGTATCGCATGAGGGGGTTGGCGTTGAAGCCGATCGTGACGATGGTGGAGAGCATGACGGTCTGGTAGGCGATGGTGTTGAGCGTCGAATCGCTCGTGAGTGCCCAGACGAACAGGGCGATCGCCCCGACGATGGACTCGAAGTACATGCCTGCGAGGGCGACGATGATGCGTCTGGTTCTGCTGGGGAAACTCCACGAGTCGGTGGCATCGACATAGGCGCAGGGTGTGAAGAGGATGAAGAAGGCGCCCATCTCGGGGACCTTGCCGTTGAAGATCTTGCAGGCGTAGGCGTGCCCGAACTCGTGGATGACCTTGAGGGCGATGAGGGTGAACCAGAGGAGGATGAGGCGGTCGCCGCTGATCATGGCAAGCACGGGCGCCGTCAGATCGCTCCATCTGGCGATGGCGACGCCCAGCGCTGCGAGCATGAGGAGTGCCCACGCGATGAGCGCGTTGCGTGTGAAGAGTGGTGCGACGAAGCGGACGGTGCGATCGAGGAAGAGGTCGGGGTTGACGAGGGGAACACGGAGGAAGAGGAAGCCGAGGATCTTCGCGCGGGCCTCCAGGCGTCTGCGTCGCTCGAATCGAGCGTAGAGGCTGTCCGCATCGTTGACGGGCAGGCTGAGCATGCCCTGTCGGTGGAGGTTGAGGACGAAGGCGTAGAAGTCCTCCTCGTCGTCCTGCGAGAGCACGCCGTCGGCGACGAGTGCGTCGAAGGTTTCGCTGAGGGATCGGTCTTCGCGCAGGGCGACCAGGACCTGATAGTCCTCCGGATCGAGGCGGAGCGTCTTGAAGGAGATGGGATCGCGGACGACATACCCGGGGCCGTCGCGGAAGACCTGTCGCGAGACATCGAGTTCGGAACGGACGGTTGCGACGACGCCGGCGAGTCGCTGGGCGAGGGTTGTCTCGATCGCGGTCATGGCCCGACGAGCTCCAGATTCACATAGTCAATGATGCCGTGCAGGGCGATCCACCAGACCGGTCGCGATCCCGCGTCGATGCGGGCGACGCCCTCCATGCC
>WGEO01000123.1 GCA_015492715.1 Phycisphaerales bacterium | reverse complement strand
TGTTGTGCGTGCGGGCTTGGTTGTCGAGCGTGCGACCGCTGCCGTCGGGTCCGCCCAGCACATGGGCCAAGGCGACCTCCGCCGGGCTGCGCAGCCCGCGATCCTCGTGCAGCGCGCTGACGATCGTGACATTCTGGCGGGCCACATCGTCCTCGGCACTCAATGCGTCGAACTCGGCGAAGTCGATCGCGCCGCCGGCAAGGCTGATGCCCGAGGGCGGACGAGGCAGGATCGCCAGTTTGTCGCGATACGCGGCGATCGTCGAGGCGATGTCGCTGTCGGGGTCTTGGTGCGTCAACTCTCCCCACCATTCCATCAGGCTCGGGCTGAGCAGGGGCAGCGTGCGCAGCACGGCACGCGAGGCCGTGTTCAGGTTGATCCTGCCCGGGACCGGATGTTCCAGCGCGTTGGGGCCGATGGCGGGATCCCCGAACAGCGTGCGCAGATGATCCAGCAGGGCCAGTGCCGGCGGGATGCCCATGCCGAAGCGGATGTCCCCCGCCGCGGGGTTGTATCGCTGGAGCGGCTGCTGCGGGTCGCCGAAACTCAGGAACGGCACGAAGTCGTCGAGGACGAGGTGCCCCTTGTCCAGCGGCGGACGGTTGACGGTGCCCTCCAGTTCGTCATTGAGGCCGTTGCCGTCGGAGTCGCCGGTCTGCGCGATCTGCGTCTGTGTGCGCAACGCACCGAGGCCTTGATAAACATCGCCGACGGGCGGATCGGGCTCGTCGAAGCCCAGCGTGCGGGCGAGCATCTCGCTGAGCGTGGTCCACTCCGGGTTGGCGCCGCCGTTGGGCAGGTCCGGGTCGTACCACGCGCCGATGCCCATGGGCAGGAGGAAGTCCGCCGGGCGCAGCGCATCGCGATCCAGACGCGTCGCCAGTTCCAGGCTCAGATCCTCGAGGTCGTTGCCGAAGAGGTTGGGCGCAAACTCCGTGGGATCCCAGCCGGAGTCTTCCTTTTCGAGCACCGGGATACCGGTCGTCGTGGCGCGGTAGGCATCGGCGCCCACATCGCAGGTTCCCGGACGGTTCAACTCGGCGAAGTCGTCCGCGAGAATGCGGACCATCGTCTCGAAGCCATTGCGACACAGTCCGCCGCTGTCGAAGGGCCCGCGACGGAATGCCATCACCCGCGTGTCACCGGACTGCTCATAGAGGTGATTGTCGATCTCACCGACATCATCCACATCCGGGAAGCCCGTCCATCCCGAACGGCGCCCGTTCACATCGGTGACATCGCCCTCGAAATCCACCGTGTTCCAGGTCGGAAGCGTGTTCGAGTTCCAGTCTCGCCACTGGTGCTTGGCCTCCATGGCGAACCAGGGCACCCTCCTCGGGAGCGGGTCGCCGGCGTTCTGCGCCTCATCGCGCGGGCGGCTGACCGTGGCGTAGGAGATGAGCGCCAGCCCGTCGTAGGTGTCCTCGCTGAGGATGCTCTGATCATTCTCGCCGAGCCAGGTGCTCGCCCCATCGATACTGGTCGGCGTCAGCGCGTTGGGATCGTTCAGTCGTCGATCCAGGACGCTGAACCACGGCTGGGCCCCACCGCCGCCGATGCCGCCGCCGTTGCCCCGATTGAAGACATCCGTCCGCATGCGATCGACGAGCAGGTCGTTCTCGATGATGTTCGTCGCCTGTCCCGTACGGAACTCCCGGATTGGCAGGCGTTCGGGCGTGCTGGGATCGGCGTTGGGATCCTTGGGGAAGGACGCCGGACGCATCACACGCCAGAGGCGCAGTTCATAGGGGATCTCGCTGCCCAGGGCCTGTCCGGGGGGCGCCGCGAGCAGGCTGGCGATGTCGATCATCGTCGTGTCGGTCTGGGCGCCCTGATACTGATTCGTCGGGAAGGGCACGAGCGTCATCTCCGAGGCGCTCAGCGGCGGGTCCAGGATCACGATGTTCGACTCGTCGGTCCCAAGGCTCGCGTCGTCGTCCTGATCGGAATCGGGGCGTCCGAACTGGACCTTCAGGATCTCGCCGATCTGCGTGATGTCCTTGCTGGCGGTGCCGTCGATGCCAAGGCGGTGCTCGAGGCGGTCCTCGATGTACCAGAGCGGCTGGCTGGGGATGACGAAGACCTTGGACTCGCCCGGGTTGATGACGATGCCCGGGTTGGACCAGAGTTCGTTGGAGGCCCCGCCCCCGCCGCCGGGCCCGCCGCCGTTGGTGCCGTCCGGATTGCCCAGACAGGAGTTGTCGCTGTAGTCGTAGCAGTCCAGCGGCACGCCCGCGAGCGGGAAGTAGTTGCCGTTGAGTTCCAGGTAGTACAGCGCACTGCGATCATTGGGATCGTCGGGATCGCCGACATATCGCCCGATATGCACCGGCCGATCGAACGGGTTCGTCAGTTGCACCGCGATGACCCAGAAGAGGAAGTCCGGGTTCTGGTCACGGATGCCGAAGTCAATCGTGACGACATCCGTCGGGTCGGGCATGATCGGATCGGTGAGATCGTCATCGCCCGGGGGGAAGGCCGTGCTCACCCCCGCCGACGGCGTGTCGTGGTAGGCAAAGAGCGTGGAGGCCTCGGTGATGAACGGCTGGGCCTCGATGCCGAAGACATTGATGACGGCGGCGTCGGGCGTCTCACCGGAGCGTCCGCCGCTGTTTGCCAGGCGGGCCTCGGGGCTCGCGGGTCCCTCTTCGCCCCCGCGGTCGCCGTCGCCGTTGCGGTCGCGGTTGAGGTCGAACTTCATGCCCGCGACGCGCCGCGAGGCATCCTCGGGATCGTCCACGCTGGGCCAGAACGACCAGGCGTTGACGCGCTCGCTGGGCACACGCTCCTCGTCGTTGTTCAGTGTGTTGAAGGCCCGCTCGTCGATCAGCAGCGTCGCGGCTGTGGGAATATCGTCCTCGTCGAGCATGTCGCTGAGGTTGACCGCCATATGCGCGCTGGTGCGCAGGGCAAACTCCGGCCCGCGGTAGCCATAGTGCAGACCGTCGGCGTTGTATGGGGCGCCGCCGAAGCCCGGCCCCCCACGCGGCCACGCCCCGGGCACGCCCGAGTACGGAAGCAGCGCATCGGCATAGAGCTCGAAGATGGCCTTGGGATTGTCCAGCAGCGGAACGGTGATCGGTCCCTGGAAGTACTCGATCTGATCGCTCTGCCAACTCTGACGCTCGAAGATCGTGTCCCGTGCGATGTGCGATCGCAACTCGCTGACCGCAGGTGTAAACGAGCCATCGGGGGCGCCCACGAACGCGGCAAGCTGGAGCTCGTTGGCCTGCTCCTCGGTCAGATGCGTAACGGATTCCGGATCCGTCAGCACGCTCGAGAATCGCGGCAGGGCCCACGAGTGCGTCGTGATGCGTTGGCGCAGGTCTGTCGCCTGCCAGAGCAGCGCGTCGGCGTCCGTCTCGCCGTCGGGCGACCCGCCCGCGCCGCCTCCGCCGCCGATCCCACCGGCAAAGAGCCAGTCGAACGCGTCGCGATCGCCCCGCTCGGACCGCAGATCACGGTTCGAACGCATGGGTCCCAGATTGGTCGTCTCGAACCCCTCGAACGCGCCCGTGTCGCCGTCGTAGCGTCCGTCCAGGGCGCTCTCCAGATCGCTGGTGACCTGCGGGTCGTTGACGCCGCGATAGGTCAGCAGTTCGCTGAGCGATGCGAGGTCGAAGGCGTTGTCGCTGAGCATGCGGTTGTCCGATCCGCCGCTCGGATCGTCGAATGCGCTCCCGACGCCCAGGGCCGCCTGCTGCGCAAACCACAGCGCCCGCCCCTGGGCCGAGTGCCGCCAGGTCAGGGGCACCCCCGGAATCAGTTCCGCGAATGGACGCGAGCCCTCGGGCAGGATGCCGTAGACATTGGCTGCGTACAGGAACAGTTCATCCGCGGGCACATCGAGGCGGATCTCGATGTCACTCGGCGGGACCTCGCCCACGAACTGCGCAAACGACATCGCGTCGTAACCGGCCTGCCCGATGTGACCCAGCAGCGCGGCGCCCGTCCTGTTGTTGAACGGGTCGTAGGACGCATAGTTCGCAGGCGACTGCAGATCGGGCGTGCCGTTGGCAAGGCGCGGCGGCTCGAGCCCGGAATACGCCCAGAGCGTGTCCTGCCACGCATCCTCGAGATTCAGCAGACGGCTCAGCGCGATATCCGCAGGCGTGAATCCGGCGGGCTCCTCGGGCGTCGGAGGGATCGCCTCGGCACGGGCGATGTTGGCGTTCACACGCGAGGAAAGATCCTCGGCACGAATCGCGACGAAATACCGGAACTGGCCGTCATCATCCAGAATCGAGATCGGATTGTCCGGATCCGACGCGTCGATCAGCTCGATCCAGCGCGAATCCACCATCCCGTCCCCGTCGGCGTCGGCGTACTGATACGGCAGGTACTCCGGCGCCGCCCACGAGCGATCGACATCCGACAATGCCCGGAACGCGCCCCGCTGATTCGTAAACCAGTGATCCGGACGATTCGGATCCGCCTCCGTGACCCCGTCCCAGAGCAGTTGCTGCGAGCCCACGGCATAGGGGAGGCCCTCCGGCCCGAACAGCGTCAGATTGTCGCTGATGCTCGCCAGCCCGTCGTTCGGATCGCCGATGAGCGACGACGCGTCGAAGTTGTTCCGCAGATTGAACAGGTTGACCGCACGCCCGTCGGGCGCAAAGTTCGACATCTGCAGGATATCGCGCGCGTAGTACCACTGCTCCTGTGCCGGGGCATACACGGCGTTCGGGTGCGCCGGCGGGGGATTCAGGTTGTCCTCATCGCGCTGATTCGGCGCTAGATGCAGGTCCAGATTGACCGGCTCGCTGCTGGCAAGCCACGGATCGGATCCGACACGACGGTCGAAGTCGATCGCGCTGCGTAGCGCATTGACCACGCCCTGCCCCAGCAGTGCCGCATCGTCGAGACGGACCGGATGCGTGCCGCTCGGGCGGAATCGCAGCACCTCGATCTGCATCGCGTCGAGATTGCCGGGGATGGCCCCCTGCACACTCGACACCCAGACGGACGGATTCGGAGCGCTGGCCTCGGCACGCAGGGGTGATGAGCGATACAGCGGATCGCTCGTGGGCGCATCCCACGCCTCACGACGGAGCGCCGTCGTCGGAGCGCCGTCCTGCACGCCCTCGTAGGTCGGAAAGGTCGCCAGGGCGTCCTCGGCGATCACATCCGCGATGTACTCGGCAACTTGGCGCGGGATTCGCTCGTTCTCCTCACGCTGGAGCACGGCGGCACTCGTCTGGCGATCGCCCTTGCCGATGCCGACATACACGACCGCGAGCACCGTCATCAACGCGAGCGTGCCCAAGATGAGCACGAGCACCGAGCCGGGACGCGACGAACGCCCGGGAAAACGCATGGACTCTCGGAGTGGCTCCTGCATGATGCTCACCTCGTGCTGAGGCGCTGGTCGCGATGCGCACGCCATGCGCTCAGTTCTCCGTCCGCAGATCGACCACGAACTGGTACGACTGCTCGATCGTCGGATCCTGCTCATCGATCAGCGAGATCGTGATCCGAAGCATGGTCGGCCAGGGCCATGGAACCGTCTCGACATCGCCCTCGTTCAGTGGGCGATAGGTCGGATCATCCCAGCCGAAGTAGGAATACATCGGGTTGTTGCGCTGGTTGTCGCTCGGATCGCGCGGCCCGTGGATCAGGAAATCCCGCACGATGTGCACCGAGCCGCTCCCGTCGGTCCGCTCGATCTGCACGCCCGTCGCCCTGTCATACGCCAGCACGGGCGCGTCCGGACGCGTGAAGATCCGCGACTGATACTCATGGAAGATCACATCGTCGGCCAACTCGTCGCCGTCCAAATCGACCGGCGTGTGCCCGCCGTACCAGATGATCTCCCCGTTCCGGGGGTCGTTCGGGTCCGTTGTATTCAGATAGGTCTGTCCGAACGACCACTCCACCATGAACTCGCCCACCCGCACACCCAGATTCGACGCCGACAGCATCAGTTGATCGTTGAGGCGATCCGCGGCCTCGAGCGTCTCGGGATCGAACCGGGCCGGGTCCAGCACATCCAGCAGCGCCGGCGGAGACGGCTCGGCATGCAGCCGGATGCCCCGCAGTTCCGCTTCCTCGTCCTCACCCTGAGAATCCGTCGGCATCCCGCCCCGCATCCACGCGTGGATCCCGTTGAACAGCAACTGCGCCCGATCGCCCGTCGGGCTACTCTCGATCCGCGTCGGACTCAGATACGGCGTGTAGCCCTTGACAGGAAAATCCAGCAGATCCTGATCGTCCTCGAGCACCCACGGCGAGACCGGCACGATGTTGAGCGGATCCGTTTCGGGATTCTGCGGCGGGGTGTAATCCGTCACGAACGGACCGTCGTGCATCGTCATCACCCGCTGGCGGATCTCCCGCAGGTCCGTCGTGGCGATGTCGAACAGGTTGGACTGCTGTACGAGCCACGCCCCGCGGTCGTACTCGCTCTGCTCACGCATCAATCCATCCGCGCCGTTTTCCGGTGCGGTGCGCTGAGCATATCCGACATGCCGGAAGATGCTCCCCAGCGCCGGCTGCAGCGCGATCTGCCGTTCCCCGTCGAGCAGGCGTGGATCGTCCTGCGGGCTGCTGTCGAACGGGTCCAGAAACGCCGTGGGCAGCACCTGATCGGGGCTCTGCGGCTGTGTCAACACGGTCTGGTGGCGGACCAGAATCCAGTCCTCGGCGAACTCGTTGGGGCCGTCCGGCTCACCCAGCAGCCCGATCGCGTTCTGCAGGCTGGTTCCGCCGTCGCCCGGCCCCCCGCTGCCGCCACTCAGACCCATGTCATACTCGGGAATCAGCAGGGCGTCGGGCGCGAGCGCGTCCGCGATGGCACCGTGCCCGTAGTAGACCCTCGCCGAGGCCCCCTTGGCAACGAACCCCGGAGCCAGCGGCGAGCGGGCGCTGACGCTCGGCTCCTTCACGAAGAACATCAACTCATCCACCCGCCGAAGACGCGGGGCAGAGTCGTCGCTCGATGCGGCAACACGCCGCGGCACGAACGACCCCAACGGTGGCGGCCCGTCGTCGGCGACCGCATGACGGATGATGAGGTATCCCTCCCGCGTGATCTTCGAAAGATCCCGCCGGATCTGCTGCTCGATGACCGACGCCTTCCGGTTGAAGGTACTGATCCGACGCCCCGTCTCGATCGTCCCGCCCGCCGACGCGAACAGCGAACTGATCGCAAGCACGAGCAGCAGGCCCGTCGCCACCGCAACCATGACCTCCAGCAGCGTAAACGCCCCGACTCTCACCCCTGCCGGGCCGACCTGTCGTACGCGTCTGCTCATGGCGTCACCCGGAAGACTTCTACCGCAACGGGCGTCTGCGGCGTCGTAATGAAGACCTGGCCATCCAGATCCGATCGGTTCGGATAGCGAAAGTCCAGCGGTGTATCGAGATCGGCGGGCACGGGCGGATCCACGATCACGACCCGCGTGCCCGTCTCCTCGCTCAACTCATCGTCGACACCGACGATCCGATACACATTCCCGAAGCGATCAATCAGTGTCTGCCCCACCTGCGAGGCCAGACGCAGACGATTGGCGTCCTCGGGCGCCCCCCCTCCCGGCGCAAGGGGAATCCGGTCACGCGGGATCTGATCCTGCCGTCCGCCACCGCCCGGACCACGATTCAGGCGGGGATATCTCATGCCCGTGTCCGCCACGCCCACGCCGATGGGCGTGGCATACCGCCCGACCTGCCCGCTGGAACTGAGCGTCCTGCCGTCGCGTCGCGGCTCGCTGGTCGTCGGGTCCGCGGACACGGGCACCACCCGGAGCGCCTCGGGAATCTGTCCGCCGACATCGCCCGTGATCTGCTCGGCGTTCATCGTCAGCAGATCGCTCAGACGCAGGCGACGCCCGAACCGCACCCGGTCGTCCGCATCGCCACGATCCCGGAGGGGAACCTGGATCCCCGGGTCCACGCGGCGCACAAACACCGCGATCTCGATCGGGTCCTTGCGCGTCGGCGCCCGCAGACCCGTCACCGGGTCCAGCGCTCCGCTCGGCACCCGACGCGCGATGAAGTCCCACACATACTGCGGCTCGGCTCCGGGTGTATACGGAGCCGGAACCAGCCGCTCGGACACCGGAATCCGCGCCGCCAGCTGCGGTAGGCCCGTCGTGCTCTCGATCACGATCTCGCCGGCATCGCCGTCGCTCCCGTCGGCGACCGGATCGAGATAGATCATCTTCTCGTCCTCGCCCGAAACATCCGCGGGCAGAATCCACTCGCCCACGGGCGACCAGGTCATATTCGGATTCAGAATCTGACCGGGATCGTCGGCGACCTTCTGCTGCAATCCGTACCAGCCGCGGTCCTGCATCTGCGTGGGATCGATCGGGCTGTGCGGGTCGTTCAGACGCTTGTCGTTCAGGAGCACCGCCCGCGCAGACTGCAGCGTGTTGAGCCCCATGAGTTGCTCGCCCGCGATCCGCTGCTGGGGGATGCCCACGCTGAACACCGCCGCCAGCCCGAGCACACCGAGCGCCAGCACCAAGACCGCGATCAGCACCTCGATCAGCGTGAACGCCCCGGCGATAGCCCGACGAGGACCGGTCATGAGCCACCCCCCGCGATCGCCAAACGCCGACCCGTTCCCGTGTACCGATCGATGCTGAAGATCTCCGCCACGCGAGGCAGAAGGCGATTGACCTCGCTCACCAGCTCCGGATCGATCGTCGGTGTCGGATCATCGACCGATCCGATGCTGTAGAGACTGCCCGTCCGCTTGTCGATCCCCGTGAACGCCGCCACCCGCTCGCTTCGCAGCTCTCGTGCCAGATCGCGGATCTCGTACAGCGCCAGTTCACGGACCGGGCGAGCAAGCACCGTGTCCGTCGCCGTATCGCCCGCGAGCCGCTCCAGTTCCTCGGGCGAGACCTGCGAGGCCGGAGCGTGCAGCAGTTGCCGCACGAGCCGCAGATGATCACTCTTGCGGTCCGGTCGATACGCCCCGCCCGCGACATTGAACGGGCTGCGCGAGCGATCGAGTTCGAGGCTCGGCGCATAGATCAGCACCTCGCCGTCGTTGGCGATCGCCAGTTCCCCCGTCCGAGCCTCGAACCGCACGACAAAGGTCTGGCGCTTCGGGCCCTCGTCGGCCTTCGCGGGGTCGAAGAACCCCGTCTCCGGGAAGACCCAGTTCACCTCGTCGCCCGCATAACGCGTCGTCGCATACCAGGCCCCGACCTGATCGTCATCGGCACCCTGGATCGTGTTCGCACGCGCAAGGCCGCTCACGAACCAGCCGGGCGGAAGTTCCTGAACCTCGTACGCAGGATCGGGAACGAACACATCACGCTCGACGATGCCGTCCAGATCCACACCCTGGATCGACCCGACCTCCCGGCAGACCAACATGAACGCCCGCCCGCCCGGCTCGAAGAAGAACGCACACACCGCATCGCCGCCGTCGACCGAACGCATCGCGGCATCACGCGCCTGCACCAGGGCACTGCGCAGCGTCCCGTCGGCCAGCGATGCCCGGCTCGAACGCAGCATCCCGTTGAACGCGGGCACCGACAGCCCGACCAGGATCACGATGATCGTGATCACGCCCATAAGTTCGACGAGCGTGAACCCGCGATGTGCGCGACGCCCGATCATCGACCGATCTCCACCGCGTTGTCCCTGCGCGCTTCGTCTCGCAGCTTCGCGACCGCGTCCGCGCTGTTCGGATCGCCCAGACGACGACCGACCGCTCTCTCCAGCACCTCGACAGGCTCCGTCCCGAACACGCCATCGGGTCCGGGCCCGACGATCGCATACGACCCGCCGCGAGCCTGCTGGTCCTCACTCGTTGCGCCCGGATCACTCCAGGTCGTGGCGCTCTGAAGCACCTTGGGAATATTCAGAAACTCCCCCAGCCTGGCATCGGGATCCGACGGCTCCAGATTCTCCCAGCGATAGTACCGAAACGCCACCCCGCTCAGCCCCACGACCGCCGCACTCGCAGGATCTCCCGCCACGCCCCCCGGATCGCTCCCCGTGTGCTCGCGATACTCCACCCGATTGGCGTACTGCCGGACCACATCGTCCGCACTCCGCGGCGTGTAGAACGGTTCGTGCCGACGCCCGCGCGGATCGAACCTGCCGTCGCGCAAAGGCGTGAGCATGCCCGCCCCCTGCACCCCGTCGATCGGCTCGTCGTTCGCAGGGTGGCGCGCCCCGCACTCACCCATCAGATAGAACGCCAGCGAGAACTTGCTGTACCGCTTGTCGCTGAATGACGAGTCCGACCCGCTCTGTCCATTGACAAAGCCCACGATGGACGAGTCCACCGCGCCGCTGTCGTCGCGGCCTGTCAGAAACGCCCGATCCCGCACCGCAATCCGCAGATACCCGTCGCGACCCGGGTCCTCGATCACCGGCCCCTCGTCGTCGTCCGCGAGCGGCTCGCCATCGACGACCAGCGGCGGCAGAAACCCGAAGTCATTGCGGAACTGCTCCGTCGCCGTCTGCAACCCGCTGGCCGTGAACTGCTCCTTGGCGGCCTTGCTCTGGCGAAGCGCCCCGCGCACGCCGACCGCGATCAGGCTGAGGAGCACGGCGATCACCACGAGCGACACCATGATCTCCATGATGGTGAAGCCCCGCGCCGCCTTGTTCCGTCCGCGTGCCATGCCGCCCCTTCCCCGACAGAACTCAGACACCGCCGCCCTGCAGGCTCTCGATCATCTTCACCAGCGGGAGGAACATCGCCACGACGATCGTGCCGATCATCCCACCCAGCACCACCACCATCAGCGGCTCGATCAGACGCGTCAGCGACTGCACCGCCACATCGACCTCCTCGTCATAGTTGTCGGCGATCTTCATGAGCATGACATCCATGTCGCCCGTCTCCTCGCCGACATCGATCATGTTCACGACGATCGCGTCGCACACCTTCGACTCACGCAGCGGCCCCGCGAAACTCTCGCCCTCGCGGATCGAGTCGTGCACCCGACGGAGCGCCTTCTCATACACATAGTTCCCGCTTGTCTCGCCGGTGATCGTGATCGCCTCGAGAATCGGCACACCCGCGCTGATCAGCGTACCCAGCGTGCGCGTGAATCGCGCGATCGTGCTCTTGCGCACGAGCTTGCCGAAGATCGGCAGGTGCACGATCAGCATGTCCGTCGCCGCCCGCCCCGGACCGGCCTTGCGGATCAACTTCCAGAAGATGAGCGCCAGCACCGGGCTCAAAAGCAGGATGACCCATCCCGGCACCTGCTGCATCGGATTCGTCCCGGCAACCCAGCGGCTCGTATTGATCAGCCAGGTCGTCAGCCCGGGCAGCGTCACGCCGAACTCCGCGAAGATCTTCTCGAACTTCGGAATGATGAACACCATGATCGCCGTCAGGATCAGCAGGGCGATGATGATCACCACCACCGGATAGACCAGCGCCCCCTTGATCTTCCGCTTCAGGCGCTGGCTCTTCTCCATGAAGTCCGCAAGACGCTGCAGGATGATGTCCAGCACGCCGCCGATCTCGCCGGCATTGACCATCTTCACATACAGCAGATTGAACGCCTTGGGATTCTTGCTCATCGCCTCGGAAAGGCTCGATCCCCCCTCGACCTCCTCGCACACGCTGATCAGACAGTTCTTCAGCGGACCGGGCTTGGCCTGCTCCTCCAGGATCTGCAGCGAACGAAGCAGAGGCAGCCCCGCGTCCTGGAGTGTCGAGAGCTGACGCGTGAAGGTCGTCAACTGCGCAGGCTTGACCTTCCCGATCGCGAACGACCCGCCCTTCTTCTTCTTGGTGCCGCCGCTCGCGATCGCACCCTCCTTGCCCTGCCCGCTCTTCTTTACCTTCTGCTCGCGGACCTGCGTCGGGTACAGACCCTGGGCCTTGATCCGGGCGACCGCCTCCTGGTGATCGCCCGCGTCGATCGTCCCCTTCTGCGTCTTCCCCGACGCGTTGAGCGCCTCGTAGGTAAAGGTCGCCATGAATCCCGTCTCCATTCACACCCCACGAAGGGGCACCGCCTCACTCGTCGATGATCGTCTCACGCACGACCTCGTCGATCGTGGTCTGACCCTCATAGATCGCCAGCAGACCGCTCTCACGCAGCGTCCGCATCCCCCGGCGGATCGCGTGCTCACGAAGCGCGGCCGTGCTCGCCTCGTTCATCACCATCTCACGCATCGTGTCGTCCATGACCATGATCTCGAAGATGGCCATCCGCCCCTTGTAACCCGAGTTGTGGCAGTTGTCGCACCCACGCCCGCGGAAGAATGTCCGCCCCCGCACATCCTCCGGACGAAGCGCCAACTCCATCAGTTCTTCCTCGCTCGGCTCGTATTCCTCCTTGCAGCGAGGGCAGATCGTCCGAACGAGACGCTGGGCCACGATCCCCTCGATCGTCGCCGTCAGAAGGAACGGCTCCATCCCCAGATCCACCAGACGCACGATCGAACTGGGGGCGTCGTTCGTGTGCAGCGTGCTCAGCACCAGGTGGCCCGTCAGCGAAGCCTGCACCGCGATCTGCGCCGTCTCGAGGTCGCGGATCTCACCCACCAGAATCACATCCGGGTCCTGACGCAGAAAACTCCGCAACGCACGCGCAAAGGTCAGCCCGACATCCTCGTTCACCTGACACTGGCACAGCCCGTCGATGTCATACTCGACCGGATCCTCCGCCGTCAGGATCTTCGTCTCGATGTCGTTCAGCTCCGCGAGCGCCGCATACAGCGTCGTCGTCTTGCCGGAGCCCGTCGGACCCGTCACGATCACGATCCCGTTGGGCTTGCCGATCAGCCCCCGGAACTTCACCAGATCGTCCTCGCGGAACCCGATCCGATCCAGGTCCAGCTCCACATTCCCGCGATCCAGCACACGCATCACGACGCTCTCGCCGAACAGCGTCGGAAGCACCGCCACGCGAAGATCCACCGGATTGCCGCCCACCATCAGCTCGATACGACCGTCCTGCGGCAGACGACGCTCCGCGATGTCCAGGTTCGCCATGACCTTGATGCGGCTCGTGATCGCAGGCCCCAGATGCTTCGGCGGGGGAACCATCTCATACAGCACGCCGTCGATGCGATACCGCATCTTGAACTCGTTCTCGAACGGCTCGAAGTGAATGTCGCTCGCCTTGTCCTTGATCGCCTGCAGCAGCACCAGATTCAGGAGTTTCACGACCTGATTGTCCGACGCCGCCTCCAGAACCTCGTCCAGATCGATCGACTGCCCCCGGTTCTGCAGCGTCGCAAACTTCTCGTTGCTCGCCAACTCCCCCATCAGATCCGCGACGGACTCGCTCTTGGAGTAGTACTTCTGGATCATCTGGTCGATGACATCCGGGTCCGCCACCGCCGCCGTCACATTGAAACCCATCAGAAGACGGAGGTCATCGACCGCCCGGAAGTTGTCCGGACTCTTCATCGCGATCTTCAGTTTCCGACCCTGCTCGTCATACTCGATCGGCACCACCTGATACGCCTGGACGCTCTCGGCAGGGAGAGCCTCGACCACCTCCTGAGGCAGATCGACGCTCGACAGGTCCAGATATTCCATCCCCGCCTGTCCCGCCAGAGCCGCATCGACATCCTTCTGAGTGCAATACCCCATCTCGACGAGCAGCTGTCCGATCTTGACCTTCCGGGTCTTCTGAACCGCCAGTGCCTCGTGAACCTGCTCACGGGTCACGATCCCCATCTTCGTGAGCACCCGCCCGAGCTTGCGCCCCTTCAGTTCCGCCGGCGTGACCGATGTCGTAGCCATCTCGTTCCTACCTCAAAGCACCGCAGCCCGAATCGGCCAACACTGAAACATCGAAGCCGGGATGCGTATAATCACGCAAGTCGTGCTCCGCATCGTCTGCCCCGAGCCGAATCCGGAATCGGACCGATCGGGATCAACGAGCATACTCGACCATTCGCTTCCTCATCAGACCGGTTCTCGGGCTTCTCTCTACTTTTCGACGCAACACAGGATGCGACAAATGGATTTTTGACTGCTTTTACCCAAGCCGGATGCATCACGGAAAGGGCACCCAATCAAGCCGCATACCTACTCCCCGGCTCCATCATCATCCTCGTCGAGTTCCACACGACCGACCGTGCGACCCAGGCGATGAACCTTGTCCCGCAACTCGCCCGGGTTTTTCCCCTTGTCCACCATCTCCTCGGCGGAGATCTTCCCCTGCGAATACAACTGCCACAGGTGGTCGTCGAGCAACTGCATCCCGAACTTCTTGCCCGTCTGGATCATGGAGTCGATGCGGAAGGTCTTGTTGTCGCGGATCAGATTGCTGATGGCGGGAGTCACCACGAGGAACTCGTATGCGGCCACCATGCCCGGCTGGTCGATCCGGCTCAGCAGCGCCTGGCTGAGCACCGAGATCAGCGCCGTCGACAGCTGAACCCGGATCTGGTTCTGCTGGGCGACGGGGAAGGCGTCCACCAGTCGGTCGATCGTCTTGGCCGCCCCGGTCGTGTGCAGCGTGCCGAACACCAGGTGGCCGGTCTCGGCGGCCCGAACCGCGGCCTCGATCGTCTCGAGGTCTCGCATCTCACCCACGAGAATGTTGTCCGGATCCTGACGCAGGGCACGACGCAACGCCTCGGCGAAGTTGGGCACATCGTTGCCCACCTCACGCTGATTCACGATCGACTTCTTGTGTGGGTGGTAATACTCGATCGGATCTTCCATCGTGATGATGTGGTGATCCATGGTCTGGTTGATGTAGTCGATCATCGTCGCCAGCGTCGTCGTCTTGCCCGAACCGGTCGGGCCGGTGACGAGGAACAGCCCTCGCGGCCTGCGGATCAGTTCCTTGACGATCGGCGGGAGCCCGATCTGCTCAAAGGTCAGGATCTTGTTCGGGATCTGGCGGAGCACGATCGCCAGATCGCCGCGCTGACGAAAGACGGACACGCGGAAGCGGGCCGCCTCGCCGTAGGCGAAGCCGAAGTCCGTCCCGCCCTCTTCCTGGAGTTCCTGCTGGTTGCGCTCGGGCGTGATGGACTTCATCAGCGCGACCATGTCGTCCGAGTCGAGCACCTTGGTCTGGAGATTGCGCAGGTGCCCGTGCAGGCGGATGGTCGGCTGTCGCTTGACCGTCAGGTGCAGGTCGCTTGCGCCGGTCTTGACGACGGTATCGAGCAGGCGGTCAATCTGCATGGTGGACATGGATCACCTCTCCAAACGATGCGGGACATCCCGCCGGAAACCTGTGGGGTTACGCCTCGACCTCCGCCATCTCGGCCTGGGCGACGCGGGCGACCTCTTCCGGGGTCGTCTTGCCCGCGAGGATCTTGACGCGTCCGTCATCGACAAGTTGCTTCATGCCCGAGGCGACGGCCGCGGCGCGGATCTGCCCTGCCGGGGCCTTCTCGAAGGCCAACTCACGGATCGTCGAGTTCATCTGCATGAGTTCGAAGATGGCCCGCCGACCCTTGTAGCCCACATTGTTGCACTGCGAGCACCCCACCGCCTTGTAGACCTTGCCGATGGCCTGCTCGCGTGGGAGCTTGACCAGATGCAGGTGCTTCGGATCCGGATTGTCGTCGAGCTGCTTGCAGTTGTCGCACAGGATGCGCACGAGCCGCTGGGCAAGGACCGCCTGGATCGAACTGGCTACGAGGAACGGCTTGACACCCATGTCGATCAGTCGCGTGATCGCGCTGGGCGCATCGTTGGTGTGCAGCGTGCTGAAGACGAGGTGCCCCGTCAGCGCGGCCTGGATCGCGATCTCGGCGACCTCCTTGTCGCGGATCTCACCGACGAGGATCACATTGGGCGCCTGTCGCAGCATCGATCGCAGGATCGCGCTGAAGGTCAGCCCGATGCTCTCACGCACCTGGCACTGGTTGATCCCCTCGAAGTTGTACTCGACCGGGTCCTCCGCCGTGATGATCTTCTTGTCCGGGCGGTTCAGCACATCCAGCGCCGAATAGAGCGTCGTCGTCTTGCCCGAGCCCGTGGGGCCGGTCACCAGAAAGATGCCGTTGGGACGCCTGATGATGCGGTTGAAGGCGGCGAGGTCCTCGGGCTCGAGTCCCAGGTTCGTCAGGCCGATCCGCGCCGATTCAGGGCGCAGGATACGAAGCACGACGCTCTCGCCGTGATATGCCGGGCACGCCGAGACACGGAAGTCGATCTGGCTGTCGCCCACGGGCAGCTTGATGCGTCCGTCCTGCGGAACACGCTTCTCCGCGATGTTCATCGCGCTCATCAGTTTGATACGGCTGAGCAGCGCGTTCTGCATGCGCTTGGGCAGGTTGTCGCGCTCGATGCACACGCCGTCGATGCGATACCGCAGACGCACGCGGTCGGCCATCGGCTCGATGTGGATATCGCTCGCCCGCATGTTGACCGCCTCGTTCAGGATGCGGTCCACCAGCTTCACGATCGGCGCGTCCTCGCGCGACACATCGATCGAGCGATCCATCGAGCGGTCCACCGAGCGATCGATCGTCCGGTCGATCGAGCTCGTCACGAGCGACTCGTCCGGCGCGACCATGCGAGGCTGGGACTTCAGCCCGCCCTCGATGAACTCCGTGATCTGAGTCTTGGATGCCAGGATCGGCTCGACATCCACGCTCAGACGGAACCGGAGCATGTCCATCAGCTCCAGATCCATCGGGTCGTGCATGATGAGTTTGAGTTTCTTGCCGGACTTCTCCAGCGGCAGCACCTTGTGCTTGCGGATCAGATCCTCCGGGATCAGGCTCATGTCGATCTTGTCTGCCACGCCCGGGCTCGTCAGATCGATGAAGTCCAGCCCGAACTGGGTCGCCAGCGCCTTGGCGACATCGGTGTCCTTGCAGAACCCGGCCTCGATCAGCGCGTCGCCGAGCCGCTTGCCGGATCCCTGGGCGATCTTGATCGCCTGCTCCGCCTGGCTGCGATTGATCACCCCCTGGCTGACCAGGATCTCGCCCAGTTTCTTCCGCGATCGTGCCATTGCTATCGACGCCTCAGTCCATGTCCTCGGAATGCGGGAGGGCCATGGTACGCGCAGAACCCCCCGCATGAGCCCGCCGACGCGGAGCGTTCGACCGATCAAAGTCCCGCCTCGAGTCGGCGGGTTCTACGATGCCCGTCTGACCGTGCCTCCAAACGATCAAGCCCGAACCCTGCTCGTCACCGCCGGCCCGACACAGGAACCGATCGATGCGGTCCGATTCGTGTCGAATCGTTCCTCCGGGCGACTGGGCGTGGAACTCGCCGAAGCCGCCGCCCGGAGAGGATGGACCGTCCACCTCCTGCTGGGGCCGGTGTGCCGGCAGCCTGTCTGTACGGGAATCCGGGTGGATCGGTTCCGTACGGCAGCCGAACTTGACCATCTTCTCCAGAGTGCCCAGCCCGCTGCGGATGTCCTCGTCATGGCCGCCGCCGTCGCCGACTATCGCCCGCGGGCAGCACCCGGGACCACGAAGATTCGTCGGACCGAGTCTCGCCTCGTGCTGGAACTCGAGCCCGTCCCGGACCTGCTCGCCGCGTGTGCCCGGCGCAGGCGAAGCGGGCAGATCCTCGTCGGATTCGCGCTCGAACCTGAAGATCGCCTGCTGGACTCGGCCCGTGCCAAACTGGTTCGCAAGGGCGTCGATGCGATCGTCGCCAATCCGCTGGAGACGATGGAAAGCGAGGAGATCCGGAGCATCATCGTCGCCCACCGAGACGGGGAACCGACAGAAATCGACATGGGTACTCTTGCGAAGGCGGCATTCGCCGATCGTCTTCTGCAACTTCTGGAAGGGTGGATCTGATGGATCGCCGCTCGCAGGGCCATTCCCGATCTGACCGGCGCCCCGCTCCCAAGGGAAGGGCCTCAGGACGCAGAGCACCAGCAGGCAGAAACCGCACGCCGGCATCGGACATCTCCCCCGACATTCCGCAGGTGATCCACGAGGACGAGGATGTCCTGGTCGTCAACAAGCCCGCCGGCATGCCCGTCTCGCTTCGTGCGGGTGGCGAGCGGCGCGTCCGGACCCTGACCGACTGGGTACAGGCACGGGCTCGACGCGCGAGCCAACGGGGAGAACGCCCCAGGTTCAAGGCGGCCAATACGCTCGATCCGGGCGCGTCAGGGCTGGTCGTCTATGCCCGGGATGAGGAAAGTTTCGAGGATCTCCGCGCTCAGTTCCGCTCGCGTCGTGTCCAGCGGATCGCTACGGCCATCGTCCGTGGGCATCCCCGACTGGAAGGCCCGCAGGCCTGCGCACTGAAGGGGACGATACGGAAGGCCATCGAGCGACGCGGCCCAAGGCGGGGGCCGGACCGTCTGGGCGTCACCCATTTCAAGCTCCTGCGGGCCTGGGACAAGGGCTGTATGCTCCGCCTGCGGCTGGAGACGGACCACGCGGGACAGGCTCCGGACCATCTGCGTGCAATCGGCTGCCCCATCCAGACGGCCCGAAGGCGCGACGGCGCCGGCATCATGCATCTGCACCTCGGCGAGATCGCCTTTACCCATCCCAAGGGCAAGGTCCGCCTGCGATTCTCCGCCGAGCCGCCCGCATGGTTCGAACGCCCGCTCTCGCATGGGGTCAATCGCAACGACGCCCACGAGAACGAACGAGATCAGGGCTGGGAGCATGTCGCCGACTGGTACGACGATCTGGTCTCCCGTCGCCGGAGCGACCATTTCGAGCAGGTCGTCTGGCCCGGCACGCTCGCCCTGCTGGGCGATGTGCGGGGCCATCGCGTGCTGGATATCGCCTGTGGGCAGGGAGAGTTGGCGCAGCTCATCGCGGAGCGTGGCGGCGAGGTGATCGGCGTGGACGCGTCGCCCTCGCTGATCGAAGCCGCACAGGCACGCCCGGGTCTGAAGACCCGCTTCATCGTCGGCGATGTGCGCGCACTGGGAGATCTGGAGATCGGATCGGTCGATGCCGCCGTCTGTGTGCTGGCCCTCATGAATATCGACCGGATCGACGCGGTGCTGCAGGGCGCGGCCTCGCTGCTGCGCCCCGGCGGACGGCTTGTCTGCGTGATCCTGCACCCCGCGTTCCGCCAGCCCGGACGCACGGGCTGGGCATGGACCCGCGAGGGCGATGTGCAGGTCCAGGAGCGACGCGTGCGCGCCTACCTGAGCGAGCAGGCCCACGAGGTCGTGATGAACCCCGGCGCCGTCAGTTCGGGCGAGCCGCCCATCACCACGACGACCTGGAATCGCCCGCTGGAGCGGTATGTCGGGGCCGCGACGGACGCAGGCCTCGTGATCGACGCGATCGAGGAGTGGGCGAGCATGCGCACGAGCGAACCGGGCCCGCGCGCCGAGGCCGAGAACCTCGCCCGCCGGGAGATCCCGATGTTCCTGGCCTTCCGTGCGATCCGACCCGACACGGGCCGGTCCGGCGCAGATGATCAGGGACAGCCCGCCGCGAACTGATCGAGGAACTCGAAGAAGTCGTCCGCGTCGATCACGCCGTCGCCCGTGAAGTCGGCCTCGGGATCACCGCCGGCGAACAGGTCGAGATAGGCGAAGAAGTCGTTGGCGTCGAGGGTTCCGGAGTCGTCCACATCCGCGTCGCACATATCGACGAAGACCTGCCAGTCGTTGACGCTGACATTGCCGGTCTCCTCGAAGGCGACGACGGTCAGACGATGCCAGCCGTGCCCGCCCGTGCCGACGGTCCAGCGCCACTCGAAGCGGTCGTACTGCGGCGCCTGATTGAGGAAGTCCGCCTCGTCGATCGGATCCACGCCGTCGGGCAGGTCCCACATGACATGCACCCGGTTGGTCGTCCGGTCCTGGGCCAGGATCCGGTACTCGTGCTGAAACGAATGCAGCGTCTGCTCGACATCGACGACCTCGATCGCCGGCGGCAGACGATCGACATGGAAGACCGCACGCCACTCGCGCACGAGGGGAGCCTCGTCGCTCTCACGATGGCGGAACGCCTTGACCGAGAGATAGTGCGTGCCCTCGTCCAGACGCGTCAGGTCGATCGTCTGCTCATAGCGTCCCTCCGGTCCGGGCGAGCCGAAGAGCGGCTCGTAGACATCCGCGAACCGCTCGTAGCCGGGCACGACCTCGTTGAGGAAACTGACATCGACCTGCCCGTTGCCGTTCCAGTCCTCGAAGCCCTGATCGATGCGAAACAGGGCGTCGTCATCGGTGTTCGGATCCAGGGGATCGGCCTGCGTCGTCGTCAGGCGGATCGTCAGCGTGTCGCCCGCCGCGATCGGGATGGGGTTGAGTCGCTGGCGACTGTCGCGTTCGTTGATCGGGTCTGCCGGCAGTTCGCCGCTGACGCCCACCAGTTCCAGCGTCCCCTCGGGCACCGCAGGACCGTAGATCACATAGCCCCGGTTGTGCTCGCCCGCGCTGGAGCGATTGCGCGGCACGCGGACCGTGACACGCCGGTTGCTATCGACGACGAGCACCTCGGGGATCGTGCCCGCGGGATCGACCAGCGGATCCGCGGCGTTGCCCGTCAGCTCATGCAACCGTGTGCCCGGCGCAAACGAGGTCTGCACATTGCGCGTGTCGCTCCCGCTGTCCTGCCGATCATTCAGCGCCACGAGGACATTGCCCTCCGTGCCGCCGAGCCCGGACCCTGCCCGCTCGAAGATCAGCACATCGTCCTTGGATTGGTTGACGGGATCGGTCTGGTTCAGCGGGAAGAAAAAGCCACGCGCATACTCGTTGTGGATCTGCACGAGTCGCGTCAGACGCTCGTCGAGCACCTGCTGCTGCGGATTCCAGCCCAGCGCGATCGGCAATCCCTCCCGTGGCCAGAACCCCCCGCCCCGATTGATCGCCCGTCCGTTGTGATAGATGACCGCCGGCCCGGGACGCATGAGCACATACGCCTGCGTAAACAGGCCCATCTGGCGGTCTGTCGGCAGCGGCGGCTGCGACGAGCCGTCTCCTGTCGAGCCGTTGTCGTGGCTGAAGACATGGTTGACGCCGAGCGACCCGTTCTGGAAACCGTCGTCGATCCCGTCGATATGCCCGAAGTTGGCGTCGTCCAGCGGTGCCCAACTGGCAAATCCCGCACCGTTGATGAGATCACGCAGGTCCCCGGCGCCGTTCAGATCCAGCGCATCACGATCGGCAAAGCCGTCCTTGCGCACATACTCGCTGAAGGTAAAGGAGTTGCTCTCCACGCTCTCCACGAACGAGAACGGCGTCACTAGGCGTCCGTCCGGCGTGACGCGACGCTGATGCACGCTCGTGTCCCAGAAGCGGTCCCAGAACCAGCTGGGGATGTGCTTGGCCGCGTCCAGGCGATAGCCGTCGACCCTGTGCACATCGATCATCCACTGCGTCCAGCGCATGAGCATGCCCGTCGTGTTGTCGGGCACGGGATCGCCGGCGAGGGGGTCGTCGAGATTGAAGGGATAGAGCGTCCACTGCTCGGCCCCGGGGTTGCGCGCCGTCCCGGGATTCCAGAAGGTCGTTCCCCCGAGGTCCATGTCCGGATAGAACCTCGCGTTCGCCGGATCGGGCCGGTTGAAGACCGTTCCCGCCGGGATATTCAGCGGATCGCCCTCGACCACCGGCTGGCGGATGAACTGGTGGTTGGATTCCTGCGCAATGTCGACGAGCCCGACGAGGTCGCCCCGGAAGAGGTCGTAGCGCGCGCCGTTGGGGTCCTCGCTCTGGTAGTACCCCTCGCTCGTGCCGTTGTGAAAGTCGCCCCAATCATCGGTCGGAAGCTTGTCGCGCAGTGGATCCTCCGGGTTCATCCAGAATCCCGGCCAGCCGCCCGCCTCCTGAAACCCCGCACTCCCGTCGCGCGCCCCGTTGTGATTCATGATCGTGTCAATAAAAACAAGGCCGTTCGCGTAGTGCAGCTCGCCCACCATGGCATCGAAGAACGCCTCCGTGCCATAGGCCGTCGGCGACTCGGGAGAACCGAGATCGAAGCGGTCGAACGGATCGAACCCGGCGCTGTCCATGCTGGCGAGGCTGGGCGGGGGCAGCCAGACCGCGCCGTAGCCCGCGAGGAAGAAGTCCGGCACGCGTCGCTCGATGTCCTGCCAGGGGGTCTCGAACCACTGCAGAATCACGGGACGCTCGTCGCCAACAGCCCGCCCGGAGAGAGACACCGCCAGCACTGCCGCAATCTTCAACCCGCTCCGCATGGAATCGACTCCTCGTGATCCATCGATCCGAAGCACGGTGATATCCGCATGCCCTCAGGCATCGCATACTATCGCATCCTCG
>WGEO01000122.1 GCA_015492715.1 Phycisphaerales bacterium | reverse complement strand
ACGCTGGATCGTCTGATCGACGGCGCAACCGTCCTGACCTATGAGAACGAGCACATTCCAACCGAGGCGCTGGAGCGTGCCTCGGTCCGTGTATCGGTGGCCCCGTCTGCACAGGCACTTCGCGTCGCGCAGGATCGCCTGCATCAGCGGGAACTGCTGGACCGTCTGGGCATCGCCTCGGCACCCCACGCGCCGGTCTCGTCGGTCGAAGATATCGCTGAAGCCTTGCGCATGGTCGGGACGCCCGCCATCATCAAGGCCCGTCGGGGCGGCTTCGACGGGCGGGGACAGGCGATGATTCACGCGGCGGAAGACGCGCCGGCGGCCTGGGAGGCCATCGGACAGCGCCCCGCGATGCTCGAGGGAGTCGTCTCGTTCAGACGCGAACTCTCGATCGTGGGCGTGCGCAGTCAGGCAGGGGAGATGCGGTTCTATCCGGTCGTCGAATCCGTGCATGAACGGGGGATCCTGGTTCGCACGCGTGCACCTGGGCCGGGCCTGACGACAGAGATCGAACACGAGGCGCAGCGGATCGCCCGCGCTGTCGCCGAGGCGCTCGGGCATGTCGGCGTGCTGGCCGTGGAGCTGTTCGAGACATCCCATGGGCTGCTCGTCAACGAGTTCGCGACCCGTGTACACAACACCGGGCACTGGACGATCGAGGGATCGCCTACGAGCCAGTTCGAGCACCACCTGCTCGCCATTCTCTCTCGCCCGTTGGGGACCACCGATCTTGTCGCGCCGAGCATCATGTGCAACATCATCGGCGCGATTCCGCCATCTGTAATCCGCCTGCGAGATCGCCCCGTCGAGGGTGTCCATGTCCACCTCTACGGCAAGGAGCCTCGTCCGGGGCGGAAGATCGGGCATGTGACCTGCACCGCCCCGACGCTTCAGGAGGCGGAGGCTCTCGCCGGGCGTGTCGTTCCGGAACTCGCTGGAGCGGAAGGTGGCATTCCGACGGGGGGTATTCCAGCCGACGCCGCCGAATGAGACGAGGACGAGGGCGACCTGTTACATTGGGGGCGAGTTCATGGGAGGGTGTCATGCGACGATTGGTGCTTGCTCTGACGCTTCTTGGGATGTGTTCGTGCGACGATGGGCCTGATCTCGAGCAGATGCGCGAACGCGCCCAGCAGCGGGCCGCGCAGGAGCAGGCGCCGATGGATCCCTACGGCGTCTGGCGGATCGATCCGGGCGAGCTGGAGGCCGCCCGCAGAACGGGGCCGACCCAGCCGGTCCAGGGTGCGCTTGCGCGTGAGAACGACGATGGGACGCTGACCTGGCTCGACCCGGTCGCAACAGTGCCGGTTCGCCTCACACTGGAAATCGCCGACGACGGCTGGTTCACGCTGCGGGGCAGCATCGGCAAAGACAAGGTCGATCTGGACGGTGCCGTCGGGCTCGACGGCAAGTACGCGGAACTGTTCGTCGCCAACCGCAATGGGCAGCCGATCGATGGGAAGATGACCATCGTCGCGGAGATCGAGGGGGACTCGATGAGGCTGCACCTGCTGCCATGGGGTGTCTGGGTACCCATGAGTCGGACCTGATGGCATCAGTCGGGACTGGTCCGAGGCCCTACGAGCACGACGGGCGCTTCGAGCCGGCGAATGACCTGGTCGGTCGTGCCACCGAAAACGAGGCGATGGAACCACCCGTCGGTGAACGCGCCCATGACGATGAGCGAGTATTTCGCATGCATGGCGGCGGCCTCGATCTGCCTGGCCTCCGGCAGGTCGTCGGGGCCGAAGTGGACGATCATGGCATCGGGCGCCTGTTCCTCGGCGTGCTTGATGACCGATTCAAGCCGATCGCCGACACGCGTGACGGCCAGCACGGTCAGCGGCCATTGCGTCTGTTCGGCGAGGTCCTGAGCCCAGCGCAGGGCCGCACGCGAGCGGTCCGCGTCATCGAACACGCACAGCACACGGGCCAGGTCGCGCATGGGGCCGTCTGCGATCAGAAGCGGGCACGGTGCTTCCTTGACGAGTGAGGCGGTCGCAGATCCCATGCGCCCCTCGGCAAACCGCCCTTTCTCGCCCACGGCGATCATGTCGTGTTCACACGCAAGATCTTCGAGTCCTTCCAGCAGAAAACCCTCGTAGACCTCCGGACGGGCCTCGAGGCCTGCCCTGCGTGCAAACTCGACGGCTTCAGGAACTTCTGCGGCCGCCCGCCGATGTTCTTCCTCGAAGTACCCCTTCGTGTCCATGGGAGGGACGAACTCTGCCGCGACGCCGACCGCCGGATCGGGCAGGATCGCCGGCGGCGGGGGCTCGATCGCTCGAAAGACGACGATCTCACAGGAAGCGGCCTTTCCGATCTCGATGGCATAGGCCAGAGCCTCGCGCGACGGCTCGGATGCGTCGTATGCCACAATGATGCGTTTGAGTGCCATGGCGGGAGAATAGTCCCGAGGTTGCGTCAGGGCGAAGCACACCATCGATCGTGTGGACAGGACATGCCCCTACCATCGATCATGCGCCCTCAGAGCCATCCAATGGGACTCTGGTCGAGCGTATCGATGGGCGTGGGAGCGATGATCGGCGCGGGGATCTTCGCCCTGCTGGGTCAGGTCGCGACCCTGGCCGGGGCACTTACGCCATGGGTCTTTGCCCTTGCGGCCTTCATATCCCTGCTCTCGGCGTATTCCTATGCAAGACTCGGCGTGCGGTATCCCTCCTCGGGCGGCGTCGCCGAGTATCTTGTGCGGGCATACGGGGCGGGCTTCGTCGCAGGCTGGACGACCGTGCTCCTCTACCTTGCGATGGTCGTTGGCATGAGCCTCGTCGCGGGCGCTTTCGGCGCGTATGGCAATGCGCTTCTGCCCGGCGATGGCTCACCGCTGCGTGCACGAATCCTGACGGCTGGCGTCGTGATCCTACTGCTGCTGATCAACGCCAGCGGCTCGGACGCCGTCGGGCGTTCCGAGCGGATCATCGTTACGCTCAAGGTCTTGCTTCTTGCGGTCTTTGTGATTGTGGGGATCTCCTTTGCGAAGGGTCCGGAAGAGCCCCACAGGGTGCCCATGCATATCGCACCGCTGGCTCACGCGCTGGCCCTGTGCCTCTTTGCCTACCAGGGCTTCGGTGTGATCACGAATACCGCGGGTGAGATGCCGAACCCCACCCGAACACTCCCCATGGCGATTTTCCTCGCGGTCACCATCGTCATGATGGTGTATGTGGGGGTGGCGGTTGCAACGCTGGCGAACCTCAGCATCGAAGAGATCCGGCGTACCCGGGAGTATGCGCTCGCCGAGGCTGCCCGCCCGATCTTCGGCGCGGCCGGTTCTACCATCGTGTCCCTCACGGCGATGATCTCCGCCGCTTCCTGTATCAACGCCTCTCTGTACAGCAGTGCCAACATGACCTACCTGATGGCGACGGCTCGCGAACTGTCGGCCATCGAGAGCCGGCGGGTTTGGCGGGGCGGCACCGTCGGACTCTTCACCACCGGTGCCCTGGTGCTGATCTGTGCGCTCCTTCTCGACCTGTCGAGCATCGCCGTTCTCGCCAGCCTCTCCTTTCTCGTCGTCTATGTCGTCGTCCATGCGGGGCATCTCGGGTTTCTTGTGTCTGAAACAGGAGCATCACGCATAATCCTGGTGCTTGCACTGCTGACAAACGCCGTCGCTCTCTTGTTCTTTGCAGCCTCTACCTTCCTGCAGTCACCACGGCTGGCCATCGTGTTTGCGTGCATGCTCATCCTGGCCGCAACCCTGGAACTCATCGCCCATCGGATCCGGGGGCCCCTGCGTGTGGACAAAGGCATCCCCGGCGGATCATTCCCTGGAGACTGATTCCGTTTCGAGCCGTGTCGCCCTCATGTCGCTCGCCATGCCGGACGAGCCATCGCAAGCGGGGGTACGATCATCATCGAAGCCTGTCTGAGGAGAATGCATGTCCCGATCGCGAACGACCCCAACGAGTGAGTTCGAGAAGAAGGACCGCTGCGCCCACCTGCCGCACCGCCCTCGCGTGCTGCTTGGCAAGATGGGGCTGGACGGTCACGATCGGGGCGTCAAGGTGATCGCCCGTGCCCTCCGTGACTCGGGTGTGCATGTCATCTACTCGGGCCTCTGGCAGACCCCCCGGAGCCTGGCCATCAGCGCCCGCGATGAGGATGTCGATGTCATTGCCGCCAGCATGATGAGCAACTCGCACCTGGCGCTGGGGCCGGCATTGCTCGACGAACTCACCAAGGTGGGCAGACCCGACATTCCCGTCCAGATGGGGGGAATCCTCCCGCAGGAAGACATCCCCAAACTGCTCGACGCGGGCATCAGTGCCTGCTACACGACCGGCGTCGGGCTCGAGGAAATCGTCCAGGCGGTGACCTCCGTCGTGCGCCCACGGACGCACCTGATCGAGGGCGACCACCCCATCGCGCAGCTGGCACGCGATCTGTCCCTGGTGCACGAGCAGGGCCAGGTCCGCGGTGATGCCCCGCGTCGCAGGCCTGCGCGTGTCATCGGGATCACGGGCTCACCGGGCGCGGGCAAGAGCACCCTCGTTGCCCAGCTTGCCGCGGAGATCAGCAGGCGAAGCGAGCAGGATCCGTCGCTGGGACGCGTCGGCGTCGTCGCGTTCGATCCCATGAGCCCGATCACCAACGGCGCGCTGCTGGGCGATCGCCTGCGGGTCGACTTCAACCGGCTCGACGAGCGTGTCTTCTATCGCAGTTTCGCCATCCGGGGCGAGGATTATCACGGACTGGACACGATCGTGGAACTCATCGGCGGAGCGCCCGGCGAGGCGCCCATCGAGACCCTGTTCGTCGAGACGGTCGGAGCCGGGCAGAACGAGACACGGATCCGCGATCATGTCGACCGCACGGCGGTCGTCCTGACGCCGGGCATGGGGGACGCCATCCAGATGGACAAGGCGGGCATCCTGGAGATTGCGGACCTGTTCGTCTGCAACAAGGCCGACTTCCCGGGTGAACACGAGCTCGTGCGCGATCTGCGGGACATCAGCGCCGGTCGTCCGGTCTTTGAAACGGTCGCGACACACGGACAGGGCATCGGTGAACTGGCCGACGAGTTGCTCGGCGGGTGATCGGATTCGGCGCCTCGGTGTCCGAGCGGCGTCCTTGTGGACCTATCATCGCCCCTTTCCCTTCGACGATGAGCAGTCCACGCGAGCATTCCGGATCGGGTGGGGATCGCAAGGTTCTCGACCCGGCGGTGTGCGATCCGAGCGCCGAGCCGCCTGCGGGATGGGTGCGTGACGACGGCGGCGTCGCCCGCGGACTCTCCGCGGACGGTCGCCTGCGGTCCGGACGCCTGGCAGGGCTGAGCATGAACCGGGCGATCTGGGTACTCAGCTGGCCCGTCCTTGTCGAGAGCATGCTGAACTGGCTCGTGGGCTGGACGGACACACGACTGGCAACGGAGCTCGGAGCGGCCCAGGCGGACGCCATCGGCGGGGCGGCCTATGTGCAGTGGTTCATCGGGCTCACGATCATGGCGATCGGTGTCGGGAGCACGGCGCTCATCGCAAGGAGTGTGGGGCGAGGGGCGCGAGCAGCCGCGGACGCTGCCGCCAGCCAGTCCATTCTGCTTCAGGTCCTCATCGGATCGCTCGTCAGCGTCGTCATCCTGGCGCTCATCCATCCCGTCGCGATCATGCTGAATCTGGCGGGTGAGGCCCGCGAGGCGTTCGTTGCCTATCTGTCCATTATCGCCGCCAGCGTGCCGCTGATGGGCGTGGTCTTCGGGGGCACCGCGTGCGTGCGCGGCGCGGGCGACTCATTCCGCCCGCTCATCATCATGCTCGTCGTCAATGTGGTCAATATCCTCGCCAGCTGGGCCCTCGTGGGCAGCGATCTGACCCAGTTGACGCGTGAGGGCGACCAGACCATCCGGCGTGTGATCCTCGAGAACCCCTTCGGGATCGATCTGGGAGTCGCGGGGATTGCCCTGGGAACGCTGCTGGCACACGCCGTCGGCGCGTTCCTCGTGCTTGCGCTGCTCATCAGCGGACGGAGCGGTGTCCGCCTGCGGCGCAGGCGACTGCGCCCGCACCGGATCACCCTGTGGCGTCTGATTCGCCTGAGTGTGCCCAACTACATTGAGACGCTCGGCATGTGGGTGGGCAACTTTCTCGTGCTGTTGATCGTGGGCCAGCTCGGGGCTGGCGCACTGGGACGCCACATCGTCGCGGTCCGTGCCGAGGCGGTCAGTTTCATGCCCGGCTTCGCGATGGGCATGGCCGCTGCAACACTCGTGGGGCAGTTTCTCGGGGCAGGCAGTCCCGCTCATGCCCGGCGGGCGATCGCGCGATGCGCTCTCGTGGGCGGAGCACTGATGGGCTGCTTCGGGCTTCTTTTTCTCTTGTTCCCGGAGCAGGTCGTCTCGCTCTTTTCCAGCCAGGAGACTCATCTAGAGCAGACGCCGACGCTCATGCGGATCTGCGGGGCGGTCCAGGTGCCGTTCGGGCTCATGCTCGTGATGCGCGGGGGACTGCGCGGTGCCGGCGATGTGCGCGCCGTCATGGCGATCACATGGGTCACGACCTATCTGGTGCGTCTGCCCGCGGTCTACCTGCTGAGCGGCGTCGATATCCCCATCGGTGCCGGGCGGGTGCTCGAACATCCCATGGATCTCGGGCTGGGGCTGGTCGGCGTGTGGCTCGCCCTGTGCGGCGAACTCGTCGTCCGATTCCTGATCTTCGGCTTCCGCTTCGTGCGGGGCAGGTGGACGCAGATTCGCGTCTGAGGCTTACGGAGCCGCGCCCTCATCGTCCCGCGTCAGCGGATCCGAGCCGTCCGGCTTGCGATAGTTCCAACGCGTGACCATCGCCCGCAGGGAGAACGGTCCGTCCTCCCCAGCCGTGAACGGTAGGGTCGCCGCGTTGGCGGCGATCGCGTCGCCCTCGGCACGGAATCGTTCGATCGTGAGCGGACGAACGCCGGTGATCTGGGTAATCACGATCATCCGCTTGCGGGGGACGGGGGCAGTGATCATGCGATCTTCCGGCGGGACCTCGTCGATGGGACGCAGCGGGTCGATCGAATCGCCTCGTTCATGAATCTGTTGGACCAGATCGGGGTCGTTGATCTCGGCAACGCCGCCAAAGCGCGTCTGAACCTGCCCGCGAGTGACCTTTGCGCCGCGGGTTACCCGGAGCGGCGGTTTGGGCGAGCGGCTGAGCTGGGGCTCGGGCCCGACGGTCTCTTCCTGCTCGTTCAGTAGCGACGCAACACCATCCAGCCCCTGGCTGATCGCGATGGAACGGAATTCGTCGATGCGTTCGCGAAGCGCCTCGAATCCGAGGATCGAGCGGAGATCCCGCTCGGCCTGCTCTCGCACCTCATCCAGCGACTCCGCGGGCGAGCGATCGCGAACATCGAGAATGCGGACGAAGGACACATCGCCGCTGATGGTGTCCCGGATGGGATTCTCGATCGCTATCGCACCACGCTGGGGTCCGAAATCGGATTGGGGCGCCAGTTCCCGCACGCTCATCACGAAGCTCGGGAATCGCTGCACACGGTTACCGGGGAGTTTGACCTGGGCCTGTCCGAGCCCGTCCAGGGTGGCCAGTTCCGTCATCGTCAGCCACTCGCGATCCAGCACGCGAATGGTGGGGCGGGGCATCGTGAACTCCTCAGCCTCGAAGCGTGAGCGGTACCACCTTGTCAGGTGTTCCACCAATCGATCTGCCAGCTCATCGAGGCTCGGACCGACGCGCCGGGCGCCCTCAGGAACACGGACCAGGCCGGTGGCTGGGTCGATATCCAGCGACGGGAGCACAAGACGGCGAACCTGCGCGATCCCCTCGTTGATGAGCTCCTCTGCCCGCTGGCGTTTGAGATCGGTACGCACGCGTTCGAGTTCGATCCGACGCGCCTCCTCACGGGCCTCGGGCGTCTCCTCGCTTCGCCCTCCCGTGTACTTCTCCGGGTTGGCCTCGTAGGTAGCGACCAGATCACGAGCCGAGATGGGGATGGCTTCTTCGATCTCGGAGCGAACGAATGTGAGGAGTTCCAGTTTGACCCGCTGGGGACGGACATAGCCGATGCCGTACTCTCCCTCGCCGGGCTCGACCTCACGGTACTTCTGGAAGTGGTCGATGAGTTGCTCTTCGCTGATCTCGCCCTCGAAACCCCGCTCGCCCGGGATCGCGAGGTAGTCGATCCCGATCTCGTCGAGTTGTTCCTTGGCTTCGATGACGCTCACCGGGGCGCTCAGACGCGGGGCTGTGATGTATGCGCCGATCATCCGTCCGACGCCGCGAGCCTTGGCGAGCGCCAGATCGAACTGATCGAGGGAGATTCGGTTGGCTCCCGCGGTGCGCATCCGCATGCCCTCGAGATCCGCCTGGGCGCGTGCCAGGAGCTCTTGCGGGTCGAGGTCGGCGTTCTGCTGGAGCTGGGTCTCCACGAATGCCGCAAAGCGTTCGCTGAGCTCGAGCATCCACTGGCGGCCGTCGCCGGCCTCGCCGCTGAAGCCCCCCTTGCGTGCGGCATGCGTGAGCAGGAACCAGTGGACCTCGTCCTCGCCGGTGAGCGCTTCGACCTCTCCCGGGCTGAGGAACGCGCCGAGGAACTGGCGGATGGCCTCACGCTCGCGTCCTGCGGTCTGCAGTTGCTGGAGCGTGACCTTCTGTCCATCGCCCAGCAGGGCGACGGTCCGATTCATGCTGCTGCGTCCAAGTTGCTGGATGGCCTGCGGGGCGAGGAAGACGACCATCAGGAACACACCGAAGACGACGAGCAGCCCCTTCTGGTACTTGCGCAGAAACTTGAGCATGGATCTCCTCGCGGGGCGGCCGTCTCCGCGATGACATGGGCGTGCCGGGGAGCACGCCGCACGCTCATCAGCGATAGAACTCGATGATCAGGTTCGTGTTGACATCGAATGGGACCTGATCTCGCGTGGGGCGTGCCACGATCTTGACGACCAGTTCCGATGGATTCAGGTCGATCCAGCCGGGCACCTCATGCCCGCCGATCTGCTCCATGTTCTCGCGGAGCAGTTTCTGGATCTTGTCCTTGAAGGTGAGGGTGTCGCCGACAGAGACCTGGAAGCTGGGACGATCGGTCTTGACGCCGTTGACGCGCACATGCCCGTGCGAGACGATCTGACGCGCGGCCCAGATGGTGGGGGCCAGCCCGGCACGACGGACGACATTGTCCAGACGGCGCTCGAGCAGTTCCAGCAGGTTGTCGCCCGTGTTGCCTCGACGGCGGGTCGCCTCATCGACATATCGACGGAACTGTTTCTCCATCACATGGTAGTGATAGCGGAGTTTCTGCTTCTCCACGAGACGCACGCCGTAGTCCCGCAGACGGCGACCACGATACCCGTGGATGCCCGGCGGCGTCAGGTTCTGACGGGCGGTGTGCTTGGGGGTGTCGGCGATCGGCACACCGACGCGACGCGAGAGCTTGACCTTGGGGCCGAGATAGCGAGCCATGCTGTCCTCCGTCCGCTCCGCCGGGCCGGCGGGGGTGTCCAGGTGACGACCGAGGCGGGACCCGCGGCTGCGGGGGCGACGGTCCGGGCAATGTGAGGGCGATTCAAGGAGGCTTGGCTCGCCCGGTCAAGCGCCGCCCCCGGCTGGGCTTCCGCGCCGGGCGGATCTAGAATCCGCCGAAGCCTCTCCGGAGTCGCCGTGCCACGCCCACCTTCGCCCGACGAACGACGACGGCCGCTCCCGGTCCTTCCCTCGGGCCCGAAGCCGGCCGCGCCGTCCATGGGCAACCAACCGCGGGAGAAGTGCGGGGTCGTCGGCATCTGGGGACGCCCCGACGCGGTGCACCTGACCTATCTCGGGCTCTACGCCCAGCAGCACCGCGGACAGGAGTCCGCCGGCATCGCCGTCGCTCGTGAGAGCGGGAACCTGGATGGGCATGTCGGGATGGGCCTCGTCGCCGATGTCTTCACGCCGACGACGCTCCGGCGTCTGAGCGAGGGCGGCGTGCGTGGGGCGATCGGCCATAATCGCTACTCGACGAGCGGCGGAAGTCTCGCCTGCAATAGCCAGCCGCTCATCGAGCGTTACGCCCGCGGGCAGGTCGCCATCGCCCACAACGGCAACCTCATCAATGCACCGCTGCTGCGATCGAAGTTCGAGCAGGTCGGGCACCTCTTCCACACGACCAGCGACACCGAGGTCGTCGTCCATCTGCTTGCTTCGCCCGCCCAGCAGGAGGAGCGCGATCCCGTCGGCGCCACGCTCCGGAGGCTCCAGGGAGCATTCAGCCTCGTCCTGCTCTTCGAGGACCGGATCGAGGCGGCACGCGATCCCTGGGGATGGCGACCGCTCGTGCTGGGCAGATTCCCCGACGACGCTCCGGTCGTCGCGAGCGAGACCGTGGCTCTGGATGTCATGGGAGCCGAGTTCGTGCGGGAGGTTGAGCCGGGCGAGATCGTGACGCTCAGCGATGCCGGCGTCCAATCGCGACGATTCATGGAGCGAGCCCAGCGTCCGGCCTATTGCGTCTTCGAGCATGTGTACTTCGCGAGCCCCGCCAGCGAAGTCTTCGGACAGAATGTCCAAGCGGTGCGAGAGGCACTGGGGATGCGCCTCGCCGAAGAGGCTCCGGCAGACGCGGACTGGGTCGTGCCCATGCCCGACAGCGGGCGGAGTTGCGCCAACGGATACGCACGAGCCAGCGGCCTGCCGTACCGTGAGGCCATCGTCCCGAATCGATATGTCGGACGAACCTTCATCAAGCCCACCCAGGACGAGCGACGCACGGCCGTGAGGCTCAAGCTGAATGTCATCCGCGAACTCGTCCGGGGCAAGCGGCTCGTCATCGTCGACGATTCCATCGTGCGCGGGACGACCACACGCGAGAAGATGCGACAGATCCGCGAGGCGGGGGCGAAGGAGATCCACCTGCGCGTCAGTTGCCCCCCGATCCGACACCCGTGCTACTTCGGTGTCGACTTTGCGACCAGAGAACAACTCATCGCCCACGATCGCACCATCGAGGAGATCCGCCGATTCGTCGGCGTCGACTCGCTCGCATACCTGTCTCTCGAGGGCATGCTCAGCTGCATGAAGCACCCCGCCGAACACTACTGCACCGCATGCTACAGCGGCGACTATCGACTCGACATCGACAACCCCGAGGCAGAGGGCGTCCTGAGTCATGCCCAGATGCAGATGTTCCGCTGACGGCAGGGCACTTCCCGTCACGAGCGATCCGGCTGAAGAACCGCCGCCTTCCATCTGCGTATCGCCCATCGTATGCAACGCGAAGGAGGAATCATGGCAAGAATCCGCAATCCGACGACGGCCATCCTGCTGGGGATCGCAGCGCTCACGCTTGCCGGTGCGCTCGTCGCTCGAGCAGGCGACGCGAAGGCGCAGCCTGTGAGCCCCTGGGGCGTCCACGACCACCTCTTCGCGGCATGGATTCCCCCCGGCGAGTACACCGCGATCGTCGTGTGCTCCAGCGCCGACACACGCGACTGGGCCATCTCACTCCGTTCGCGCGACGGTATTTTCCCTTTCGTGGTGGGGCCGCACCGCAATGTCATCATCCCGTTCGAGACCCCTTGGAAGGTGACACCCGACAGCGAGGCACGCCTGCTCAGCGAGCACATCCCCTTTGCCGATATCAGCGCCCGCAACCAGCTCAACGAGCAGGCCTACCCGCTGTATCTCTCGGCCTGGGGCATCACCACGAGCGGGCCGGTGCCATTCCTCTACCGTGAGGTCAAGTAGACTCTGCCACGCACACATCGTCGCCCACGAGAAAGCCCGCCCCATGAGCGGAGCGGGCTCGTGAACGGCCATCGAGATGGGATCAGAAGTCCTCGGGCAGGTCCATGTCCAAGTGGCGCACCAGGAACGCGTACTGATCGGCGATCTGCTCGATCGACTTGCTGATGGGCGTGCCCGCGCCGTGCCCGGCTCGCGTCTCGATCCGGATCAGAATCGGGTTGCCGCAATCGGGCGAGCGGCTCTGGGCGTGCTGCAGCGCCGCCGCAAACTTGAAACTGTGTGCGGGCACGACCCGGTCGTCATGATCGGCCGTCGTGATGAGCGTCGCCGGATAGCACATGCCCTCGCGCACATTGTGATAGGGGGAGTAGCGGAGGTTCGCGAAGAAGTCCTCGCGGTTCTTGCTCGGATAGCCGTAGTCGCTCCGCCAGGCCCAGCCGATCGTGAACAGGTCGTAGCGGATCATGTCGAGCACACCGACCTGCGGGATCGCCGCCCCGTACAACTCCGGACGCTGCGTCATGCACGCCCCGACCAGCAGCCCGCCGTTACTCCCGCCGTTGATCGCCAGGCGGGGCGACGATGTGTACCCTTCGTCGATCAGATATTCCGCGGCGGCGATGAAGTCATCGAAGACATTCTGCTTCTTCGTCGTGATTCCCGCCTCGTGCCACTCCTTGCCGTACTCGCCGCCGCCGCGCAGGTTGGGCACGGCATACACGCCGCCCATCTCCAGCCAGACCAGGCGTGAGACGCTGAACCCGGGCGTGAGAGAGATGTTGAACCCGCCGTAGCCATACAGCAGCGTCGGATTGTCTCCATCGAGCTCGATGCCCTTGCGATGCGTGATGAACATCGGGATCCGGGTGCCGTCCTTGGAGCGATAGAAGACCTGCTTGGTGACATAGCGGGCCGGGTCGAAATCCACCTCGGGCTGAAAGACGATCTCGCTCTCACCCGTCTGGACATCGTAGCGATAGATCGTCGTGGGATAGGTGAAACTCGTAAAGGCGTAGAAGGTCTCGGGGTCGTCGGCGTGCCCGCCGAAGCCGCTCGCCGTGCCGATCGTCGGAAACTCCACATCGCGGACATAGGTTCCGTCGGTCTCAAAGACCTTGACAACCGTTCTCGCGTCCTTGAGATACTGACAGATCAGGCGTCCGCCCACAAGGCTCACGCCCCGCAGCACATCCTCGCTCTGCGGAATGATCTCGCGGACGCGGTTGCCCCGAGCAGTGTCGACGGCGATCACGCGTCCCTTGGGCGCCTCGTCCGTGGTGCTGAAGAACATCACCGGCCCCTCGTTGCCGATGAAGTCGTAACTGGCCTTGAACCCGGTGAACAGGTCGCGCACGCCCTGCTCGGGGTGCTCGTGATCGAGATAGGCGACATTGTTCTCCTGGAAGGTGCCCTTCCAGATGCCCACGATCAGGTACCGCCCGTCGTCACTGACCGATCCGCCGAAGCCCCAGTCCGGCTGATCGTCGCGTGCGTATATCAGCTGGTCCTCGCTCTGCGGCGTCCCGATCCGGTGGTAGTAGAGTTTCTGGAACTTGTTGATGCCGTCGAGCTCGTCACCCGCCTTCGGGGCATCATAACGCGAGTAGTAGAAGCCGTTGCCGTCCTTCGTCCAGCTCATGCCGCTGAACTTGACCCACTCCAGCGTATCGGGCAGATCCTCGCCGCGTGCGATGTCGCGGACCTTGACCGTGCGCCAGTCGCTGCCGCCGTCGCTGAGGGCATAGGCGACGAAGCGTCCGTCATCGGAGACGCTCCACCCGCCCAGCGAGATCGTGCCGTCCTCGGACCACCTGTTCGGGTCCAGCAGCACCTGTGCCTCGGAGCGCAGCGAGTCGGCCATGTAGACCACGGACTGATCCTGGAGCCCATCGTTCTTCGTGAAGAAATAGCGTCCCCCCTCCTCCCGGGGCAGCCCGTACCGCTCGTAGTTCCACAGCTTCGTCAGCCGATCCTTGATCCGCCCGCGCCCTTCGAGGCTGTGCAGGTACGGCATCGTCACAGCGTTCTGACGCTCGACCCATTCCTTGACCTCGGGGCTGTTGTCGTCCTCCAGCCAGCGATACGGGTCATGCACCTCCACACCGAAGTACACATCGACGACATCCTGACGCCTCGTCTCGGGATACTCGATCGTCTGGGCGCCGCAGAGCCCCGCCGTCAGCCCCAGAGCCACACCCATGCTCGCGCGAATCTTCATGGCAACCTCCCGTTGGCTCGCCGATCATAGTGGGGCCGAGCAATGGCGGTTGCGACCGCCCTCGACACTGCTGCATACTTCCTCTATTGCACCAGCCCTTTCGTCAGGCGCATGAACGCCGTCTCCAGATTGACCGGTTCCTCGTCGAACCGAAGCAGGCGGAACCCCTGGTTGATCAGGATGTTCGGCAGGTCGCTGATCGCCCCGCCCCCGGACTCGTCGAAAGTCACCTGGATCGTGGCCCGCGCCCGCCCATCGCTGCCGGCCTGCTCGATCAGCTCCACCTTCTTCACACCCTGGGCCTTGCTCAGCAGCGCCGCAGCGTCCGGCGTGCGCTGCTCCACCTGCACATGCAGCACATGCCCCAGCCTCGCGCGACGCAGAATCTCACTCACCGAACCGCTGAACAGAAGCTTGCCCCGCTCGATTATTCCAACCGCGTTGCACAGTTCCGCCAGTTCGTGCAGGATGTGGCTGGAGATCAGGATCGTCTTGCCCATCCGCCGCAGCTCCTTCAGCAACTCGCGGATCTCGATCCGAGCACGGGGGTCCAGCCCGCTGGCGGGCTCGTCCATCAGCAAGACCACGGGATCATGCAGCAGCACCCGCGCGATGCTCAGACGCTGCTGCATCCCCCGGCTCAGGCTGTTGACCTCCGCCGTCGCCTTGTATCCCAGATCCGTCAGTTCCAGCACATCATGCACGACCTTCTTGCGCTGGGCCCCGTGGATGTTGTACGCCGCAGCGAAGAACTCGAGATACTCCAGGACGACCATGTCCTCGTAGGCGCCCATGAAATCCGGCACATAGCCGATCAGCGGGCGGATCTTCCGGTTCTGGTGCCCCACGGTGTACCCGGCGACCTGCGCCTGCCCGCTGCTGGGCTTCAGCAGGGTCGCGAGAATCTTGATCGTCGTCGTCTTGCCCGCCCCGTTGGGACCGATGAACCCGTAGCAGTCTCCCTCCTCGATCGTCAGGTTCAGGTTGTTCAGCGCCACCAGATCGTCGTACTTCTTCGTCAGGTGGGTCGTCTCGATCATCGCCATGCACGCACCTCAGCCATCGCCCTCGTCCTCCACCCAGCCCGGCGGATCGCCCGCCAGCGGATACACCCACCGCACGAGCGTCCGCCCGCTGGTCGGAATCGCCCGCGCAGACGCGCCGAATCCCATGGGCGTCGGGGCGGGCGCATCGTCCGCGAGATGTCCGATCACGATCACGCACGGCTGCGTCAGCCACCTGCTCAGATCCCACGCGTGCGTCTGCCAGCGCCGCGGAATCGTCGCGGACGCCGCCGAGTTCTCGCCGAACCTCGGCGTCTCCAGCATGTGGAACAGGCTCATCGCCAGCATCCGCTGCTCGACCGTCCCGAACAGCATCTCCTCGCCCGTCGCAAGGACACCCCGAGGTTCCGGCACCAGCGCATCGAGCGTCTGGCTCAGCGGTTCCCAGGCGCTCGCTTCGATCGCCGACAGATCCCACTCCTCCCCGGGTGCCCATCGCAGCCGCTTGGCCGCACGCGCACTGACGATCAGGTTGCCTCCGAGGCGAGCGCCGACGCTCGCCTGCCTGCGAACACCGATGACTACGACATCCGTCAGGTCCCCGGGAAGATCATGGCGCAGCACACCTCGCACAAACCCGCGCTCGTCCAGCGTCAGCGCAGGCTCGCCGCTCGCCCCCACACCCTGCCCCTGATCGCCCAGCATCGGTCTGGGCATCCGCCAGTCCCTCAAGGGCTCGCCCGCCCAGATCACCTCCAGCTGCTTGACCGTCGAGCGAGCGGGAAAGGTGATCCGATCCGGATCCCGCGCGTCGATCCGATACCCCCGCACATCCGGGAAACGACCGCCCCGCACCGTCGCCTTGCGGGCCATCCACGGGCTGACGACATTATGAAACCGTCCGGGGTCGTCCTCCCCGACACGGACCGTCGCCTCGCCATAGTACGGCACGAGCAGGCTCATCCAGGTGATCGCACGATCCACATCCTGCCCATACACATGATCGATGATGCTCACATGGCGGGCGCTGATCTTCTTCGGCCGCAGCACATACGCTCCGCTCCAGGCGATCGCCGTGAAAACACCAGCGGTCCCCACGAACGCCACCCACGCGTGGCGCTCCTGGCCCAGCCGCTTCAGTATCGCATACCCCAGCGGGCCGGCAAGCGCCCAATACACGGCGAAAGTAACGAACGCGAGCGTCAGCGCCGCCGCAGCCCGCCCGCTCGTCGCGATCAGCGCTCCGACATCGTCGTCGTACCAGCGTTCCTCGCGCAGGCGGCTCATCGCCCGAAGCCGCCCGATACTCGTCGTCGGATCGTTCAACTCGCTGACCGAGGCAAACCGCCCCCGCCGACCCAGAATCCGGTTCCAGAACGCCTCCGCCCTGGGCAGGCCGTACTTCAGGAATCCCCGCGCATTCAGGTTGATCCCGATCAGCGTCACCATCCCCTGGCCCACGATCCGCCGGGCCACCAGCACCCGCCCGTCCGGGTCTTCCAGCAGCGTGATGGCCTCGCCCTCACCCGCCCGCGGGTCGGGAGCCAGCTCCCGGACGACTACCGAGGGGTCCCGAATCTCCAGTGTCCTCGTCCGCCGCTCGTAGTCGAACAGGGGAATCAACCGATCCGCGTCATATCCGCTGGAAACGGGCAGCACGCTCACACGCGGGAGCACGCTATACAGCGGGTTCGCGCGGGCATCCGTCCAGATCTGGCTGAACTCCGGCAGCACGACGATCAGGTGTCCGCCCCGCTCGATCCATTCGATGATCGCACGCGGGCGCTCCGTGCCCAACGCCGACGGATCCGCATCGCCCCATACCAGGGCCTCGAACGCACTGAGTCCCATCCAGCGGTCCGGCAACTGCTCGGCGGACAACTGCGAGACCACTTCCGTCCGCTCGTTCGCCAGCGGCGAGTACGACCCCTGATTGCTCGGCAGGCTGTACTGCGTCAGCCCGAACGAACCGCGGGAGTTCAGCACCCCGATCAGCCCGTCGCTGATGGGCACGACCACCCGCGGCGAGACCAGCACCCTCGCCAGAAACCGCCCCGGGCGATACGCACGCTCGCCGTCCTCCGTCGCGATCGCCTCGAACACGGTGACCTGGAGCATCTCCTGCTGGCTCAGATCCGTCGGAATCTTGAGATAGGTCCAGGCCTCGCGCTCACCTCCGCCCGCAACCACCTGCTCGAACCAGGGGGTATCGCCGTCCGGATCACGCCCGCTGAGACGGACCAGCAACTCGCGGGCCGTGCTCGATGCGTCGCTGATCCGCAGGCGAATACCCGCCCATGACGCTCCGCGAGCGACCCCGCCGACCCCGAACTCGTTGTCCACGATCTCGACGATGACCTCGCCGACCTGCCCCCCATCCTGCGCCCGCGCCGCACCCACCAAGATCGCGCAGGCGGCCAGCCCGCTGAGGATCGCGCCCATCACGGGCCTGATACGCCTGTCCGAACGCATGGATCGTTTCACGCGCAGGATTCTAACCCGGGGTCAAGCGGGCCGCCCATCTCGCCGATCCTGCCGACCATGCCGGCGTTCTCCAGCCAGACCATCGCCATCCTCGCCCTGATCGCCCTGATGGCGGTCGTCGCGATGCTCCGGATCCTCGCCAACGCCATCCACAACGAGACCTTCATGCACGATCTGCGTGTCCGCGTCTTCCGCCTGCGTCTGCGCCATCTGGCCCTCGAACGCGCCTCGCGCGAGATGGTCGACCCCGCCGATCTCCCGGATGATCAGGATGAACTCATCCGTTTCGTCCGCACGGGGCACATCGATGCCCTCCATGGAGATGGCACACCTCCGGAGGCCAGCCCGCCCACACCCGGGGAGTCGGAATCACCCGAGCCCCTCGCCCGTGCCGCCTGATGGACCCGGAGACCGCAGACTGCTCTGACGCGTGCGGTCCACGATGAGCCTCAGCACATCCGGACGGGCGTAGTGCCCGCTGATATCCAGGTTCTGGCGTTCGCGCCCCACACAATCCGGATCCAAGTCGGCCACGATCAGCTCCTCACGCCCGACGACCGGCTCGACCACCCACGATCCATCCGGGGCACAGATGCAGGACCCGCCGTCATAGATCACCTCGCCCGGGCGCACGATCCTGTCCCTTGCCGCCAGATCCGTGGGCAGGTCCTGCTCCCGGATCAACGCGCAGGCACTGATGACGAACGATCGCCCCTCGAGCGCGACGAATCGGGTGATATCCCGTGTCAGCCGCTCGCACCCGGGCCAGAGGGCCACATGCAGGTCCTCACCCTGGGCATGCAGGGCGGCCCGCGCCAGCGGCAGCCAGTTCTCCCAGCAGTTGAGCGCACCCAGCGTCATCGATCCGACACGATGGGTCACGAGCCCCGCCCCGTCGCCGATGCCCCACGCGAGCCGCTCCTCATAGGTCGGCATCAACTTGCGGTGCACGCTCCGAATGGTCCCGCAGTGATCGATGACGACCGCCGAGCAGTAGATCGTGTGCCCCCCTCGATCGCGGGGGCGCTCGCTGATCCCCAGCACGACCCACACGCCATGCCCCCGGGCCGCCTCGCAGATCTCGTCCAGATCCCCATCCTCGATGCAGACGCTCGCGTTCAGGTACTGTCGGTGGAGTTCCTTGTGGATCTCGTCGTTGAAGCGGGCCCCGCCCGCGGGGCTCAGCCAGAGCGGGTAGGCGCTCAGGAGCGACTCGCCGAAACAGACCAGGCGTGCTCCCTGCTGGGCCGCCTGCCCGATCGACGCGACGATCTTGTCGCTCGTGCGGGCACGATCGAGAAAGACAGGCGAGATCTGCGCGATTGCCACGCGCATCACGATGCTCCCCGTGCTGACCGTTCTGTCCGCTCGCTGCTGCTACCGCCGGAACAGCACAGGCGCCATGATCGGCTCGCCATCACCCTCATCCTCGTAGGTTGCCATCTCATATCTCGCGTCATCGAGCATCCTCGTGCGGACAAGGTACGCTCTGACCTGCCCGCTTGCGGCCTGCTCGCCAAGCTCGCTAAATTCCCGACCGGGCAGCCCAGCGTGCAGGCCGAGGTCACGAGCCCCTCGCGATACCAGGTCAGCAGGGCGAAGACCCGCTCGATGGGGTCGTCCGTGGCCCGCTCGTCCGGGGCGAGCACGACGGGACGCAGCCAGCGAAGGTACTGCTCCAACACCCCCTCCAGAAGTGCCTCCTTGATGGGGAAGAAGGTAGAGCGAGCCGCCGTTGACACCCGCCTTGCGCAGGATCGTCGCTACGCTCGTTGCGTAAAACCCCTGCTCGTGGAACAGGCGTGCGGCGACCTCCAGGATCCGGTTCCTTAGTTTCCGACGCAGAAATGAACCAGCCTCCAGTTGAATGACCATTCAAAGCCTGCTTGGCGAAACTTTGCGTTGCTACCGGGAAAACACGCACAGAACCGGACGGGATTCTCCTGTGCCTACCGGGAGAAGCGGAAAGTCTGACACCGGTTTTGCATGGTCCTTTGGCCGCAGCGGGGGAACGCAGGACTCGGACCTGTAGAGTGTCGATACGAGGCGGCACGATCCGCATCCTTGCGGTGCGCGTACGGGCTCACATTCTCGGACCTGAACAGGAGTCGTCGATGCAACTGAAAGAGATTGGCAGGCTGGGTGTGCTGGGCCTGGCGCTACTTGTCGGTCAGGCAGCCGCACAGGAATGTGAGCCCACGAGTGAGCCTGCGGTGGGTGAGCGCACGCTCGATTCGCCCCTCAATGTCTTTACCTATACGAGTCAGCGGACACCGAGCATAGGGATACTTCCTGATGGCCGGATGGTGGTAGCCTGGGCTAGCCGGCGGCAGGAGGCTTCGACCTACGGCGTGTTTGCCCGTCTGACGGACGCGCATGGACGCCCGCTCGGCGACGAGGTGCATGTCAACGCGTTCATGCCCCGGACGCAGTGGGAGCCCGCGGTGGGCGTCGGGGGTGATGGGACGGTCTGGATCGCCTGGTCGAGCCTCGGACAGGATGGCGACCAGATGGGCGTCATTGCCCGGCGGTTCCGCGTGGAGGATGGCCGACTCGTGCCCTTGGGAGGCGAGATCGCGGTCAACCGCACGCGGGCGGGCAGCCAGAGCATGCCCAGCGTGGCCGCGTTGGACGACGGACGAGCGATGATCGTCTGGAGCGAGGCGGGGGCAGACGGCCAGCGGGTGCTCGGGCGCGTTTTCGACGCCCGGGGCAATGCGATGAGCGACGAGTTTGTGCTGGGCAGTCCGTCGCAGCCTGCACGCTTCGCCACCGTGACACGATGCGCCGACGGATTCCTGGCTGCCTTCGCCGGCGTCGACGACGATGGTGCTCCGAGCGGTCTCTGGTGCCGGGCGTATGGCGCCGATGGCACGCCTCGCGCCGATCCGGTCGAGATCGCGAGGGTAGACGAGGCGGTGATCGAGCCGTCGCTGGACGCCAACGCGTCCGGCGACGCGGCGATCGCATGGCTGCGTGCGCGCGCGGGGGGCGGCTACGACATCTTCTGCAGGCGGCTCCACGGCGACGGCACGCCCGCGGGCGAGGCCCATCTGGTCGCCTCGGGTGCCGACGGCTGGAAGAGCGGTGCGAGCGTCGCGATGCACGATGACGGGCGTTTCGTCGTGTCGTACACCACGGATACGGGCGAGGACCTGCCCCTCGAACTGCGTCCGAGCGTGCCCAGCGATGTGATGGCGGTCGTCTTCGACCGCGACGGGCGTGCGATGGGACCGGCCCGTCGCGTGCATGCGATCCGCGACGGGCACCAGGGCATCGAGGCCTCGCCCGCGCGACGCAGCGTCTGGGGCTCGCGCGAGCACCCTGCGTTCTGCTGGGAGGGCGAGACGGGCAGGGATGGCTCGGGCGTGGCGCTGTCCACGCTCGTGCCCGAGGATGTCGAGATCGCCGCGAGCGGCGGGGGCGAGGCGCAGGCCTTCGGCTATGAAGAGGTCGCTGCCTCGGCGTCGATCCCGCCCATCTTCGACGAGGACTGGGTGCCGCCGCCTCCGGACGACGATGTGCGTCCGAACACGGACGACTTCGGCTTCCAGTCTTGGAACGGGACGGGCTGGGTCCCGCCGGACCCGGACCTGAGCGTCGGGCCGAACACGATCGTGGGCGTCGTGAATGTCGCGATCCGCATCTTCGACAAACAGGGCACACAGTTGTTCAATCAGGACCTGGTGCCGTTCTTCTCGAGCGTGGGGGCGAACGGGTTCCTGTTCGATCCCGTCGCGGTGTTCGACCGGCACAGCAACCGGCACATCGTCTGTGTGATCGAACACACGGGGGGCAACCAGACGAGCTGGATCAACATCGCGGTGAGCAAGACGCCCGACCCGCAGAACGGTGACGACTGGTGGAAGTACCGCTTCAACACCACCACACCCACGGGCGGCTCTCGCTTCATCGATTACGAGAATCTGGGGGTTGATGAGGAGGCGATCTATGTCGCGGCAGACTACTTTGCCGGGACCGGTGGTAACTGGGTTCACATCTTCGACAAGGCACCGATGCTCGGGGGACAGCCGACCACCATGCAGGTGCTGCGGACATCGGGGAGTTTCCGCTCGCTGGGGGCAGTGAACCACATCGACAGCGACGCGCCGGGGGGCTACTTCGCCACGAGTTTCGGCAACGGAAGCACCGAGATCACGATCGATGCGATCACGGATCCGCTGACGAACCCTGTGCGTCATTCGGTCGTGGTGGGCGTGCCGGGCTACAGCCAGCCGCCGGGGGCGGCCCAGCAAGGTTCGAGCAACCGGATCTCGACGGTGGACCAGCGGATCAAGAACGGGGTGTATCGCAACGGCTCGCTCTGGCTGACGCACAACATCGGGATCGACGGTGTGGCGCGGGTGCGCTACTACGAGATCGCGATGAACGGCTGGCCCACCAGCGGGCAAAACCCGACGCTCGTGCAGAGCGGCGAGGTGGATCTCGGCCCGGGGATTTACACCTTCTTCGGCGATCCGGGGGTGGACGCGGACAACAACTTCGTGCTGCAGTTCAACCGATCGAGTTCGGACGAGTTCGTGAGCATCCAGCGGATCTTCCGGCTCAGCGGCGACAGTCCGGGGACACTGCGCGATGCGCATGTCGTGCAGACGAGCAACAGTCCGGACAACTCCGGGCGATGGGGCGACTACACGGGTATGGAGGAGGATCCGGCCGAACCCAGCGTATTCTGGGGGCACGACGAGTATTCGATCAACGGCGGATGGCGTACCTGGGTTGGGCAGATCGACCTGAACAGCGCGATTCCGGACATCGAGTTCGTCTTCCCCAACGGCATCCCGGAGTTCGTCGATCCCAGCGGCGAGACGATCCGCGTCGAGGTCGTGGGCACGGCCAACGGCGATCCCCAGCCGGGTACGGGCATGCTGCATTTCGACCTATCCGGCAGCGGGGTGTTCGCACAGATTCCGATGGACGAAGTCTCCCCCAATGTCTACGACGCTGTGCTCCCGCCCGTGGCGTGTCTGAGCAACATCGACTTCTACTTCAGCGCCGAGTCCACGACGGGCGAGCGTTTCAGTGATCCTGCGCAGGCGCCGGGTCAGTTCTACAGCGCCACGGCCGTGGTTGCCAATGTCGTCGCCCTCGACGATGACTTCGAGACGGACCAGGGATGGATCGTCGAGAACCTCGGGGCATCCGCCGGCGACTGGGAGCGGGGCATCCCGATCAACGATCCGGGCTGGGTGCACGATCCTGCGAGCGACGGCGACGGCAGCGGGCAGTGCTATCTCACGCAGAACACGCCCGGCAACAGCGATGTGGACAACGGGTCCGTGCGCCTGACCAGCCCGCTGCTGGACATGAGCGCCGAGGGCGACTTCTCCATCTCGTATCTCTACTACCTGAGGCTCTCGCGATCGAGTGCGGAGGACGGCCTGCTCGTGGAGGTCAGCGACAACGATCTCGTCGGTCCCTGGCGGACGATCGTGGATCACACCTCCGACGGCGGGACCGTCTGGCGCAGCAACACGATCACGGAATCGGATCTGACCAGTGCGGGTCTGAACATCACGGATCGCATGCGCATCCGCTTCACGGCCCGGGACAACGACCCGCAAAGCATCGTCGAGGCGGGCATCGACGGTGTGCTGGTGTCGGCGCTGACATGCAGCGAGCCGGGCTGTCCGGCGGACCTCGACGGCAACGGCACGCTCGACGCCAACGACTTCTTCACCTTCCTGGATCTGTTCGCCGCGGGCGACCCGGCGGCGGACATCACGGGCAACGGTGTGATCGACGCGAACGACTTCTTCGCCTATCTGGACCTGTTCGCCGCGGGCTGCTGATAGAGGCCACACACCACGACTGCTCCATCGGGGGCGGGCGATGACCCGCCCCTTTTTTCATGGAGGCCCGGCGGGCGAGAGTGACACCGGCTCGATACCCTGTGCCCAGCGCCGGGGAGGGGCAGCGTGACGGATCCGCTCAGCGCCATTGCACTGATCGTCGTCGCCGGGATCGGCGCACAGTGGGTCGCGTGGCGGCTTCGCCTGCCGTCGATCCTCCTGCTTCTTCTGGCGGGGATTGCTCTCGGGCCGCTTTCCACGGTGCTCGGCGGGCTCGAACGGCCCCTGCTGGATGTCGAGCAACTCCTGGGTGATGGCCTCCTGCCCATCGTGTCGCTCTCCGTCGGTCTGATACTGTATGAGGGCGGCCTGACGCTGGAACTGCGAGAGGTTGCCGGCTCGCGCCGGGCGGTCTTCTCGCTGGTGACCGTGGGGGCGGCGGTGACCTGGGTGCTCAGCGCGGGGCTGGCGATGGTGGTGCTGGGCCTCCCCCTGGAGATCGCCGCCCTGCTGGGTGCCATTCTCGTGGTCACCGGACCGACGGTCGTGGGGCCGCTGCTTCGTCATGTGCGTCCGAAGGGCAAGGTCGGGGCCGTGCTCAAGTGGGAGGGCATCGTCATCGATCCGATCGGCGCGACGCTCGCGGTGCTCGTGTTCGAGGCCGTTGCCGTCGGCATGGCATCCGGGCACGCCTCACACGCAGCGATGGAGGTGGGCAAGAGTCTGCTGCTGACGGTCGTGGTGGGCGGCGGGCTCGGATGGCTCGCGGCACTCCTGCTCTCGGAACTGATCCGTCGATACTGGATTCCGGACTCGCTTCAGAATCCCGTCTCGCTCATGCTCGTCATCGCCGTCTTCACGCTCTCGAACATCGTACAGCACGAGTCCGGGCTGCTGGCAACGACGGTCATGGGCGTGGTCCTCGCCAATCAGAGGAGGGCACGGATCCATCACATCGTCGAGTTCAAGGAGAACCTGCGCGTCCTGCTCATCTCCGTGCTCTTCATCGTGCTGGGGGCGAATCTGCGCGTCGAGGACCTGCGCTCCATCGGTCTCGAAGAACTCGTCTATGTGGTGCTGCTGATCATGCTCGTGCGGCCGGCGAGCGTCTTCGCGGCAACCAGTGGCGATGTGCTGACGCGCAACGAGCGCCTCTTCCTGAGCTGGATGGCTCCGCGGGGGATCGTGGCGGCGGCGGTCGCCTCGCTCTTCGCCCTGCGCTTCAGTGAACTCGAGGGCTTCGCGCAGGCGGATGTCGCCCGGCGCCTCGTGCCCGTCACCTTCACCGTCATCATCGGGACCGTGCTGGTGTACGGAACGACGGCGGGCTGGGTCGCCCGACGCCTCGATGTCGCGGACCAGGATCCCCAGGGCGTGCTCCTCATCGGTGCGCACAAGTGGGCACGCGAGATCGCACGCGTGCTCGCCCAGCGGGGCTTTGCGGTGCTGCTGGTCGATTCCAACCGCCTGAATCTGCGGGAAGCGAGGATGATGGGCCTGCGTGTCGCCCACGCCAATGTGCTGGAGGAGGGGATCGCCGACGAACTCGATCTGACGGGGATCGGCAGAGTGCTCGCTCTGACGCCCAACGACGAGGTCAACGCGCTCGCCCTCCAACAGTTCGTGGGCAGATTCGAGCGGGCCGAGCTGTATCGCCTGGCGATGGCCGACGGCGACAGCGAGGTCTCGGCCCATGAGGGCAGGCCTTTGTTTGCCAAGGGGCTCACATATGCCCAGATCGCCTCGCGGTTCGGAGCCGGCCATGTCCTCAAGGCCACCCGTCTGAGCGACGAGTTCACATGGAAGGATTATTGCGTGCTGTACGGATCGGCGGCCGTCCCGATGTTCATCATCACGGCGGACAGACGCCTCGTGGTCGTGACCGCGGACAAGCCGCCCTCGCCGAACCCGGGAAGCACGGTGATCGCCCTGGTGGACCCGGATGCCCTGTTCATGGGCGGTCCCACGCTGGGATCGGAGCAATCGGAGCAGGACGACGCATAGGGGATTGCCGGGCGGCTCCTACACTGGGTGCCATGGGCGAAAAGAAGACGCAACTTCCCAACGCGCGCAGGACGCCTCGGTTTGCGGGCGTCAGCACCTTCTGCCGGTATCCGCTGCTGGAGCAGATATCGGGCACGGTTGACTGGGCGATCTACGGGGCCCCGTTCGATTCGGGTGTGACCTATCGCCCCGGCACCCGCTTCGGTCCGCGGGCGATCCGCGACGCGTCGCAGTATGTCAAGCCATACTCGATCGCCCACGATATCGACATCAGCGAGGTGCTCAGCCTCGCGGACGCCGGTGATGCGCCCGTCAACCCGTTCAGTTGCGAGCGGAATCTCGAAGCCATCTACGACTTTGCCGTCGACCTTGGGACGCCCCCTGCGACGCGTCTGATGGCGGTGGGGGGCGACCACTCGATTGCCTACGCAAACATCAGGGCGACCTGGGAGCGTCAGGGACGGCCCGAGAGCGGGCTGCCCCTGCTGCACTTCGACAGCCACCTCGACACGGTCGATGTCACGCTCGGCGAGCGATGGTCGCACGCCTCCCCGTTCATCCGGGCGATCGAGGGCGGGTTCATCGATCCGCGCAGGATGCTCAGCGTGGGGATCAAGGGGCCGCTGAATACGAGCGACGACCTGCGGTATGCACGCGAGCACGGCGTGACCGTCGTGACCTATGAGCAGGCGATGCACGAGGGGACGCGGACCATCGACGCCTTTCTCGACAAACTGGGCGATGCGCCCTGCTACCTCAGTTTCGATATCGATGTAATCGACCCGGCGTATGCGCCGGGGACGGGCACGCCCAGCGTCGGCGGGTTCACCAGCAGCGAGATCCTCGCGATGCTCCGGCGTCTGGCGGGCGTGCGCATCGTCGGTGCCGATGTCGTCGAGGTCCTGCCTGATCGCGATGTGGCGCAGAACACGGCGTTGCTCGCCGGGCACATCATGTTCGAGATCCTGTGCTTGGACGCCGTGCGCAGGCGCATGGATGGCGAGGCTCGTTAGGCCCGCCGGAGCGCCAGAATCAGCCGGATCTGCCCGATCGGCTGTCCCAGACGCTGGGCGATCTGCGACGGGTCGAGTCCCTCGTCCGCAAGCCGGAAGACCTCGCGATGGGACGCGTCGACAGGCTCGCCGCCCTGCTCGGGGTGATGGAGTGACCGGGGCGTGTCATGCGTGCCGTGGGAAGGCTCGCTGACACGCAGAGACGGGGATTCCTGCTCAAGCCGTGTCAACTGGGCGATCCGGGCGTCGGCTTGCGCCAACAGTTCCTCCAGCATGGCGGCCTTGGCATCCAGTTGAGCGGCCAGACGCTGGGTCAACTCCTGTGCATCGGCCTCGTACCGCTCGATGGAGTTCCGTCGGGCCATCTTCTGGATTTTCTCCAGACGCTCGCGCGGGCTGAGAGCCCCGCCATCGCTGGTTCGCGATCCGCCCCGCCTGCGGGCGGCCCGGATCATGGTCCAGACGATCGCCGCAAACCCGAACAGAGCCAAGGCCGTAGGCATCCACGAGGGGGCCTGCTGTGTCGGGGTGGGGGGCGGCGAAGGCTGGATGGTCTGTTCCTGACTCACCGGGCGGGTTGCTCCTGCGGGTCCATACC
>WGEO01000121.1 GCA_015492715.1 Phycisphaerales bacterium | reverse complement strand
CGTGATCAACGATCTGATCGATATGCGTTCGAGCGCGAACCGGAAGAAGATCGAGGCGCGCTTCCGCGAACGGCTGAAGCGCGACCGGGCCCGCTCGACGATCCTGCCCATCAGCAACTTCGGCATCCTGGAGATGACGCGTCAGCGCCAGCGTGCGAGCCACGAGCGCACGCACTTTGCCGAGTGTCCGACCTGCCACGGGCGGGGGCTGGTGCAGAAGGCCGCCAGCGTTGCCGCCGACGCGCTGCGCGAACTCGGCTGCGTGCTGGCCCACGAGGCGGTCGCCAAGGCCGAGCTCGTCGTCTCCGCACGCCTGGCGGGCGAGCTGCTGAGCACACGGCGCAACAGCATCACGCGCATGGAGCGGGCGATGGGCAAGCACATCGATGTGCGCGTCAGCGAGGCGATGCCCCTCGATCGCTTCACCGTCTATGCCTACGACGCCCAGGGCGCGGACCTCAAACTCGAGAAACTCCGGCGAAAGAAGGTTACGCCGACGCTCGAGCCCTGGGACAAGGCGGGCGATGCGTGGGCGCTCGAGCCCGCGGACGAGGCGCCCCCCGAGATCCCCGAAGAATCGCACGAGGACCTGCCGCTGCCCGGCGAGAGTACGGAAGCAACGACGAAGAAGAAGCGTCGCCGACGCCGACGCAAGCGCAAGGACAGCGAAGGAGACGCCCGCCCTGTAGCCGATGCGCCCGAGGCGGGATTGCCCGCCGAGCGCACGGACGACACGCCGGCACCGGCGGACAAGCCCGCACCCGACGATGCGGCACCCGTCGCAGATGGCAGGGCGGCATCGTCGAGCGGAGCCGGGGAGTCCACGGGCGAAGCCAGGCCCAAGCGCCGCAGGCGCCGACGAAGCAAGAAGAAAGCAGACGGCGAGCCGGTCGCCGACAGTGCCCCGGCGCCGGAGCGTGCGCCGGAGGGCGGCGCATCGAGCGACGCAGAGGGACAGGCCGACGCACCGACGCCCGACGCTTCGCAGAACGAGACCCCGCCGACGAAGAAGAAGCGCCGGCGCAAGCGCTCGGGCAAGAAGAAGGCCTCGGGCGATGGTGGCACGACGCCATCGCCATCCGACACGCCTTCGACACCAGCACAGCCGGCATCCGACGGCGCGCCGACAGGGACGAGCGATGTCAAGGTCAAGCCTGTGCGCTCGCTGTATGGGGCGAGCAGGCGTCGCCTCAGCCCCGCCGAACGCGCCCGCCTGAGTTCGGACCGCTAGCCTTGGCTCGATGGCAGCCACCCTGCCCAGCCCGCCAGACCCGCTCCGCGTGCTCATCCTGGGCTCGACGGGCTCGATCGGCACGCAGACGATCGAGGTCGTCGATCATCTGAACGCGCTGGAAGGGGGACCGCGGATCGAGATCGTCGGGCTGTGTGCGCACAGCAGCGGCGATCGTCTCTTCGCACAGGCCCGCCGACTGGGAGTCGAGCGGGTCGGGCTCGTCCGTCCGCCGAGCGCGTGTCCTGCGGATCTGGACTTGATCGCCGGCGACGACGCCTGCGTGCGCCTCGTCGAGCGGATTCCGTGCGACCTCGTCGTGGGGGCCATGGTCGGGATCGCGGGGCTTGCGCCCGTCCTTCGGGCCATCGAGCTCGGGCGGGACATCGCCCTTGCCAACAAGGAGACGCTGGTGGCGGCGGGCTCGATCGTGATGCCCGCCGCACGCGCCCGTGGCGTGCGTCTGCTGCCCATCGACAGCGAGCATGCGGGCGCCTGGCAACTGCTGCGCTCGCTGGACTCGTCGTATGTTCCGCCGGCGCCTGCGCCCGAGGGCATCCGGCGCCTGACGCTGACGGCCTCGGGCGGGCCGTTCCGCACGGCTTGCGTCGACCGGATCGCGCGGGCGACGCCCGACGAAGCGCTCTCCCATCCGACATGGGCGATGGGAACCAAGAACACGCTCGATTCCGCGACGCTCGTCAACAAGGCGCTGGAACTGATCGAGGCCCACTGGCTCTTCGAACTCGACAGCGAACGCCTGGATGCGGTGATCCAGCCGACCTCGATGGTGCATGCTCTGCTCGCGCTGGATGACGGAACGGTGCTGGCGCAGATCTCCCCGCCGGACATGCGCCTGCCGATCCAGCAGGCCCTGACCTGGCCGGCGCGACTGCCCGCAGCGGGACACGACGACGGCCCGATCGATCTTGCATCGCTGCGCTTCGAGGCGATCGACGAGCATCGCTTCCCGGCGATCACGCTGGCCCGTCGTGTGATGCGCGCGGGTGGGAGCGCCGGGTGCGTGTTCAATGCGATCAACGAGGTCGCGGGGCGGGCGTTTCTGGACCGCCGGATCCCGCTGCCGCGCATCTGCGAACTGCTGGGTGAGGGGCTCGACGAGATCCCCGTGCGCCCGATCGAGTCGCTCGAGGATGTGATGCGAGCAGACGGCGAGGCCCGCGCCTGGGCGTGCGAGCGGATCGAGCGTACGGCCGCTCCGGATCTTGCCCGGCGTCCATGAAAAAAGGGCCGCCCCGAGGGACGGCCCCGCAACTCGCTCGCTGCGCTGCTCAGCGCTGGTTCTGCTCCTGGAGGAAGAGCCCGGCGAACGGATTGGCCGGTGCAAAGTCCGGGATGTTGTAGATGTACTGCGCGTCGAGGGCCTTGTCGATGCGGATCTTGCTCTCGCTCAGGTGCGCGAGGGTGTACGGATCGAGCGTCGACGCGGCGCGTCCCTCGGTCAGTTCGCCGATGCGCTTCGAGAGCGTCCGCAGCTTGAGCGTCGCGAGGTTGGCGATCGCCCGACCGGCGGGCCCCGCCTCGTCGCCCTCCAGGCTCAGGTCGATCAGGCGATCGATCATCTCGCGCTGGAGGTTCCGACGAAGGCTAGAGATCATGGGCTTGCGGGCGGTAAAACGCCTGCCGTTGGGCGTCGTCTCCAGTTCGCTGAAGATCTCGGCGTAGACCGTGTCGATGACCTCGGGCAGGGTGATCGCGTCGTCGTCCTCGTCGACACGCAGCTCGTTGTCGAAGACGCGGCTGAGCGTGCCGGGATTCATGATCATGGACAGGGCCGACGCCTGCACACCCATGATCCGGTCGTGGACGGGCCACGCGGGATCGTCGAAGATGGCGCGCATGCCGCCCTCGTCCCACCAGCGATCGTTGACCATCGCCCGGAGCATCTTCGGCGTCAGGCCGAACGCCTCATCGCGGAACGCGTTCTCGATGATGAACGACAGCGCCTCGCGCTGCTTGGAGGCCTCGACCGGCATGCTGGGCTCGCCCGCGCCGGGGTCGCCCTTCTTCGCACGCGAGATGTAGGACCCGCCGATCCAGCGGCTCATCATGCTGATCGCCTGCACCTGCTGGCTGAGCGTGATGTTGTAGCCCCTGCGCGCCTCGGACCAGCTCTCGCCCTCGTCGACGAAACGATCGAGCAGACGCTCGCGGTGCCAGTTGGCAAGACGCATCTTCTCGCGGGCATACTCGATCGGATCGGCACCGAGGTCCCAACGCTGGGCCAGCGGATCCGGACCCCAGGTGTCCTCGTCCGTGCCGTAGGGCTTGTCGGGCTCGGCGGCCCGGCTGGCGACCTTCGCCGGATCGTCGAAGGTGTAGCCGTACTCGATCGCCCACATGTCGTAGGGGCCGATGTCGGTCATCGAGAAGTTGCCCTGGACCTCGCCGGACTCCATGCGGATGTTGAATCCGTTGTAGTCCATGACGCTGGCGCCCCAGGTCTTGTCCTTCATCTCCTCGGAGTTGATCTCATCCAGGGTCTGGATGCTCGACCCCTTGAAGTTGTGACGCAGGCCGAGCGTGTGCCCGCACTCGTGGGCAACCAGATCGGCCAGCAGCGGCCCGACGAACTCCTCGGGGATGCCGTCGAGCAGGCTCTGCGGCTCCTTGGGCTCTGTCGGCTCGTCACCCTCGCCCTCCCCATCGTCGCCCTCTTCGGGCTCCTCGGGTTCTTCGGGCTGCGTGCCGGCGAGCTTGGCCCGCAGATGCTCGGGCACCTGATTGATCAGATCCGGATTCTGCTCGAGCTGCTTCTTGATCATCTCCAGCACCTCGGGCGGGATGTCGTCGGGCTGCTCGCTGAGGATGTCCTTCTCCTGTGCGGGAACCTCGCTGCGACCTTCCAGCAGCTCCAGATGCATCCGAAGCAGGCTCATCTGCAGCGCCTTGCCCTCGGCACACAGGCACATGCCATTCGTCTGGCTGTGCCGTCCCACCAGCCCGTCGAAGGGCTCGTCTCCCAGGATGGGATTGTGCTCCTGGGCCGCCGGGTGCCCGCCCATCGCCTGCGGGCCGCGCGCCAGACGCTCGGCGATGGCACGCCTGCGCTCGGCCGGTGGAAGCAGACGGATCCGTGGATCCCACGACGGATGGGCCTCGAGCCACGCAAGCGCCTCGGGCGAGAAGTTCTCCATCGCCACCTGCGGGATGATGTCGTGGTAGCGCGTGTAGAACCCGCGGATGAAGCCGTCGGTCAGCACGATGTCCGCGTCGAGGATCTGCCCCGTCTCGGGATGGACCCGGCTCGGACCGATCGCCGTGCCCGCACCGTTGCTCAGCCAACGGATGAAGTTGTAGCGCACATCCTCGGGATCCTTGTCCATGTGCGCACCCGTCTGGGCGTCCTGGAAATACACCTCGATCGCACCGTCGATCCCGATCTGACGGAACGCCTTGTTCCAGTAGTCCACCCCCTGCTTGACATACCGACGATACTTCACCGGCGTCGCGTGATCGACATAGAAGACGATCGGCTCCTTCGGCGGGCTCATCTTCAGGCTCGGATCACGCTTCTCGAGATGCCAGCGGTTGATGTACCGCTTCCACATCTTCGTGCTGTCCATCTCGCCCAGATCCATGTAGGTCGTCGTGAAGAACCCGACGCGCTGGTCCGCCTCTCGCGGCTTGTAGCCCGTCCTGCGCGGCACATCGCTGATCGAGTAGTGGTAGGTCTTGATCACACCGCCCGCCGCAGGCGCCTCGAACTCGATCTCCACATTGCGCGGAAACGCCTTCGCCTCGGCAACCTTGGTCAGCGCGCGATTGACACGCTGGCCCGGGAAGAAGGTCTGCATGTTCCCGACCAGCAGATCGTCCATGTCGATCACGGGCTGGCCGTTGGGACCGATGCACACGATCGGAATGTCGAGGATCACCCGATCGGTGAACAGACGCTCGACGCTGCTGCGGCTCTCCGGATCCCCGCTGCTCTTGCGCGAGATCTGCGGGGCAATGAGCGCCAGACGCTTGTCGTACCGCTTCCAGTAGCAGTAGATGTCGCCCGCCTGCAGCCCCGCATAATCCTCACCCCCGGCGACCGTCATCGCGAAGAACTGACGCTTCTGCTCGTAGCCGCGCGGCAACTCGGCGAGCATCTGCCCGTCCCTGTCCCGCACCCAGAGGTTGTAGTAACTCTCCCCGTCGGCCGTCGAGACCACCTTGCGATAGTCCTTCGAGACCTCGTCGAAACTCGGAAACTCCCGCTTCGAATCGTTCTGCCCGCGTGAGCCGCCCTGCCCCATCCGTGCCGCCATCATCTGGGCGATCTCGGCCGGGGTGAGTTCCTGCGGCTGCTCGCCCTGCACCCCGCCCGGCGCAGGGGGCTCGCCGAGCGAGGAGACCGCCATCGCCGAACTCAGCCCGAACAGCCCGCCGACCGACGCGATCAGCAGCCCGGTCCGAAGGCGGCGTCCCATCTTCGAATGTTCCATCGTCTGACTCCTTTCGCGGGCGTCGTGCTCCACACGACCACCCTCCCTGAATCCCACCTACGGGCGAGTACGCACCCGGGATCGCCGCGAGCCGATCCCGCCCCCTCCCGATCAATCACCCTAGATCGACAGATTACGACATTCCCCGACAGGGACAAGCGGCGCCCCTGCTTTCCCGTCTCAGCGCAGGGCAAGGAGCGCAAGGGTGATCGCGCCGAACACCCCCGCCGCCACCTGGAAGGGACGATCGCGCAGGGCAAGTTCCGTCGGGTCGTCATATTCGCCACGCTCAACCAGCACGATACACCGCAGGAGCGCAAAAGTTGCGGGCAGCATGGTCAGCCAGAGCAGATTGAACCCACCCCGCCAACTCCCCAGCCACACATCACCCCGATCCTGCACATACCCGGCATAGGTCACCAGCGTCGCGACGGCGGTCATGACCACCACCATCCGCAGCAGGTCCTCCGTGTACCGCCCCTGCACCAGGCGGGCCTGATCGACCTGATCGCCCATCGTACGACGCTCACCCAACCGTTTCCCGAACGCAAGGAACATCGCCAGGAAGAATGTGCAGTTGAGAAGCCAGGTGCTCGGCTCGATCCCCGCCGCCGCACACCCGCCCAGCACCCGCAGGACAAACCCGAGGGACAGGCTCATGACATCGACAATCACGATGTGCTTGAGACGAAAGCTGTACGCGATGACATTGGCGACATAGAGCCCGACGACCAGCGCCGTGATGCCCGCGGCCTCCGCGCCCGCCTCGAACCATGCGGGCACGAGCGCAAGAGCCGCAAGGACATACAACACAATGGCATAGATCCACCCCTGCGACGGCGAGACCGCCCCACTGGCGATCGGACGCGAACGCTTGCGGGGGTGATGGCGGTCGCTCTCGCGATCGCGAATGTCGTTGATCACATAGCACCCGCTGGAGGCGAGACTGAACGCGACCAGCGCAGCGAGCACGCTCAGCAGACTGAAGTCATGCTCGCCCGCAGGGTCCGCGAGTGCATAGAAGGGGCCGATGAGGACAAATACGCCCTTTGCCCACTGTTTGGGACGGGCCAGGCGGATGAAGTCCCTCATCGTCGCACGGGGCGTAACCTGCTGCCCAGGATTCCCCCTGCTCTGGTCGATCAACGCCCATTCTCCCACACGCCGACCACGCGGACACCATCTTTGCCTGTATCGGACATGCGGTTCGTCCGATCGAGCCTGAACGGATACGCGATCGTCCACCACAGACCTGCCCGCAACGATACCGCCTGATGATCACGCAGCCTCCCCAGCCCCGCACGCGATCCCGGCGCCCCGGCGTGGTGGCGCTCGTGATGGCGGGCCTGATGCTCATCTCGTCCTGGCCGCTGATCCTGGCTCAGGTCCATCGTGGACGCATGGCCTCGGATCAGTTGCGGTATCACGAGGTGGTGGTGCGGGTGCTCGCACGCTCCTGGCCCGAGGTCATCTATCGCGACTATCTCAGCGCCACAACCCCCGGGTATCACACCTTCATCGCCGGGGCCAGCAAGGTCGTCGGCGAGGACCGCGTGCGTCTGCAACTGCTGGGATCGATCTTCGCGATCGTGTTCGTCGCCACGATGGGATACGCCGTCGGACGCAGAGCGCCCCCTCTGGAAGCGATCGCTCTGACACTCCCGCTGGCGACCTCGATCTATGTCTGGCCCAGCGCGGTCTGGCTGCTCCCGGACGCCGCCGGCTGGCTCGGCGTGCTCGCCGTGCTCCTGCTGAGTCTGCACGCGCGGTTTTCCTTCAGGACCTATGTCGCGGCCGGCCTTACCCTGCTGGGGCTCGTCTTCGTGCGCCAGGTGCATGTCTGGTGTGCGGCGGTCTTCTGGACGAGCGCCTGGCTTGGGCCGCCCACGGACGACGAGACGGGGCGAAGCGAGCGGTTCACCTCGACACTGCGAGCGTTCACACGCGAGATGCACGAGATCTTCAGCCGGCCGCGTTCGCGGTTCGTTCGAACCGGATACGCCCTGCTGGCTTCGCTGCCTGCCTTTGCCCTGCTCGGCTACTTCATCCACCTCTGGGGTGGGCTGACCCCGCCGCACTTCGCCGAGGCGGGTGTTGGTCAGGTCGCCCACGGGGGCTGGAACCTTGCGACGCCGGCGTATGTGCTCGCGGTCTTTGCGTTGCTTGCACCGTTCTTTCTCGGCTTCATCTGGAACGCGCTCCGGGAACTGTGGGCGCACCATCCGCTCGGGCTCTTCGGTGCGGGCCTGCTTGGATTCATCGTCAGCGTCGTGCCAGCGACGACCTACGACCGCATGGAAGGACGCTGGTCGGGGGTGGTCTGGACGCTCGTGGAGAAGACGCCGAGCGTCGGCGGGCACATCTCCCCGCTGCTGGTGGCGATGGCGGTGCTCGGGGCCATGCTCGTGCTCGCATTCTGCTATGCGATGCCCCGCCGCCCCCGCTGGATCCTGCTGGCGGCGCTGGTCTCCTTCACCGCCGCCCAGAGCGCCAACCATCAGGCCTGGCAGCGATATGTCGAGCCGCTGGTGCTCATGTGGCTCATGCTGGCGAGCGTGCGCGTCGAGGCGATCGCCCGAGGCCATCGTGCAGCGAGGATTCTGCCGACGATCGCCCTTGCGCTGATCTTCTGTGTGCTCAGCGTGCTGGCCATCGCGCGCAGCAGACCGTTTCCCGTCGACGAGTACGACCGGCTGGTGCTTCCGCTCATCGAGTCCGGGGACGACGATGCGGCGAGGGAGGCGATCGACGAGGTTCGTCGGCTGTTCCAGCGGCGCCCCTCGTGACCCGTGCTATCGCCCCCGCAGATCACAGACGAGCATGCGATGCGTGCCGACGCCGGGATCGATCGCCCACAACCGCACGAGCGCCCATGATCGCGGATCGTACAGCGTGTGATCGATCTGCCAGAGGGCCCAACGACGAGGCCATGTGCCCAGCACGCCGCCCGCATCGCGCATCGACGGGCACAGCACGCCGAGCGAGGCCGAGCCGCGGGGCACATTGAGGTCGCCGACGACGATGTCCGCCGGCGGGAATCCTCGCCGCCCATCCGGCACGAGCCACGATTCGATACGGCTTCGTGCGATCTGTGCGTTTCGCATCCTGCCCTGTCGCGGATCGCTGGGCATGTCGATCGCCCAGACTACCGTCGCGTGTCCCAGGGCCTCGCTGGTATCGAGCACGAAGAAAACCGCGTGCCCGGGATCGAAGGCGAGGTCGCCGTCGGTCTCGGGGTCCATGCCGGCACGCACCCCCCGCAGGCCCAGCATGGTCGCCCCGTGCTCGAGGATCGGGTAGCGTGAGGCGATCGCGAATCCGCTTCGCCAGAGCACATGCGCGTCGCGCGCACGCCCGGGCGAGACGGTCGTCGCGAACATCTCCCGTCCCATCCGCCAGCGCGGATTGGCGACGACGACCAGATCCGGCTGATGGTCGCTGATGAGCGTGGGCGGATACTCGAGGAGTTGGTTGGACGCATTCCAGGAGACGATGCGCAGGTCCGCCTTGCCGCGTCCGGCGAGGCGCCGGGGAAGATCGAGCTCGCCCACGACCAGCACCCCCGCTGCGACGGCCAGCAGCATGCTTGCCGTGTGGCGCGTCCGCCAGCGCGAGCGATGCGGATCGAGGATCCATGCGCCCGCGAGCAGGGCTCCCCCAACGCCCAGCGCAACGATCGTGGGCAGCCAGAGCAGATACTGCGACCAGATCCAGCGATCGCTGGCGAGCCTGCCGAGGCCCCACGCGACGAGCACGAGTGTCGCACCCAGCCAGCACGCGCCGGCGATCGCGGCCAGCAGACGCCGACGCCTGCTCACGATGCGCCGTCCTCGAGCATCTCGGTCGTCCGACGCATCGCCCGGATGGTCGCGTCGGAGACATGGTGCTCGATACCCTCGGCGTCGATCTGGGCCTGCCTGGCGGGCACCCCGATCGCCCGCAGGAATCGGAGGACCGTCTCGTGGCGCCTGCGCGCCCGCTGCGCCAGCGTCCGCCCCCTGCGGGTCAGACGGATGGGCTTGTACGGCTCGGTCTCGACGAGACCCTGACGCTGCAGACGCCCGACCGTCCGCACCACCGTGACATGGCTGACGCCCATCATCCGCACCAGATCACGCACCCGACACTCGCCCTGCTCGTCGATCAGATCGCAGATGGCCTCGACATAATCCTCGGCGGTCTCGTCGGCGTGGGCCTGACGGGTGCTCCGGAACCCCTGCGCACGCGAGGAACCCGTCCTGCCCGCCATCACTTCCCCCTCCGGATGAGTTCCTGGACGGCCTGGATGTTCAGCCCCCGGAGACGAAACACCTTCTCGGCGCGTGCCCCGCCCGAGACGAGTTCGATCTGCGAACGCCCGACCCCGAGAGCCGACGAGAGCAGGCGAATGATCGCGTCGTTGGCCTTGCCGCCCTCCGGCGGGGCACTGACGCGAACCTTCAGGCGATCGCCCAGCGGGCCGGCGATCTGGTCGCGGCTGGCTCCCGGCACCGCCTTGACACGCAGGAGTACCCCCCCATCGCCATCTGCCGACACGACCTCGCCCATGGGCAATCCTAATCGCCCGCAGCCCGGCGGGCGGAGTGCGGCGGGCGGGGCATTGACAGGCACGCCATGACGCCCCATGATCGCCCCATGGATCCGCTCGACCTGTCGGTCGCCATCATGTGCCGAGACAACGAGGACACGATCGGGCGCACGCTCGCGTCCGTCGCGCCGCTGGCCCGCGAGATCGTGGCGATCGACTCGGGCTCGACCGACCGGACCCCGGACATCCTCGCTTCGTATGGTGCCCGCGTCGAGTCCATGGCCTGGCAGGGGCACATCGCCACCTGCCAGCTGGCGATCGATCGCTGCACCTGCCGCTGGGTGCTGGCGATCGATTCGGACGAGTCCGTCGAGCCGGACCTCGCCCAGAGCATCCGGGAGGCGCTGGAGCACCCGCCCGACGACATCGCCGGGTTCCGCGTCAACCGCAAGGTGTGGTACCGTGGAAGGTTCCTCGAGCACACCTTCCAGCCCGAATGGCGCCTGCGGATCGTCCGACAGGACCTTATCGGACCCGTTATCCGCTCGATGGGGGTCGAGCCGCATCACCGTCTGGACTTCGTCGAGCCGCATCCGGAGTTGCGCGTGGTCGACCTGCGGGGCACGCTTCGGCACGACACCATTGTCGATCTTGCATCGTTCCTCCAGAGACAGGTGAGGCTGGGGGCATTGTGTGCGAGGGACCTCGCCGAGTCGGGCACGCGGACAACCCCCCTGCGTCTGATGACCTCGCCGACGGGCGCCTTTCTCAAGCAGATCGTGCTCAAGCAGGGCTGGCGCGACGGGTGGCGGGGATGGGTGGCGGCGGGGTCGGCGGCGCTGGGAACGCTGGCCAAGCACGCCTGCCTGCTGGACTA
>WGEO01000120.1 GCA_015492715.1 Phycisphaerales bacterium | reverse complement strand
GAGCACGGGGCGCGATCCGCCTGCTGCTCGAGGGCGTGCGGCGGGGCCGGAGCGACGAGATCGGGGACGAGGCGGTCACGCTTCGGGTCGCAACCGGCGAGGGGGACTGGGAGATCGCCTTCGGGCGTGGCGGCGTTGGCGGGGTCGTGAGCACGCGAGTCCGGGAGCCGGGGGGACAGGTCATCGAAGCATCGTGTGAGCAGAGCGTGCGGGACCTGTTTACGCCTGCGGGCATGCTGGCGTGGCGTTCACGAGCGGCGATCGCGCCCTCGGATGGGGCGATCCGGCGGATCTTCCTGCGGTCGGGCGCGGGTGTCATTCGTCTGGCCCGGGTTCGCGGTCGCTGGGTCATGCTGGAGCCGATCTCGGCGCCCGCGGATGCGATGCGTTGCCGCCAGCTGGCGGGGGTGCTGGGAGCGCTCGAGTTCTCATCCTTCGAGGATGGGATTGTGGACGACGCCGCCAGCGGGCTGGATGAGCCGGGTGCGATCGTGGTCGTCGAGCGAGAGGGGCCGGCCGGCGGCGAGGTCGCGACGGTGGCGAGTGGTATCGCCGTTGGGATGCCCGCCAACGCGGAGGGCACAGACTTGTTCGTGCGTGGCGAGCAGCGGGAGATTCTCGGCAATGGTCAGCAGCGCGTGGTGCTGGGGCCCGTGGTGGGGCGGGTCCGCCTGGATGCGATCAATGAGATTCCGGCGACGCCCAGGGCCTATCTGAGCCGGCGGATGCTGGAGGGGTCGATTGCGGATGTCCAGCGGGTGGAGATCCGGCGGGGCGGCGGGGGTGTCGAGGTCTACTCGCGGTCGCTGGGAGGCTGGCGTCAGGGTGAGACGAGTGTGCGGACGCTGCAGGCGAAGCGACTGGACACCCTGATGGATCTGCTGTTTGTGCAGGCGAGCCCGCAGGTCGAGCTTTCCCGCCCCGAGGGGTGGCGGACGCTCGGTGAGGTGGAGTTGCGCGGAGTGGATGGCGCGTCGATCGCGCGGATCGAGGCCGGTGTGGTCGAGCGCGAGGCGGGTGTTGTCGCCCTCGGATTCGTGCGAGACGGGATCGTGCGTCTGTATCCGGGCGAGTCGCTCGTCGATCTGATCGGCTGGCTCGACGGGGGCTGATGGGCGGTCCAGATGCGCGGGTTCTCAGGCTCGCTGTCCGGCTGTCGCCTGCGAGGCGATGTCCGTTCGATACTGCATGCCCGGGAACGAGATTCGTCCGGCGGCCTCGTATGCGAGTGAGCGGGCCGACTCGAGGGTATCGCCCAGCGCTGTGATGCCCATGACACGCCCGCCCGCAGTGACGATGTGCCCCTGTTCGTCGCGGGCGGCGCCGGCGAAGTCGATGACGACATTGTCCATGTTGCGCACGGCGTCGAGGCCCTGAATGCGGTCTCCCGTGCGGGGCTTGTCGGGATAGCCTGCGCTGGCCAGCACGACGCAGCAGGCGCTGCGACCATCGAATGTGAACTCGGCGTCGGCGAGGCGACCGGCGGCGGTCTGCTCGCAGAGGGTCAGGAAGTCGCCCCGGAACCGGGCGAGCAGGGGCTGGGTCTCGGGGTCGCCGAAGCGGACATTGAACTCCAGGACCTTGGGGCCGGCGTGGGTGAGCATGAGGCCCGCGTAGAGGACGCCGCGGTAGGTGATGCCCTCGCGCCGGAGCGCGTCGACGGTCGGGATGAGGATTTCACGCTCGACGCGCTGCATGATGTCGTCGGTCGCCAGGGGTGTCGGACAGAAGGCGCCCATGCCGCCGGTGTTGGGGCCGCGATCGTTGTCGAGCAGGCGTTTGTGGTCCTGGCAGGGCGGCATGATACAGATGGTGCGTCCGTCGACGAGGGCGAGGACGGAGATCTCCGGGCCGGTGAGGCGTTCTTCGATGATGACGGTGGAGCCGGCGTCGCCGAAGACGCGTTGCTTCATGATGCGTTCGACGGCGTCGCGGGCCTCGTCCGTGTTGGAGCAGACGATCACTCCCTTGCCCTTGGCGAGGCCGGCGGCCTTGACGACCAGGGGTTCCTCGCGCGATTCGACATAGGCGAGGGCTTTTTCCGGGTCTGTGAAGGTACGGGACTCGGCGGTCGGAATACTGGCGCTGCGCATGAGCTGCTTGGCCCACGCCTTGTCGGCTTCGAGCTTGGCGGCCTGCTTCGTCGGGCCGAAGACCAGACGAGTATTGCTTGCCAGCGCGTCGGCGAAGCCCTCGGCGAGGGGGTCTTCCGGGCCGATGACGACGAGGTCGATGGCGTGCCTGTCGCAGAAGGAGACGAGGCGGTAGATTTCTCGTGCGTGGACGGGACAGTCGACGGGTGTGCCCAGTTCGAGCAGGCCCGGGTGGGTCTGTGAGGTGACCCAGAGGCGTTCGAGTCGAGGGGACTGGGTGAGGCGTCGGGCGATGGCGTGCTCGCGACCGCCGGAACCGATGAGAAGGACGCGCCGTGAATCGTGCATGAGTGATGGTATCGCTCGGCGGGGGCAAGGATCGGCGGAGGGGGGTGGTGAGGAAG
>WGEO01000119.1 GCA_015492715.1 Phycisphaerales bacterium | reverse complement strand
GGGCGGGGCTGTTCCGGCGCTGCTGCGTGCAGACGCCGGCGTCGTATCGGCGTGGCTCGATGTCCGCCCGCTGTGGATGCTCAGTCCGTTCCTGGGCGTGCTGGAGTTGACACGCGAGCGTCCCTGGCTCGCTGTGAGTTCGGGCGTGGGGGGCATACACTGGCGGATGGTCGCGGCGGTGGGCGCGAGCGCTCTGGGCGTCTGGGGAGTCGCCGGGGCGATCGCGGCACGGCGCGCGCCGGGTTCGAGCGAGCGAGCAGAGTTGGAGACGGATCATGGATGTCATCACGCCGGCAGAGCGGGACGCGTTGAAGAAGCGGCTGGAGGAGCTGATCGCGAATCGTGCGCGTCTGAGCGAGCGGATCGCGGAGGCGCGGGCGCTGGGTGATCTGAAGGAGAACGCCGAGTATCACGCGGCCCGCGAGCAGCAGGGGCTGGAGGAGGCCGAGATCCGCCGTCTGGAGGAGCGGCTTGCCAAGGCCCATGTCGTCGATGCCGGGGCGATGAAGGAGGCCGAGGTCGTCTTCATCGGGTCGATGGTGCGCCTGCGGGAGGTCGACACGGGGGACGAGGACGACTTCATGCTCGTGGGCGAGGCGACGGGCAACATGGACCTCGACTATGTGGAGGTGACGGCGACCAGCCCCATGGGACAGGCGCTGATGAAGGCTCGCAAGGGTGAGATCATCACGGTCCGGGCTCCGCGCGGGGACAAAAAGTTCGAGATTCTCGACATCCGCTGACAGAGCGGTGAACGGACTCCCAAGCATCTGCGCGGACGGCGAGGTTCGGCGTCGGGCGCTGCTGTCGAGAGGACGGTGCGAGATGAGGCGAATGATCACGGGTGTGCTGGTTGCGGGCGTGGGGCTGCTGCATCTGGGCGGGTGCAACTGGCAGGAGGCGAAGTTCCGCGAGACGCGGGAACTGGCGGTCGAGCATGTGCCCCGAAGCGGACTGGATGTGCAATCAGTCAATGGCTCGATCAGCGTGGAGGATGGAGCAGCAGAGCAGGTCGAGATCGACGCGACGATCCGCGCGATCTCGCAGGAGCGTCTGGATGCGGTCCAGATCGTGGCGTCGCGGCGCGACGACGGGACGCTGGTCCTGCGGGCGGTCTGGCCCGAGCCCGGACGCCATGGATCCGAGGGTGTCTCGTTCGTCATTCGGATGCCCGAAGTGGCGGCTGTCTCGCTGACCAGCAGCAACGGGGCGCTCAAGGTCGTCCGTGCGCAGGGACCGGTGCGCCTGCACACGAGCAACGGCGCGATCACCGTGCAGGAGGTCGCCGAATCTGCGGTCTGCGAGACGACGAACGGGGCCATCACCGTGTCGATGGCGCACGCATCGGTCGATGCGGATACGAGCAACGGGTCGGTGGAGGTGTCGTTGGCATCGGAGAACCCGGGACCTGTGCGGATCGACACATCCAACGGCGCGGTGCGCCTGACGGTCGGAGAGGCATTCTCCGGCGTGCTGACGGCCGGCACGAGCAACGGACGGATCCGTCTGGAAGGTGTGCCCGAGGACAGCGTCCGAGAACTCGGCAAGCGATCCTGCACGCTCCAGTTCGGCGAGGGCACGCAGAAGTCGGTCATTGATACGAGCAACGGCTCGATCACGATTGTGCGGCGGGGATCTTCCTGAGTCTACGAATGAGTGGTCGAGGCTCAGGCCGGCTCCCGTCCCCAAGCCTTGGGTGCGTGTATTTCCGGATTCGTGGTGAGAATTCTGGCCAAACTTGTGAATCCGTGCTGGATTGTCTCGAAACGGTGTTCGGATGTTGCACTGAGAGCATGAAACCGGTTACGATGAAGATCAGGCCCGGGGGGATGGGCTGGAGGAACTCGTGCCGAGGGTGCGTGCATTCACGCTGATCGAGTTGTTGATCACGATCGCGATCATCGCGATCCTGTCGTCGCTTTTGCTGCCGGCCTTGGGCGGTGCGCGGACGGCGGCGCGCGGGTTCCGCTGTCAGATGGCCCAGCGAGCGGTCGCGTTCGACTTTTCGATCTATGCGGACGATCAGTTGCACGGCGATCGCGGGGATGACGAGCAGTTGCGTCGGGGTCGTTTCCGGGTGGAGACCTTCCAGGAGTCGCAGTACGGGATCAGCGAGTTCTGGTCTTGGGGGGCGCGCCAGGTCGTGGAACTGCCGTTCGAGGGCAGCGATCCGATGCGCTGCCCTGAGGTGGACGGCGAGGTCGTGCTTCGGCGCAATGCGCCGTGCTCGGAGGGCGGTGTCTCCCCGCCGGAGCACATCAGTTATGGGTTCAATCTGCGGTTGCACATGGCGGAGGTCGACAAGGGCGGGCGGATCCGTGTGCAGCGTGTGGAGTTGACGAGCGAGATCCTCGAGCATCCGAGCGTGCCGCTGATGTGGGATGTCGATGGTGCGATCGCCAAGCGGAACGATGTATCGCCCGTGTTCTCGGCGCCATCGCTGGACAGCCGGGGGCCGTTTGCGCGGGATCGTTACTGGTTCCCCGGCATGCGACATGGCGGGAGTGCGAACTTCGCGATGATGGATGGAAGCGTGATGGCGACGCGGACGCCTCTGCACGAGGAAGGCTGGGACTGGGCCTTCCAGCCGGTTCGCTAGACTTCGGGGATGACGATCCAGCGACGCTTTGCCGTCCTGCTGGCGATCTTCGGCGTGGCCGTGGCAGGCAGCGTCGGAGCGGCGTTGTGGTCGTTCCGGGTGGTCAATCGCGAGGTTGCCCAGCCGTTCCAGTCCATGATGCAGGTGCTCCGCACGCTCCGGATGATCAAGCGCGGGGCGGAGGACCAGGCGACGCTGCTGCTGGGGCCTGCGGACTGGCGCCTGGAGAGCGGGACACCGCCCGAGATTCCCAGCGAGACGGTCCGCGAGGAGGTCCGCTTGGAGTTCCTGCTGCTTGCCCAGCGCATGGAGCGTTCATTGCAGGAGTTGCAGCAGGCGCATATGTGGCGTGTGCGTGCGGGCAAGTATGCGGCGGAGAATCTGCGAGAGAGGATCGATCGGGCGGTTGGGTTGGCGCGTCAATGGCTGGACGATGGCGACGAGACGGCGCGTGTGCAGGCGGGCGAGTCGCTCTATGAGATCCATGAACTGATCGAGGCCATCGAGGGGCGGATCCTCGACGATGCGCGCCTGGCGGTGGTGTTCGGTGAGCGTCTCCGACGGGACATCGTGCTCTTCCTCGGCTTCGTTGCGCTGGTCGCGGCGTTGGTTGGTGTGCTGAGTCTTGCGCTGGTTCGTCGATGGATCGTTCGGCCGGTGGCGGATCTGCGCATAGCCGCCGAGCGCATCGGGGCGGGCGACTTTTCGCATCGCGTGCGGATCGAGGGTTCGGACGAGTTGGCGATGCTCGGGCGCGAGGTCAACGACATGGCCCACCTCGTGCAGCAGATGCAGGAGGAGCGTCTGGAGCGTGAGCGTCTGGCGGTCGCGGGGGCGATGATGCGTCGCCTGGCGCACAACATTCGCAATCCGCTGGCCGGGATCCGGGGTCTGGCGGAACTGACACGCGACGAGTTGTCCGGCGATGATCCGCGTCGGGAGCACCAGCAGCGGATCATCGAATCGGTCGATCGTTTCGAGGAATGGCTCAACGGGCTGCTGCGGGCGACCTCGCCGGCGGATGTCCGCCCCGGCGAGCACCGGGTGACTCCCTGGATCAAGGGGATCGTGGCGGCCCACGAGCCCATGGCGAGGGCCAAGGGGGTGACGATCGAGACGGTTCTCGGACCGCCCGAGGAGCGTCGCGTGTTCGACGCCGAGCATCTCGGTCAGGCGGTGGCGGCGCTCGTCGCCAATGCGATCGACGCGACGGAGCGGGGCGGACGGGTTCGGATCCGCATCAGCGACGATGACGCGAGCGGGTCGTGGCAGATCGAGGTTCGCGATAGCGGACCCGGGGTTCCCGAAGATGTGCTTCCGAACATATTCCGACCATCATTCACGACGAAGAAGCAGGGGACTGGCATCGGACTTGCATCCGCTCTTTCGGCGGTGAGAGCCCATCACGGGCGAATCACGGTAAGAAACGCCGGTTCGTCTGATGGGAAGGGAGATTTCGGCGGTGGAGCGGTGTTCACCATCGTGCTGCCGCGAGTCAAGAGAGAGGCAGATTTGGCCAATAATGGCCAGAACGAGGAACCGAGTGGCCAAGATTCTGATCATCGAGGACGAGGAGAACCTTCGGTTCTCGATCGGACGGACCTTCGTCCGTGAGGGGCACCGGGTCGAGGAAGCATCCACCCTTGGCGATGCCCGGGCGTTGACCTGCCAGCACGACTTCGATCTGATCCTGACCGATGTGCATCTGGGCGAGGAGGACGGGCTGACGCTGCTGCGGGAACTGCGTGGCGAGGGCTTCTCGGGCGTGATCGTCGTGATGACGGGGTTCGGGAGCATCGAGCACGCGGTGCAGGCCATGCGGGACGGGGCGGACGACTACTTGCAGAAGCCGCTGAGCCTCGAGGAGTTGAAGATCCAGATTCCGAAGTGGCTGGAGCTCCGTCGGATGAGCCGGCGACTCCAGTTGTACGAGCGGCTGGAGGCGACACAGGAGAGCGCTCGTCAGATTCTGGGTGAGAGCGAGGTGTGGAAGCGCACGCTGGACCTGGCGTCGCGTCTTGCGCAGATGCCGATCGGCGAGGGCGGAGCCGGCGGGGCGCTGCCGACGATCCTGCTGCTGGGCGAGACGGGGGTGGGCAAGGGGGTGCTGGCACGGTACATCCACGATGAGGCGACGGCTGGGGCGAAGGATGATCCGCCCTTCGTGCATGTGAACTGTTCGGCGCTGCCCGCGACACTGGTCGAGGGTGAGTTGTTCGGGCACGAGAAGGGTGCGTTCACGGACGCGCGGGATGCCCGTGCGGGCCTGTTCGAGATGGCCGAGGGCGGGACGATCTTCCTGGATGAGATCAGCGAGATGCCGCTGGAACTTCAGGCGAAGTTGCTGGTGGTGGTCGAGCAGGGCACCTTTCGTCGGGTGGGCGGCACGCGCGAGCGGACGGTGCGGGCGCGGGTGATCGCGGCGTCGAATCAGGATCTGGCGGCACGGAGTGAGGAAGGGCGTTTTCGGCGGGATCTGTACTTCCGGCTGAGCGCGTTTCCGATCGAGATCCCGGCGTTGCGCGAGCGCGACGATGACGCTCTGGTGATCGCGAGGGAACTGCTGAACGACTTTCGGGTGCGGTATCGGCGTGAGCGGCTCCGGTTCAGCGACGCGTGCGAGCAGGCGATCGTGACGCATGCGTGGCCCGGGAATGTGCGGGAGTTGGTGAACGCGGTGCAGCGGGCGGCGATGCTGTGCTCGGGCGACACGATCGAGCCTGCGGATCTCGGGCTTGGCAGTTCGCAGGGCGTTGACGAGCACGCTACGAGCAACGGGCGGGCCCGTGCGATCAGCACGGGGCTTCGGTTCGACTTCGAGAACGGACCGCATCAGGCGGACGAGGTGGAGCGCCTGCTCATGGTGCAGGCGCTGGAATACACCAGGGGGAATGTTTCAAAGGCGGCGAAGTTGATCGGCATGCAGCGCAGCAGTTTCCGGTATCGGATCGAGCGCTACGGGCTCGAGGACAGGGTTCGTCAGATCGCGGAGAGCCGTAAATGAAGCGAACAGTGGGATGTGCGGCTCTGTGCGTGCTTGCAGGAGCACTGCTCGCAAGTGACGATGTCGTCGAGTTGGTGGACGGGCTCGGGGATGTGCTCATCCGGCGGACGGACACCGGCGCCGATGGTGCCCTCGGCGTGGGGGCGGTGATGCCCGACCTGCTTCGCGTGACGATCAGCGGCTGGGAGGCGGACGATCCGCTCAATGATCCGTACACAGGACGGGTCGGTGATCCGAAGAGTTCGGACCTGTTCCGTCTGGATGTCGTGCTGGCGGGGCATGTGAACCCGGTGGGAACCGTGGGGCTGGGCGGGCTTGCCTACGACCCGTTCCGGTTCGGTCCGAGCCCGGTCATCGGATTCGTCGAGCTGGACATGGACGACGACGAGGACACGGGGGGGCAACTCGAAGGGGCGGCGGAGTTGCGGTTCCTGGCGAATGTCGCACGCTTCGGCGGCCTTCCGGAGTCGAGCGATGCCGAGCGGGCGGCGCTGAGTGGGGCCGGCC
>WGEO01000118.1 GCA_015492715.1 Phycisphaerales bacterium | reverse complement strand
CGCATCTCCAGCGTCAGGCTCAGGAGCATGGGCACGAGCACAAGGGTGAAGACGGTCGAGACGAGCAGCCCGCCGACGACGACCGAGCCCAGGCCGCGGTACATCTCCGAGCCGGCGCCGGGCATGACCACGAGCGGGAGCATGCCGGCGACGCTCGTCAGCACGGACATGAAGATGGGTCGGACGCGGGCTCGCACGGCGTCGGCGACGGCCTCGTGAATCGGCGCCGGATTCTGCGGATCGCGCAATGCCGCCAGCGCTCGATCGACCAAAAGGATCGCGTTGTTGACGACCACGCCGATGAGGATGATGAAGCCGATCATGGTCAGCACATCGAGTTGCTGGATGGGCTTGGTGGGATCGGCGGCGGAGATGTCGTGGACGATCCGCAGGCCGAGGAAGCCCCCCACCACCGCCAGCGGCACGCTGAACATGATGACGAGGGGATACAGAAAGGACTCGAAGAGGGCGGCCATGAGAAGGTATGTCACCAGCAGCGCCCAGACGAGGCGTGCGGTGGCGAGTTGGGGGTTGGTTACCAGCACGGCGGGCACGAGGGCAACAATGAGCGCGAAGAGGACGATGCCCGCCGATGCGTAGAGCATGTGTGCGTCCCGATTGCGAGCCGCGCGGAATGTGATGAAGCCTGCGATGAGCGTGCCCAGCCCCACGAGCGCGCCGGTGATCCAGAGCATCGCTTGCTGCCACGGAGCGAGCGATGCCGGCAGCCAGAATCGGCCCGAACGCTCCGGTGCCGCCCCGACGAGTGCCCGCGTGACCTCGCTGAGTTTGGCGGCGGTGCCCTCCAGTCGCACGCGCATGGTCCGGTCGATGAGGCCGGCGGCGCGTGCCTGATCCACGATATCGCGCCGGATCTCCTCCATCAGGGCGCCGACGGGGCGCTGGTCCGGCGGCTTGACCTTGATCGTGACGCTCGGGAGTTCCTCGATGCGCTGGATCTGCTGGGGCGCCAACGCGGGCGTGAAATCGACGATGGATGCCAGCGAGACGGTACCACCGGCGGGCGTCGTCACCGGGATCGAGGCGACGGCCTCCTTGAAGGGCAGGCGTCCGCCCTCGGGGAGCAGCACGAGGTCGATCGTGTCCTGGTTGTACCGGTAGTCGTTGACGAAGGCACCGTCGAACAGCGCACGGGCGGCGACGCCGACGGCCTGTGTGGTGATACCGAGGCGGCGGGCGTTGTCGTTCAGGCGGATGCGCCATTCCTGCTGAGGAAGATTGAAGTTGGAAGGCTCGGCGTTGACATTCGACCCGAAGCCGTAGCGGGCGCCCGCACGCGCGTAGATAAACGAGGCGGCGTCGGCGACGCGATCCAGGCGCGGCCCGGATATCTCGATGTTGATGGTGTTCCCGCCGGTGATATCACGCCCGAAGATGGATGCTTGCGATGCCCCGCCGAACGCGTCGGGAATCCCCATCATGGCGTTGGTCACGAGCGTGCCGATGGGGATGACGGTCTGCTCGATCTTGCTGGTCGCTCCGACGAACAGCCCCCCGCCGAACGCGCCGATGAAGAGGTTCTCGATGGGCACGGGGTCGAAGGGGGGCAGTTGGGCCGTCGGGTCGGCGAAGTCGAATCGGGGGATCGGCGGAAGATTCGCAACGGAGTCGAGGTCGGCCTCGGCGTAGGGCTTGAGACGGGCCTCGATGCGGCGGGCGATGTCCTCCATCTGCTCGACGGAGTAGCCCGGCGGGATGGCAAGCCCGCCGAAGACCAGGTTGCGGTTCCCGGCCGGGAGATAGTCCAGCGGGGGCACGAGCATGCCCGCGGCAACGAGCGATGCGGCGGTCAGGAAGGCGATGACGAGCGGGCGGATGGACCAGCCGCGCCACGAGGTCGACGACCACGCGACGAATGAGGCGACGGCATGTGTCAGGCGTCCCAGGAGCGGCGCGAGCCCGAAGAGGGAGCGTACGGCTCGCAGGGGGACTGGTGCGTCGCTCCGGTGTGCCCGCAGCCAGCGAGAGCATGCGCTGGGGATCACGGTGACGGAAACGAGCAGACTGAGCAAAACGGATGCGACGATCGCGAGGGAAAGATCACGAAAGAGCTGGCCGGCTTCTTCCTGGATGGTCAGGATCGGGATGAAGACGGCGACGGTCGTCAGGGTCGACGCGAGGATCGCGCCCCAGACCTCCCTGGCGCCGGCGAGCGCCGCATGGCGTGCCTCCTCACCGTTCTCGATACGCTTATAGATGCTCTCGAGCACCACGATCGCATTGTCGACGACCATGCCGATGGCGAACGCGAGGCCCGCGAGAGAGATGACATTGAGCGTCCTGCCGAACGCCAGCAGCACGAGGAATGTCGCGATGACGCTGACGGGGATGGCGATCGCGATCACGAGGGTCGAGACGATGGAACGGAGAAACAGCAGGAGCACGAGGGCGGCGATCGATCCTCCGATCCAGAGATTCTGGGTCACGAGGCGGATCGCCGAGTCGATGTAGGTCGTCTCGTCGTAGAGCTGGCGGAGGCGCAGGTGCGGGCCGGCCGTGGGATGCAGCGTCGGGAGGATCTCGGAGCGGACCTCGTCCAGACGGGCGCGCAGCTCCCGCATGATGTCGACGACATTGGCGCCGGACTGGCGGATGAGATTCATGGCCAGCGCCGGCTCGCCAAAACTCCGGATGAAGCCGGTCCGCTTCTCGTACCCCAGTTCGACCGTGGCGACATCGCGCAGGAGGATCACGCGTCCGTTGCGGGCCGCCACGGGCGTATCGAGGACCTGCTCGGGATTCTCGAACTGCCCGAGCACGCGCACGCGGATCTCACGCTTGCCCTCGCTGATGGAGCCAGCGGAGATGTTGCGGTTCTCCGCACGGATAGCCCGGATGAGTTGGTCGTAGGTCAACGATCGCTGGGCGAGGGCGACGGGATCGACGAGGACGCGCAGTTCGCGCTCGCGCCCGCCGTAGATATTGACCTCCGCCACGCCGTCGATGCGCTCCAGATAGGGCTTGACCTCCTTGTCGAGCGGATCCAGCAGTGTCGTGATGTCGAAGTCGGGGAACCGGTCCTTGACGGATGGATCGAGGTCGATGATCATCCACGCGATCGCGCTATCCGGGCCGGTCGTCCCGGCAACGGTGATGATCGGCTCGTCCACCTCATCCGGGTATTCGGGCACCTGGCGGAGGGCATCGGAGACCTCCTGGCGTGCCTGGGCGATGTCCGCCCCGAGCGTGAACTCGAGCGTGATCGTGCATGTGCCCTCCCTCGAGGTCGAACGCATCGCCTTGAGATTGGTGACATTCTTCAGACGCTCTTCCTGCTCCTTGGCGATCTCGTCGACGATCTCCTGCGGGCTCCTGCCGGGCCAGACGGTCGTGACATGGATGATCGGATAGTCGACCGTGGGCGTGAGCTGCACGGGGATCGCCCCCAGGCCCAGCAGCCCGAAGAAGACGAGCAGGAGCACGCCGACACTGACGGCGACCGGCTTGCGGATGCTGAACGAGATCGGATTCATGGATGCTCAGTCCTGCCCGGATGCTTTGGATCGCTCGTCGGCGAGGTTGCGAACGATGTTCAGCGGCTGAGACGGGAACAGACGCTCGTTGCCCTCGACGACCACGAGCATGCCCTCCTGGAGCGTTCCCGGCGCGATGACGACGCGATCCTGGGTGACGAAACGGGTCTGGATGCGTGCGGGCATGGCGACGCCGCCCGCGTCGAAGTAGACGAACTCGCCCGCGTCGTCGCGCAGGACGGCGTCGCGCGGGATGGTCATGCGCGGCTCGAAGCGACCCTCAGGCACGAACGCGATCACGGACATGCCCGGGCGGGCCAGCGCCTCCGGGTTCGGGATCGGAACGCGGACCGTGAACTGGCGTGTGAGCGGGTCGGCGCTGGGGATGATGCGTGAGATGGTCGCCAATGTTTCATACGGGACCTTCCTGCCCTGCTCGTCCTCGACCCGAATGGCATCGATGATGACACGCACCTGGGTCGAGCCCTCGCGCAGACGGGCGATGAGTTTTTCCGGGACATCCAGGCGCGCCTCGATGCGCTCGAGGCTCGTCAGCTCGACGACCTCGTCGCCCCGCCCCAGCCACTGACCGACCTCCGTGCTTTTCCGGGTAATGTGCCCGGTGAAGGGCGCGGTGATGGTCATGTCGCTGACGCGCTGGCGTGCGTCCGTCAAGCGCACCTCGGCTGCGCGCAGGTTCGCCCGTGCGCGCGCAAGTTGCGCCTCCAGACGAAGGACGGCGGTGCGCGCACGATCCAGTTCGGTCTCGTTGGACGCCGCCCGATCGGTCAGATCCCGGATGCGCTGCTCGTCGCGACGGGCCTGGGCCAGCTCGACCTCGATCTGCCGGATCACCGCGTGCTGAGCCTGGACCTCTGCTTCCTGTGCCTCGATCGCGATCTCGGCGAGCGTCGTGTCCAGACGCGCGATGACCTCCCCCTGTTCGATCCGATCGCCCTCCTCGACCGCGAGGGTCAGGAGCACCCCGGGTTCCTCGGCGGCCAAACTCGAACGCTGAAGACTACGGAGTTCCCCTGTGACCTGGCGCCACAGCTCGATCGGCTCGCGCCGAACGGCATCGACGACAACGGCGGCAGGTGGGGGACCCTGCGCAAGGGCGGAGGCGGAGGCAAGGGCGACAATGATTGCCGAGATACATCGCTGCAACATGGAGAAGATCCCTTCTGCCGGTGAGCCATAGTGATAGGCTGGGCGAGGGAAGGGGATGCAGAACCCCGGGCAATGTCTGGGGACCGTCGTTTGAAATGGATTGTCCCATCCCTCGTGTGCACGCCAGGGATGAAGCATGCGGGTCTCGTGTTGCCCGGCGCTAACCGCCGATCATGACCGTGGGACAACCGGCGACGATGACACCGCCGTGGGCCGTGTTATCGCCCATGCGAGCGGCGGGCTTGCCGCAGATCAGGACGGTTGCGGATCCCTTGATGACGACATCGGGCGGCCCAGTGCACACGCACTGGCTGGTGACGGTGGCGGCGGGGAGTCCGCCGATGAGGACGGTCGGCCCTCCCGGGCTGACGATGGGTCCGCCGACATGCGGGACCGGGCCCGGGTTGACCATCGGGCATGTGTGCATGTCGGTGATGCGTGCTGCGGGGGGCATGGGCTGCGTCTCCTTCCGTGTGATCCGTTGTCATATTCCGGTCAGCAGCCGTGCCTCTCGACCAGCGCATCGCGCGTCGCATCATCCGGACACCCATTGATCTCAAGGTCGCAGTCGCGTTGAAAAATCTTGATTGCGCGCTCGGTCCTTGGACCCATAATCCCGTCGATGGGTCCCGGCCGATATCCGAGGTTATGAAGACGCGCCTGCACACCTGTCAGCTCTGTGATCGGATCGAGATGCCCGATCTTGAAGACATAGACCTCCCCCTCCGCCTCCCCCATCAGTCGCACGACTGCCTCGGTCGCATCGAATGGGATGATCTCATCCATGATCCCATTGGCGTCCGTCCTGCCAACGCGGATATCACCAGATACCTCGAACAGGTATTCCACCTCTTCCCG
>WGEO01000117.1 GCA_015492715.1 Phycisphaerales bacterium | reverse complement strand
CGTCGAGGAGATCTTCGGCGAGATCGAGGACGAGTACGAGCGCGACGACAACGAGCCGCCCAGCGTCGATATCGACCCCGAACGACCCGTCGCCGAGGTCGACGCTCGCAAGCGGATCGACGAGGCCAACGAACTGCTCGAGTCCATCGGCATCGAACTGCCCGAGGGCGAGGACTACGACACCGTCGGCGGGCTGGTTGCCGTGACCACGGGCCGGATTCCCCAGGCCGGCCAGAGCATCGAGCTCGACGGGGCGCGCATCACCGTCCTCGATGCCGAGGCGACGCGCGTCCGACGGGTCCGTGTCGAGCGCCTGCACCCCGACGAGGCCGATGCCGAGGCCCCCGCACGCTCGCAGGCCGGCTCGTAGGCGGTCCTACGATCCGCCCGATGGCGTTGCAGATCTACGACACACTCCGGCGGGCCGTCGTGCCCTTCGAGCCGCGCGATCCCTCGCGCGTCACTTTCTATACCTGCGGGCCCACCGTCTACGACGATGCGCACATCGGCAACTTCCGCTCCTTCCTCGCCGCCGACCTGCTCCGTCGATGGATCGAGAGCCCCCTGTGCACCCTGCGCACACCCGAGGGAGAGCACCTCGGCCCCAGGCGCGTGCGCCATGTCATGAACATCACCGATGTCGGGCACATGACCGAGGACGATGTCGCCGACGGTGGAGGTGAGGACAAGATGGCCCTGGCTGGGCGTCGCCTGCTGGAGGCCAAGAAGGCCGGCACGCTCCCGCCGGGCGTCGAGATCGATCCGAACGACCCCTATGCCATCGCGGACTTCTACACCCGTCGCTTCCTCGAGGACGCCCGCAGGGTGGGCCTGCGGGTGGCCGTCGAGGCGGAGCACGACCCTTCGCTCATGCCCCGCGCGACGCAGCATGTGACCGACGCCGACGGGAGACTGGGCATGATCGGCGTCATCGCCCGACTGCTCGAGCGCGGGCACGCCTATGTCGTCGGCGAGCCCGGCGCACGCGTCGTCTACTTCGATGTCCAGAGTTTTCCCGCCTACGGCAGGCTCAGCGGCAACACGCTCGAACACCTCCGGGAGGGCCAGGGGGGGCGCGTCAGCGCCGAGAATCAGGCCGGCAAGCGACACCCCGCGGACTTCCTCCTCTGGAAGGAAGACCCGACCCACATCATGCGTTGGGACAGCCCCTGGGGGCAAGGATACCCGGGCTGGCATGTCGAGTGCACCGCCATGAGCGTCGCGCACCTCGTGAACCATCCCGACGGCTCGGGCGACCTCATCGACATCCACTCCGGCGGCGAGGACAACATCTTCCCGCACCACGAGTGTGAGATCGCCCAATCCTGCTGCTGCTTCAGCAACAACCCCGGGCACTGCTCGCTTGCCCGCCTGTGGTTTCACCCGCGCTTCCTGCTCGTCGATGGCGAGAAGATGAGCAAGAGCCGGGGGACCTTCTACACGGTCCGCGGGCTCATCGAGCGGGGCATCGAGCCCGCCGCCATCCGCCTGGAACTCATCCGCACGCACTACCGCTCCAATGCCAACTTCACACGCCAGGGGCTCCGGGACGCGCAGCGCATGATCGACCGCTGGCGCCGCGTGGGCGATGCCGGCGACGCACCCCTCGATGATGACCGCCTGCGCGCGCACACGGTCGCCCGTGACTTTGCGCGGTTCATGGACGACGATCTGAACATCGCCGGCGCTCTGGGCGTGCTCAACGCCTGGGTCGCCTCGCTCGATGCACCCGCGCCCGAGGACGCCGCCCTCATGCGGGCGCTGGACCGCGTTCTGGGTGTGCTCGAACTGGAGCGACCCCAGGCCGTCGATACGGGCATCGCGATCTTCCGCCCGCCCGTGGAAGCCAGCGACGAGGTCGTCGCCCTGCTGGAAGAACGGCGCAAGGCCAAGCAGGCCAAGGACTTCGGTCGTGCCGACGCGATCCGCGACCAGTTGCGCGACATGGGGCTTGCGATCAAGGATGTGCCCGGCGGGCGGGTCGAGGTCTCGCGCGCCTCGCAGGCCTAGGCGACGCAGCGAGTCGCCTGCGGACGCAGGGTGACCCGGATCGCCAGACGCTCGAAGCGCGGGGCGCGGATCCGCGACAGGTCGAAGGCATCCTGGAGTTCGGCGAGGGTCGCGGGGCGCTCGTGCAGCCCGTATCGCTTGCTCAGGAACGCACGCGTGCGTGGGTCCAGTTCGTCCATGCGTGCCCGACAGCGCGCGGGAAGGTCCAGCCACAGCAACCCTCCCGCCAGCAGGTCCTGCCAGTCGGTGATCGGCGCCTGCGAGGGCACCTTGGGCAGGGCGCGCCCGTCGCCGGCGGCGCGCAGTTCGGACGCGTGCGCGCGCACGATGGGGGCGATGGCTCGATCGACGCCCATGCCGACGCGGGCCGCGAGGCGTGCCCCGCTCGACGGGTCGAATGCGTCGACGCTCTGCCCGCCGGCGACGATGGCCCGTTCGAGCAGTTCGCGAAGGATGTCGCTGCGGACATGCTCCAGGGGTCGGTCCAGACGCGCCTCGATCGTGCGCACGATCGTGGGCATCTGCGACAGCACCAGCGCGCTGCGCAGGCGCAGCGCCCAGCGGATCAGAGTCTCGCCCTCGTCGACCTCGCTCGCCGTCGGCGTCGAGGCGCGGATGCGGCTGATCCGGGCACCCGCACACGCCAGGACGCGGCGAAGGGCCACGCTGCGCGCGTGTTCCTCGGCGCCGATGGGCGCGCCCTGGGCGCGTGCCAGGGCCAGCAGTTGCGGAATGGTCTGGGCCGGCGTTCCGAGATCCCACGAGATCGCCGGTCCATCCTCGGGAAGATCCGTGGACGGACCATCCGGCGGGAGTCCCAGGGCGTGTAGTCGGAGGGCACGCTCGACCAGGACGGCGCGTCGGATGCTGGGCGTACTCCTGCGCAGGCGACGGGCGATGCGTGCGGGGTCCTCGCCGCGCTGCCAGGCGCGAAAGGCGATCCGTCGCTCGCGTTCGCTGACGGGCCCGCGCTCGCCGAAGATCGGACGATCGCTCTGCTCGTCGTGCCTTCGCAGGATCTGGCGCACACCCTCGTGGCTTCGTCCGATCTCGCGGGAGATGAGCAGGGCCGCCTCGTTGAGTGAGTGCCCCTGCGCGCACAGGTCGCGTGCTCGTGCGAAGATGACCTCTCGCGTGCGCTCGTCGATGCGTGTGTATCGACGGGCGGCGGCGATCTGCGAGGCGTGCTCGCGTTCGAAGCGTGCGACGGTTCGCACGGGGAATGCGAGTCGCTCGTGCCCCTCTTCGTCGAGCACGCGCAGCGCGATCAGGCCCCGCTTGCGATACCGGTCGATGCTTTTTCGGCTGATGCGCCAGCGGGTGCAGAGTTCCTCGATCGTGGCGCATGGCTCGCGGAGTTCGTCCATACGCAGTTGGGCCAGGGCGCTGAGTCGTTCGACGAGGGCCGACAGGTCGTAGAGCACAGCCTCGCCGACGATCTGCGCAGGGGCGTCCATGTGCGGACGAAAGCCCGTGACCTCGTGCACGAGCCAGTCCTCGGGATAGAGCCGGTCCGGGTCGATCGTGCGGGCCAGGCTTTCGATCCGGTCCAGGTCCTTGAGCAGGGCCGCGCGCGAGGCGTAGCGCAACTGATCGGCGAGATCTCGGAGCGCGGCAACTCGCAGGCGTGGGAGCGGGGGCATCGGACGGGGCCTCCCTCATGTCCTCGGCGATCTGGGGACGCTCGGCGGTCTGGGCGCTGGGGCGCTCCAGTCTCGTGCGGCTTGTGCCTGCACGCTTCGGCGCCGGGCGAGGGGGTCGCCCGGCGTGCCGGGCTACCGGGTGGCAGCCTCGCAGGCCCATTCGTCGCAGATGGGGGGCGCGGTTCCATGGCCCGCTTCCTCGAGACGCCCGAGGAACGCCCGCAGACCTGCCAGCGATCGTTCGTCGGGGTGGAATCGGAGGCGGCTGGTGAGGTATCGACGAGCGGTGGAGACGGGCCAGCCGTAGGCCGGGGCACGCGAGGTGATGAGCCATTCCAGGCGCATGGCGTTGCGGGTGCGTTGACGGTCCAGCAGGGCGACGGCATGGCGCAGGCGGGATTCCTCGCCTCGTCGGCAGGCCCACATGGCGTAGACGAAGGGCAGTCCCGTCAGAGCCTGCCATTGCTCGCCCAGGTCGAGTTGATAAGGAAAATCATCCAGGGGTGGGGCACTGATGACCTTGTCTCCGATGAGGAGGGCCGCCTCGATCTGGTGTCGGAGGGGCGGATCGTCGAGCCAGCGGGCGATCGTGCTGGGGACCAGTTCGGGCGCACGATCGAAGCGCTCGCGCAGGATGGCTCGGCAGAGTTCGACGGAGGTGCGGCTCTCGTCGTCGCAGGCGATGGTCTCGATCTCCGGGATCGGCACGCGCGAGACGAGGCGGACGGTCATGGTGGGGCCGTCGCTTGCGATCATGCCCACGGGCAGGAGCGTCAGGGGTGATTCGTCCGGACGGTCCAGCGCGTCGGCGATGGAGATCAGGGCGATGTCTGCCTCGTGGTTCCTGAGCATGGTCCCCAGGGCGGCGGGGGGTGCGGTCCGGAGTTCGATGCTCTGGCAGCGATCCAGGCCTTCGATGAGGGGCAGGGTGTTGAGGTAGCGGACGGCGGCGATGCGGGAGGGGTGCGGCATGGAGGATTGTACGGGCATGATTGTGGTTGCCGGTCGCCGGCGGGGTTGTGGTGGATCGGCGGTGGATGTGGGCGAAGGGGCTCGACAGGGCGTGGGGGATTTCCGATGATGGGGGTATGGGCAGAACACAGT
>WGEO01000116.1 GCA_015492715.1 Phycisphaerales bacterium | reverse complement strand
GTTCGCGTTGTACGCGTCGAGGATGACCCGCACGCCCCCGACCGTCAGCGACTGCATCCGCATCTCCGGAGCACGCACGCGTGCAAGAGCCTCACCGATCCGTCCGTCGTCCAGCCCGAACCAGCGCCCCAGCGCGACGGCACACGCCGCGTTGGACGCATTGTGCGCCCCGATCATGGGCAGCGCAAACCAGCGCCCGTCGACCCGGAATCGCACGCCATCGTCGTCCTCGAGAACCTTCTCGATCACGAGGTCCTCCCCGATGCGCACGACGGACGCATCCGTGCGCACGAACCGCTCCAGCACGCGGCAGCCCGAGGGCATCACCAGCAGCCCGTCCGGACCGAGGCGCCGCGCGATCTGCGCCTTCTCACGCGCGATCGCCTCGAACGAGCCCAAGTGTTCCAGATGCGCCTCGCCGATCGCCGTGATCACCGCGCAGGTCGGCTCGAGCATGGCGCATCGCGCATCGATCTCGCCGGGCTCGCTCATGCCCACCTCAGCGACGAGCACCTCGCTGTCGAAGTCCGCGTTCAGGATCGTCAGGCAGGTGCCCAGACGGTTGTTGTGCGATCGGGCGCTGGCACTGACCCGCATCGTGTCCGCCAGCACGCCCGCGATCATGCGCGTCGTCGTGGTCTTGCCGACCGAGCCGGTGATGCCCACGACGCGCGTGCTGCGCATCGCCCGCCGGCGCGCGCGCGCCAGGGCCTCCATCGCGTCGAGCACATCATCGACCACGAGCAGCGGGGCGTGCTCGACACTCACCCTCACATCCTGCCCTGCGCGCACGACCGCGCACGATGCCCCCCGCGAAAGAGCATCGCCCACGAATCTGTGCCCGTCCGTGCGCGTCCCGCCGAGGGCGAAGAAGCAGTCGCCCGCACGCACCTCCCGCGAGTCGATCGACGCCCCGCGTGCGCCCGCGCGCGGCTCGCGGGTCCAGCGCCCGCCCGTCACGCGTGCCATCTCCTGTGTCGATGCGAGCGGATCGCTCATGGCGTGCTCCCGCTGCAGGCCGTCTGCCACACCCGTCGGGCGACCTCGCCGTCGTCGAAGGGCCTGCGCACGAGCGAGCCGTCGGGCCCGCGCGTGATCTGCTCGCGTTCGTGTCCCTTGCCCGCGATGAGCACGACATCGTCTTCGTCCGCCATGGCGATCGCCCGCTCGATCGCGCGGGCACGATCCGCCTCGACGATCGTGCGCGACCGCTCCATCCCGACGAGCGTGTCCTCGATGATCCGCATCGGGTCCTCGCTGCGCGGGTTGTCGCTGGTCAGCACGCACACATCCGCGCCGCAGGCCGCACGCCCCATCCGCGCACGCTTCGAGCGGTCGCGATCGCCCCCGCACCCGAAGACGACGATGAGCCGTCCGCCATCCATCACCCGCCGGAGCGACGCGATCACGCGGGCAAGGGCGTCGTCCGTGTGGGCGAAGTCCACGAAGATGCGCGCATCGGGGGCGATCCGCTCGAGCCGCCCGGGCACGCCCGCGAACGACGCGATCCCCGCGCACAGCGAATCCGCATCGACGCCCAGCCCGTGGGCGCAGCAGCAGGCCTGCAGCAGATTCATCGCGTTGTGTGCCCCGATCAGGCCCGTGCGGGCACACACCGTCCCCCACGGGCCGTCCAGCACGAGGGCCATCCCGTCGAGGGACTCGCTCGCGATCCGCACGCGGGCGTCGCCGCGTGCCCCGCACCGCATCACGCGCGCCGCACAACGCCCGAGCATGTGCGCCGACCACGGGTCGTCGTGCGCGACGACCGCCAGCGCGTCGCTGTCCAGGCCGTCGAAGAGCAGGCGCTTGGCGTCGGCGTAGCGCTCCATCGTCCCGTGAAAGTCCAGGTGGTCGCCCGAAAGATTCGTGAACACGCCCTGGGCGAAACGCACGCCCGCAACCCGCCCCTGGACCAGCGCGTGGCTGGAGACCTCCATCGCGCAGACGCGAACGCCGCGATCCACCATCGACGCCATCGAGCGGGCCAGCTCGATGCCCATCGGCGTCGTCAGGCCGGATCGGCGCACGCCCGATCCGTCGCGCGTCTCGACGGTCCCGATCAGCCCGCAGGGCGTGCCCGCGTGCGCGAGCAGGTGGCACAGCGCATGGGCGACGGTCGTCTTGCCGTTGGTCCCCGTGATACCCACGACCCGCAGACGCCGCGAGGGCTGCCCGAAGAATCGCTGGGCCAGCAGGGCGCCGGTCCGGATCAGATCGTGCCCCCGGAGCAGGCAGACCCCGCCGGGCACCTCGACCCCGCTCGGATCCTCGACGAGCACGCCGACGCATCCACGGGCGATCGCCTCGGGGACGAGCGATCTGCCGTCCACGCGGGCGCCGGAGCGGGCGATGAAGAGCGACCCCTCGCGGACCTCCTGCGATCGCTCGCAGATGTCGGCGATGCGGGCGTGCGCGTCGCCTCGCAGCAGGCGGATCCCGAGCCCCTCGATGAGCGTGTCCAGACGCATCCGTTCGTCCTCGCCGCAGCCGTCCGTGCCGGGCCTGCGGGGCAGGATACCCGCTGCACGCGGGCGAGTCGGGACGATGATTGCCTGTCGTGGACAGTCAGGGGAGAACCAGCATCGCGTCGCCGAAACTGTAGAAGCGGTATCGCCGTCCGATCGCCTCGCGGTAGATCGCCAGCAGGCGTTCGAGCCCGCCGGCGCCGTCGCGATCCAGGAACGCCGCCACGAGGGCCAGGAGCGTCGAACGCGGCAGGTGGAAGTTCGTCAGCAGCCCGTGCGTCCAGCGGATCTCGCTGCCCGGGCGGATCATGAGGTCCGTCTCGATGGTCTCGGCGTCGTCGTCGCGCCGGCTGAAGGCCTCGATCGTGCGCACGCTCGTGGTCCCGACCGCGATGACCCGCCCGCGCTCCTCACCCCGCACCCGTGCCACGATCCGATCACGCAGGGACCGATCCATCGCGCACCACTCGCGGTGCATCGGATGGTCCTCGATGTGCTCGACTTCGATGGGCTTGAAGGTCCCCATCCCGACATGGAGCAGCAGCTCGCCCCGCTCGACGCCCCGCGCATCGAGCTCACGCAGCAGGCGGGGGGTAAAGTGCAGGCCCGCGGTCGGGGCGGCGACGGAGCCCGCCTCCCTCGCATAGACCGTCTGGTATCGCGCACGGTCGCGTGCCTCGTCGATCTCGATGTGCCGGCGTTTGCGGGCGCTGCGGATGTACGGCGGCAGGGGCGTGCGCCCGATCCGCTCCAGAATCTCGAGCGTCTGCCCGGGGCCTTCCACCCGCACACGCCAGGCACCGTCGGTCGAGACTTTTTCGAGCATGACCAGCCGCCAGGGGCTGGGCTCGCCGGCACGATCCAGCATGCGGATCGGGGCCCCCTCGCGGAACCTGCGGCTCTTGAGCAGGCACTCCCAGGTGCCCGCCTGCGGACCGTCCCGCAGGTAGAGGCCCTCGACCTTCCCGCCCGTGTCCTCACGCCGACCCAGCAGGCTCGCCGGGAGCACGCGCGAGCGGTTGAAGACCAGCAGGTCCTCTGCCTCGAGCAGATCGGGCAGGTCGCGCACATGCAGGTGCTCGATCGCCTCGCCGGACCGACGGACGACGAGCATGCGTGCCGCATCGCGGAGGCATCGTGCGCACGAGCGAGCTGGACTACGACCTGCCGGAGGAGCTGATCGCCACCGAGGCGGTCGAGCCGCGCGATGCGGCACGCATGCTCGTCGTCCGTCGGTCCGGCGAGGCGATCGAGCACCTGCATGTGCGCGACCTGCCCGATCTGCTCGAGGC
>WGEO01000115.1 GCA_015492715.1 Phycisphaerales bacterium | reverse complement strand
GGGGAACTCTCGCGTCTTGCTCCGTCCTGGCATGTCACGATGCGGCGCGATGGACTCGTCAAGGCGAGCCGGGGCATGACGACGATCGAGCAGGTGCTGCGTGCGACGCAGGACGCCGAGGAGATCGCCCGCTGATGGCCCTGTTTCGCTACATGGCGATGGGGGACGGCCCCGAGGGGACGATCGAGGCCCCCGATCGTGCCTCGGCGGTGCGTGCCCTGCTCCAGCAGGGGGTCACGCCGCGGCGGGTCGAGCCCGTGTCTGCGAGCGGGCAGGTCGAACGACGGGGTGCACGCGCAGTGTCCAGAGGTGGCTCGCGGATGTCGCGTGCCGAGTTCAGCACATTCGTCCGTGAACTGGCGACGGCACTCAGCGCCGGGCTGCCCCTCGTGCAGGCGTTGCAGACGATGCAGCGCGGCGCGCGCAAGGGTGGTCAGCGTCGGATGCTCGCGCACCTGATCGATCGTGTCGAGCACGGCAGGTCGCTCGCAGAAGCGGCCCGCGAGTGGGGCAGGCCCTTCGACGATCTGACGATCAGCCTGATCGTGGCGGGCGAGGCTTCCGGGCGTCTGGACGAGGTGCTCCGGCACGCGGCGGGCCTGCTGGAGCAGGATGTCCGCCTGCGCCGTGCCGTCGCTTCCGCCACACTGTATCCGCTCATCCTCGCGGTGCTGATCAGTGCGGCGGTCGTCGTGCTGGTTACCTTCATCGTGCCCAGCATTCTCGAGCCCCTCCGCGGGCAGTTGGTCGAGCTTCCCTGGCCGACGCGCGTGGTTCAGGGCGTGGCGTTTGCGGTGGGTCATTTCTGGTGGCTGATCGTTGCGGCGCTGGGAGGCGTGGTCCTGCTGGCTCGCTGGATGCTGCGAGCCCCGCAGATCCGCCTGGCGATCGACAGGGCGCTGCTGCGTCTTCCCCTGTTGGGACGCCTCGTGCGAGAACTGGCGACGGCCCGCTTCGCACGCACGCTGGGAACGCTGACCGGGGCAGGGATCCCGGCGCTCGGCGCCCTGCGGATCACGAAGGGGACACTGGGCAACAAGGCCATGGAGCGCATCGTCGAGGACATCTGCGAGCAGGTGTCCGCCGGGCGGACGATCGCCGAACCCATGGAGGCCAGCGGGCTGTTTCCGGCGATGCTCGTGCAGATCGTCCATCTGGGCGAGCGTTCCGGTCGCCTGGACGAGACACTGGCCCAGGCGGCGGGCGCGTTCGAAGAACGCACGCAGGCGACGCTGAAACTGCTGCTGACAGCGCTGCCGCCCGCACTCGTCGTGATGCTCGCGGGCGTCGTCGGATTCGTCGTGCTCGCGATTCTCCTTCCTCTGCTGGATGTTCAGGAGGCCATGCTGTGACGCGAGATTCCTCGACCCGGCGTACGAAGCGCGGGTTTACGATCATCGAGATTGTGGTCGTGATCATCATCATCGGCGTGATCGCCGCGATGATCGCGCCCCGCCTGTTCAGCCGCGTGGGCAAGTCCAGGCGAGCGGTCGCCGAGGCCAACGCCCAGGCGCTCGTCAAGCAGGTGGAGCTCTTCCGCATGGATCACTTCATGCCCGAGCCCGGCTCGACGATCGACATCATTCTGGAGCGCCCCAGCAGCATTCCTGAGGACCAGTGGGAGCCGTATGTGCGCAATGCCGACGAACTTCTGGACCCATGGGGCAACAAGTTCGTGCTCGTGATTCCCGGCGTCAAGAACCCGTACGACTTCGACATCGTCAGCTATGGGGCCGAGGGCAAGCCGGGCGGCACGGGCGAGAACGAGGACATCATCAAGCCGTGAGTGTGCGCGTGGGCCATGATCGGAGCGCCTTTACGATCGTCGAGGTCGTGGTGGTCATCATCCTGCTGAGCGTCGCGGTGGGGCTTGTCGTGCCGCGCCTGGTGCGCCGGGATGTGCGTGCACGCGAGCGGATCGCTCAGCGCGTCCAGGACCTGCTGCGATCGGCGTCGCGCCGGAGCCTGCACGGGGGCGAGGTCCTTCGTCTGCGCTATGACTCTCAGGATCAGGAGTTGGGCGTGCTGAGCATGGTGCGCGACGAGGGATTCTGTCAGAGCTGGAATCAGCAAGTGCGCTGGCGGGTGGATCCACTGATTCCGCCCGTGGCGCTGGCCCCCTTACGCGTGACGGAGGCACGCGTGGACACTGCTCGCGTGCGAACGCAATCGTGGATGCTGGAATTGGGATCGTCGGGCGGGTTCACGACGCTGGTGCTCGCGCTCGACGACGAGTCGCCTGCGCCTGCGTGGCATGTGCTTCTGGACACGCGTGCGGGGCTCGTGCTGCGCCGGCGAGGGGGCGAGCCGCCCGTCGAGGGCATGATCGATCTGGACGCCATCGGGATGAGGGACACGCCATGGTGATGCGGCGCGTGCCAGCAGGCCGGGGCGTCATCCTCGTCGATGTGGTCGTCGGGACGGTCATCCTCGCGATCGCGCTGGGTGTCATGCTTTCGCTGGCGGCCCGGGCACAGGGCCTGCAGAGCGATGGCAGGCATCTGGAGACGGTCGCGGATCTGCTCGACGAACGCCTGCAGCTTGTGCTCGCGCGGGGACCCGACGAGTACGCCCAACGCTTCGAGACCAGCGGCGTGTGCGATCCGCCGTTCGAGGCGTACGCGTGGGAATTGGCATTTGATGGAGGCACCGCGGGCGATCCCTACCGCGTTCGGGCAACGATCCGCTGGCGGGAGGGCTTCCGCGATCGGAGCGCGAGTCTCGAGACCCTGATCGCCCCGCGACTGGGCGACAACCCGGACCCCGATCGCAGGCCGCCGGAGACGGAGACAAGGCCATGAGGCGAGCGGGCGGAGCAGGCAGGCGGCACGGGTTCACGCTGGTCGAGGTCGTCGTCAGCCTGGTTGTTACGGCCCTTGTTGCCTCTGTCACGACGACGGTTGTCTCGCATCTCGTCGACACGCGCGACGCATCGCGATCGCTGGAGTCGGCAACACGCCGGGCGCGCACCTGTGCCTCGGCGATCGCGAGCGATATCCCCGCGATCATCCGTGAGTCCGACCTCTTCTTCACCCGATGCATGATCACGAGTGGGGGGCCGGGCGAGCGAGACAGCCTGCTCATGCTGGCCCGGATGCGCAGTCCGGTGCGCAATCTCCCCGATGAGACCGAGGGCGGAGACTACGAGATCGCCTATCGCCTCATGGACGATGACAGCGGCGTGCCGTCGCTGTGGCGGCGCGCGGATCCCGCGCTGGATCCGTTCCAGGACGCGGGCGGTGTTGCCATGCGAATCGCCCGCCATGTTGTCTCGCTTCGCCTGGAGGCCTTCGACGGCGAGGCGTGGTATGACGAATGGGACAGCGATCTGGATGGTCTGCCCCACGCGGTCCGGGTCACCGTGGGGGCGACGGACGATGATGGGCGGCATCTGACCTGGGCACGACGGGTGGTTGCGATCGATCGTGTGCCCGTGCCGGACTCGAATCAGATCGCGATCATCGGCAGCATCGCGCTTCTCCAGCGTATGGAGCGGCTCATCGCCTCGCTCGATCGCCCCGGTGCCGACGCACTCAGGACGGAGACCTTCCGCCTGCGCTACGCGGACGCTGAGCAGATCGCCGAGGCGATCGAGGAACTCTTCAGCGCAGAGGGAACCGCCGGAAGCGCCCGCACCAACCAGCAGGCGACACGGAACCCCCGCTTCCAGTTTCAACAGCAGGCCCAGCAGCAGCAGACCACCCGGACGAGCGAGCAGCTCCGGGTCAAGGCAAACACGCAGCAGAACGCCGTGACGGTCGTCGCCGAGCCCGACATCCTCGAGCAGATCCGCGACCAGATCGAGAACCATTGGGACCTGCCACTCCCCGAGGAGGCGGTGATCCCGAAGATCTACGACCTCGAGAACTCCGACCCCATCAAGGTCCGCGACCTCCTCGCCGAGCTCTTCGGCGAGCCCGAGCAGGCGGGCGCCCAGCAGAGCAGTCAGGGCGTCGGACGCCTCGCCGGACAGTTCAGTTTCGAAGCGATCCCGGAATCCGGACGCCTCGTCGTCGTCGCCAAGAGCCCCGACCACCTGGCCGTCATCGACCAGATCGTGCGCGACCTGGACAAGCCCCAGACGGTCGGGCTGCCCGCGATTGTCGAGCTCAAGCACGCCAGCGCCGAGGAACTCGCCGAGCAACTCAACACGCTCCTGGCGGAAGAGGGCACCATCGCCCAACTCCCTCGCCAAGAGTCCGGTCTGAGCGAGAACACCGCGAGCCAGAGCCCGTTCAGCCAGAACACGCAGCAGCAGCAACAGCAGCAGCCCGCCGAGCAGGATGTCATCGGCTTCTGGTGGCAGCAGGCCCGACCGCCGACCGACTCTCGCGGCTCATCGAACCTCGTGGGCCAGATCCGTCTGGTCCCGGTCTGGCGTCAGAATGCCATCATGGTGCTCGCGCCGCCGGAGTACCGCCAGAGCGTCGTGGACCTGATCGGGCAACTCGACCAGCCCGGACGCCAGGTCCTGATCAGTGCCATCATCCTCGAGATCTCACGCGACGATGCAACCAGTCTGGGCCTGCGATGGTCCTCGAATCCGCTGAATCTATCCAGCAGTGAGAACGCCTTCAGCATCGGCGCCAACGCGAACGCCACCGAGAACAACTTCCTCGGCTCGCTCTTCGACACCTCCGTCCTGAGCGCAAACGCGGACCTCAACGCCGTCCTCCAGGCCCTCGCCCAGCGGACGAGCGTGAACATCCTCAGCGAGCCCAAACTCTTCACGAGCGACAACCAGGAGGCCCAGTTCTTCGACGGCCAGGACATCGCCTTCCCGGTCTCCAGCACGACCACCGCGAGCGGCCAGATCCAGCAGCAGTTCGACTACCGCGCCGTCGGGCTCCAGCTCCGCGTCCGCCCCCGCATCACCCCGAACCAGCAGGTCGATCTGCTCATCAACCTCGAACTCAGCGCGATCCGCCCGGGGGATCTTGTCAACGACCTCATCGTCGTCGACCGTCGCGAGACGACGACCCAGCTCATCGTGCGCGGCGGACAGACCGTCGTCATCAGTGGCATCTTCCGTAAGGAAGACACCGACATCCGTCGAAAGGTCCCCCTCCTGGGCGATATTCCCCTCCTCGGCGCACTGTTCACGAGCATCGAAAAGGCCAAGACCGACTCCGAATTGCTGCTCTTCATCACGCCCATCGTCGTCGAGAACACCCGGCAGAGCGACGAACTCAACGAGCCGTATCACAACCGCCTCGAGCAATTGCGAGGCGAACTGGGCGTCCCGGGCGTGGAGGGCTGACCGATGCGAGCAATCCTCCTCTCCACGCTCGCGGGCTTCTGCCTCCAGGCGTGCGTCAGCGACCCGATCTCGCAAGACACACGCTCACGCACACCCGCCGCCGGACGAGCCGCTCCCTCAAGGCCGCTGGCCTCGCCCGTGGTCGATGCATCGGTCGTCTCGCGCGTGCAGTTTGCCATTCGACCCCTCGGGATCCTCCCGTTTGATGGGCAGGGCCTTCCCGTCCCCAGCCCCGGCGGGCAACGCTGTGCCGTCCAGATTGCGGATTCGCCTCCCGACTGGCAGACACTGCTTGCCCGGCCCGGGGCACCGATCCCGCACACGACAGTGCGCATCTATGACCTGATGCCCGGACCGATCACGCCGATCGACGCTGCGCCGGGCGACATGCCGCTCCTGCTCTCCCTTGGCGCCGACGCGAGTGGCGTGCTCGTGGAAACACCCCGCCCGGACGGAACCCGCCACCTCGCTCGCCTTCCCTGGCAGGGTGATGGCATCCAATGGCTCGTCACCGATCAGGCCGTCAGCACCCGCGCCATCGACCACTTCGGCAGCCTCGTGTTCGTCCAGCGCCCGATCGATGCTCCCGCGTGGCGGCTGATCGTGCAGGATGACGCAGGGACGCGCAGGACCTGGAGTGCGCCGACCATCGAGCCGCTCTTTCCCCTGCCAAGCCCCGATCCGGACCTCCTCTGCATGATCGCCCGCACGCCGAACGGCCTCGAAGCCGTCGCCGTCCGAAGAGACGGGCAGGAGGCCATCGCCGCGATGCCCATGTCGCGGACCACCATTTCCCGCAGAAGCGACGAGGTGACGGCATATCAGGCGGCGATCACCGCCGTCGCCGTCGAGTCGTCCGATGATCCCGAGATCCTGCTGTTCCATCCGATCAGTGGGCGGGCCGCTGCATGGCATATCCGGACGGGCACGCTGGTACCCCTGCTTGAGGATTCCATCAGCGCCGTGCCCGCCGAGGGCGGTTACCTCATCGCAACACGCACCGATCTCCGATTCATGCCCCGCCTGACGCGCCCGCGCCCGAGCCCGCCGTCGGCCAGGGTGCTCGACATGCCGGCGGTCGTCCGTCCGACGCCATCGGGCAACGCCCCCTTTCTCGTCCTGGGTCCGTCGCCGACGGCCAATCGCGAGCTCCAGGCATGGTCGCTCCAGTTCGGGATTCCCGCGCCGTAGCGT
>WGEO01000114.1 GCA_015492715.1 Phycisphaerales bacterium | reverse complement strand
TGATCGGACGCGAGACGATCGAGCGTGTGCTGGGCGAGCCGGTGCAGGAGGCATCGACGACAGCAACCGGCAGTGAGATCGCGATGAGCCCGGGGCAGATGGCCCGCCATTATGCGCCGATGGCGCCCGCCCGCCTCGTGGAATCCGCGCGTCCGCCCGAGATCGACCCCGAGGCGGTCGTGCTTGCGTGTGAGGGATCGTGGGAGGGCTGGCGCGTGATTCGCATGCCCCGCGAGGCTGCGGGATATGCCCGCCGCCTGTATGCCGCGCTTCGGGAAGCGGACGCCCTGTATCCGTCGCAGATCCTCATCGAGCGCCCGCCGGGCGACGATGATCCTCTGTGGCGAGCGATCGGCGATCGTCTGCGCCGGGCGTGCGCTGCGGATGGGTGACTATCGTTGCAGCCCGAGGCATGAGAAAGGACGGCGAGGACCATGAGCAAACTGCAGATCGCACTGGCACCGGGCGACGGTATCGGACCTGAGGTGACCGGTGCATCGCTGCGGGTGCTCGAGGCCGCGGGCGTGCTCGACAAGGTCGAGTTCATCGAGGTGGAGATGGGCCAGCGTGTCTTCGCGGCGGGCGACACGCGCGGCATGACGGACGAGGCCATCGAGACGATCGAGCGCACGGGCATTCTGTATAAGGGCCCGATGGGAACGCCGATCGGAGGCGGAGGCAAGAGCATCAATGTCTCGCTGCGGAAGATGTATGGGGCATTCGCCAACATCCGCCACTTTCAGTCGCTGCCGGGCGTCGAGACGGTGTACTCCAAGGCGGGCGTGCCCGTGGACTTCTATGTCATCCGGGAGAACATCGAGGACACCTACGGGGGGATCGAGCATCGCCTGACGCCCGATGTCTTCGAGTGCAAGCGGATCATGAGCGCCCCTGGGTGCGATCAGGTGCATCGTGCGGCGTTGCGCCTGGCGCGCCGGCTCGGGATTGCGCGGGTGCACTGCGGGCACAAGGCCAACATCATGAAGATGACCGATGGCCTGTTCCTCGATCGCTTTCGCGCGTGTGCGCGGGACTTTCCGGAGATCGAGGCGGAGGATGTCATCATCGATGCGCTGTGCATGAAGCTCGTGCTGCACCCGGAGAACTTCCGCATGGTGGTGCTGCCCAATCTGCAGGGCGACATCGTCAGCGATCTGGCGGCGGGGCTCGTGGGCGGACTGGGCTTTGCGCCCAGTGCCAATATCGGACAGCACATCTCGATCTTCGAGGCGGTGCACGGCACGGCGCCGGACATCGCCGGCCAGAACAAGGCCAACCCGACGAGCCTGCTGCTCAGCGGGCTCATGATGCTGCGTCATATCGGGATGCTGCGCACGGCGGGCGTGATCGAGAACGCGCTGCTTCGGACGCTCGAAGAGGGCGTGCACACCGGGGACTTCGGCGACCCCGGGACCCCGGCCGTGGGCACGCGGGAGTTTGCCGAGGCGATCATCCAGCGGATCGGGAGCAAGCCCCAGACACGCGAGCCCGCGCCCGAGCCCGAGGAGGACACACCCCATCTGGAACGACCGGCACGCCCGACGACCAACGCGATGTTGCGGACCTTCGAGCAGATCGTCACCCAGCATGTGGGGGCCGATGTCTATATCGAATCGACGCTGCCCATCCCGGAACTCGCCCAGCACCTGGAACGCCTCTGCGAAGACACACCGTTCCGCCTGACTCTGATATCCAATCGCGGCACGCAGGTCTGGCCCAGCGGGTCGATCTTCACCGAACTGGTCGATTACTGGCGGTGTCGATTCGAACTCCGCGATCACACACTCGCCGGCAGCCTCGGACAGGGACCCGGCATCTCCCTGCTCGCCAAGATCGGCGAGAAGTTCACGATCACGGACTTCCAGCCCCTCAAGGACTATGACGGCAGGCCCGGCTACAGCCTCGCCCAGGGGCAGTAGCCGACACCCGGGCGGAGCATCACATCCTCAGACCTCCTCGACCTGGCGGACGAGCCTCTCGACGCGCCCCTCTCGCCCGATCAGGATCTCGTCGGCCTCGGACAGGAAGAGCCCGTGGTCGATCACGCCCGGGATCCGGTTGAGTTCATCGGCGATCTCCTCGAGATTCTCGTCCTCGGCGAGCACGGCGTCGATGATGAGATTCCCGTTGTCGGTGATGAACAGGTCGCCGTTGATCGTCCGTCGGCACACACCCGCCAGGCCCATCGAGCGGAGCTTGGCCCGGATCGAGGCGAGCCCGAAGGCCATGATCGCGATCGCGAGCGTGTTGTTCGTGCCCAGACGCGGCACGAGCTTGTGCTCGTCGACCATGTAGACCACGCGCTCGGAGGCCCATGCCACCATGCGCTCGCGCGTCATCGCCCCCCCGGAACCCTTGAGCACGCGCAGCTCGCGATCGACCTCGTCGGCGCCATCGAAGAAGTAGTCCACACGCTCGACACTGTGGAAGTCCACGAGGGGCAGGTCCAGGCTGCGCGCCAGAGCCTCGGACCCCTCGCTGGTCGAGACACAGGTGATATCGAGGCCCTCATCATGAACCCGGCGGGCCAGCGCGCGGATGCCCCGTTTGGCGGTCCGTCCCGTGCCGAGCCCCACCATCATCCCGCTCGAGATCTCGGCGATGGCGGCCTGCGCCAGGATGTCCTGCCCGATCTGCGCATGTTGTTCGGGTTCACTGGTCAAAGCGGATCCCCTGTGCAAGCTGGATCGTGCTCCCGAAGTGGATCGAGACCGTCTGGCGTCTCATGTACGCCTTCCACGCGTCCGACCCGCTCTCTCTGCCTCCCCCCGTGTCCTTCTCGCCGCCGAATGCCCCGCCGATCTCGGCGCCGCTGGTCCCGAGATTGACATAGGCAAGCCCGCAATCGCTGCCCCGCTCGCTCGTGAACCGCTCGGCAGCGAGCAGACTGCGTGTGAAGATGGCGCTGCTCAGACCCTGCGACACGCTGTTGTGCATGGCCAGTGCCTCGTCCAAGTCTCGATAGGAAAAGACATACAGGATCGGCGCGAAGGTCTCCTCCATGGCAATGGGCAGGTCGTTGCTGGCCGGCGCACGGATGATCGTCGGCTGGACGAAGTGCCCTCCCAGCCCCTCCACCTGCGCCCGCTCGCCGCCCACGAGCACCTCGCCGCCCTGCTCTTGCGCCAGGGCCACCGCACGCTCGAAGCCCTCGACGGCACGCTCGCTGATCAGCGGTCCCACATGCGTGTCCGGGTCCAGCGGATCTCCCAGCCGCACCTGGCGATACGCGCTGACGAGCCGGTCGATCACATCATGGGCGATCGATTCGTGCACCAGCAGTCGGCGGGTCGTCGTGCAGCGCTGCCCGCAGGTGCCCACGGCGCCGAAGACGATGCTCGGGATTGCCAGCGACAGGTCGGCGTCGGGCTCGACGATCAGGGCATTGTTGCCCCCCAGCTCGAGCAGGCAGCGCCCCAGACGGGCCGCGACCTTCTGCCCCACGATCCGCCCCATCCGGCACGACCCGGTCGCGCTGATGAGCGGCAGGCGTCGATCATCGACCAGCCGCTCGCCCACGACATCATCGGTTCCGATGGTCAACTGAAAGATGGGCGGATGCCCCAGTCCCTCGAGCACGCGGGCGCAGATGGCGTTCGTCGCGATCGCCGTCAGCGGCGCCATCAGGCTCGGCTTCCAGACGATGCTGTCGCCGCAGACGGCCCCGATCATCGCGTTCCAGCCCCACACGGCATTGGGGAAGTTGAACGCCGTGAGCACGCCCAGCGGGCCCAGCGGATGCCAGCGCTCCTCGATCCGGTGCTCCGCCCGTTCGCTGGGCATCGTCAGCCCGTACAGCTGGCGGCTCAGCCCGACGGCGAAGTCCGCGATATCGATGGTCTCCTGGACCTCGCCCTCGCCCTCGGAGCGGATCTTGCCCACCTCCAGCGAGACCAGCGCCCCGAGATCCTCCTTGTGCCGACGCAGTTCATCGGCGATCGCACGCACGGCCTGACCACGCACCGGTGCGGGCACGCTCCTCCACTGCAGGAACGCCTCGTGCGCACGAGCGGCGGTCTGCTCGTAGTCCTCAACCGAATCCATGCGGACGCCCGCCAGGGGCTGCCCTGTTGTCGGATTCGTGCTCACGCAGACGCCATCGCTCTCGACGGCATCTCCCACGGCGACGATGCGTGGGTCATCCTGAACTTGCATCCGACGAAGCAGATCCGCGAACATGGCGGAACTCTAGGCCGGGACGGCATCGGGCACCCCCACTACGATCGCCCGATGATCGACGAACTCGTCATCGCCACGGGCAACCCGCACAAGGTCGCCGAACTGCGTGAGATCCTGAGTCCCACGGGCCTGCGTGTGCGATCGCTGGCCGATCTCGAGCAGCAGGGACTGGGTCCGTTCGACGAGCCCGCCGAGACCGGCTCGACCTTCGAGGACAACGCGCAGATCAAGGCCTTCGCCTACGCCCGCCGGACCGGCCTGCCATGCCTGGCCGACGACTCGGGCCTGGTGGTCGATGCCCTCGGCGGGCGTCCGGGCGTCATCAGCAGCCACTATTGCACGGATGGCCGCGACGACGGGCTGGAGCGAGAGCAGCGCGATCGCCTGAACAACGCCCGCGTCCTTCGCGAGCTCGATGGCGTCCCGCCGGAGCAGCGCACCGCCCGTTTCGTCTGCGTCATGGTCGTCGCCGCTCCTGCCGCGCAGTCGCCCTCGGAGCCGATCATCATCGCGTCGGCACGGGGTACCTTCGAGGGACGCATCGGCATCCCACCCGCGGTCCCGCGTGGATCGCACGGCTTCGGCTACGACCCGATCTTCCTTGTCGCCCCGGACTTCACCCGCACCGGCGCCGAACTCGCGCCCGAGGAAAAGAACGCTCTGAGCCATCGCGCACGCGCCGCACAGGCTCTGCTCGAGCACCTGCGGTGATTACTCCCCTCGTCGACGCTGGTACACCTTCCAGTCGAAGGTCTCGATCAGCGCATCGATGATCCGGTGGGTCGGCACATCGATGGCGAGTCGCTCGGCGTGCTCGATCACCTGACGATTCAGCTGGCCGACCTCGCTCTCGCGTCCCCGACGGATGTCCTCGACCATGCTCGGCAGGTGATCGCCGGCCTTGCGCAGCAGATCCATCACACGCTCCCGGAAGCCCCCGCCCAGATCGATCCCCGCAGCCCGGGCCACCTCGACGCCCTCGTCGATCAGTCGCTCGACGATCATCCCCGCCGGCGAGTGCATCGTCTCGCCGACCGTCAGATTCACGAGCGCCGTCACCGGGTTCGCCGCCGCGTTGGCGATGCCCTTGCGCCACACCACCGGCTCGATATCGCGTTCATAGCGGGTCTCCAGCCCGGCGCGGGTCAGCATCTCGGCGATCCGCTCGGCAGGCGGACGCATCTCCTCGTTGATCGAGCCGATCGCGTGTGGCGGCTCGTTGAGGGTCACACGGACCGTGCCGGCGTCCTCGTCCATCACGGCCCCGAAACTCAGGACCATCCGCAACACACGCTCGGATCCGAGCATCTCCATCAGCTGACGCCCCGGCTCGATGCCATTCTGGTAACTCACGCAGACCAGCCCCGCGTCCTGATCGCTGATCTCGTTCATGATCGGCGCCAGTTCGCGCGCGACCTCCGGGATCGCCGTCGTCTTCGTCGCCACGAACAGCGCGCTGACCCCACCGATCTTCGCAAGATCCTGCATATGACGGACCACGATCGGCTCGCAGGACGACTCGATCAGCCCGCTGGTGGCCACGCCGTCGCGCACGATCTGTGCGGCTCGCTCGCCGTTGCGCACGACCATGACCACGGGCAGCACGCGCCCGACGATGCTGGCCAGGCTGGTGCCCATGGCCCCGGCGCCGATCACGCCGACCCGGCGGGGCTCCCACGGCGACAGTGCCTTGTTTCCACAAGATTCCATGCGCCGTCGATTCTATGCGCGCACAAACAGGACCCCCTCCGTCGTGAAGGGGGTCCCGCGAAACGGATCGCAGCGCGATGCCTCAGGACTTGTCGTCCTTGACCTCGTACTCGGCGTCGATCACATCGTCATCGCCGCCGGTGCCTGCGCTCTGGCCGCTCTCGCTGCTCGGAGTGCTCTGGCCGCCGTGCGCCTCCTGCTCGTAGACGATCTTGCCCAGCTCGACGGAGGCGGTCTCGAGTTCCTTCATCGCGGCCTCGATCGGCGCCCGCTCCTCACCCTTGAGCTTGTCCTCGAGGTTCGCCAGCGCGCTCTCGACGCTGGAACGCACCTCGGCGGGCACCTTCTCGCCCAGTTCCTCGAGCGTGCGGCGCGTCTGGGCGACCATCGCATCGCCGCGATTCTTCAGCTCGACCAGCTCGCGACGCTTGCGGTCCTCCTCGGCGTGGGCCTCGGCCTCGCGCTTCATCCGCTCGATCTCCTCCTCGCTCAGCCCGCCCGAGTCGGTGATCGTGATGTCCGCCTTCTTGCCCGTCTTCAGTTCCGTCGCCGTCACGGTCAGGATCCCGTTGGCGTCGATGCTGAACTCGACCTCGATCTGCGGCACGCCGCGCGGTGCGGGCGGGATCCCCGACAGGTCGAACTGCCCGAGCAGACGATTGTCCTTGGCGAACTCACGCTCGCCCTGCAGCACGCGGATGGTCACGCTGTCCTGATTGTCCGCGGCGGTCGAGAAGATCTCCTTCTTGCTGGTCGGGATCGTCGTGTTCTTCTCGATCAGGCGGGTCATCACGCCGCCCAGGGTCTCGACGCCCAGGCTCAGCGGCGTCACATCCAGCAGGAGCACATCCTTGACATCGCCCGCGAGCACGCCGCCCTGGATCGCCGCGCCGATCGCGACGACCTCGTCCGGGTTCACGCTCTTGTTCGGGTCCTTGCCGAAGATCTCCTTGCAGACCTGCTGCACGCGGGGCATGCGGGTCGAACCGCCCACGAGGATCACCTCGTCGATCTTGCTCGCGTCCAGCTTCGCGTCCTTGAGGGCCTCCAGGCACGGGCCGCGCAGACGCTCGAACAGATCCTCGCAGAGGCTCTCGAACTTGCTCCGCGTGATCGTCATCTGAAGGTGCTTCGGGCCGTTCTGATCCGCCGTGATGAACGGCAGATTCACGCTCGTCTCCTGGCTGGAGCTCAGCTCGATCTTCGCCTTCTCCGCGGCCTCCTTCAGACGCTGCATCGCCATCGCATCCTGCGTCAGGTCGATGCCCTCCATCTTCTTGAACTCGCCCGCGATGTGATTGATCAGGCGCTGGTCCCAGTCGTCACCGCCGAGGTGCGTATCCCCGTTCGTGCTCAGCACCTCGAAGACGCCGTCGCCCACATCGAGGATCGAGATGTCGAAGGTACCACCACCGAGGTCGAAGACCGCGATCTTCTCGTTCTTCTTCTTGTCCAGCCCGTACGCCAGCGCCGCCGCCGTGGGCTCGTTGATGATCCGCTCGACCTTCAGGCCCGCGATCTCGCCCGCATCCTTGGTGGCCTGACGCTGGCTGTCGTTGAAGTACGCTGGGACAGTGATCACCGCCCGATCGACCGTCTCACCCAGGTAGTCCTCCGCGATCTTCTTCAACTCACGAAGAATGAACGCGCTGATCTCCTGCGGCGTGTATTCCTTGTCGCGCACGCGGACCTTCACGAAGTCGTCCGGCCCGCCCACGATCTCGTAGGGCACCAGCTTCTCTTCCTCGGCGACCTCCTTGTGCCGACGACCCATGAACCGTTTGATCGAGTAGATCGTGTTCTTCGGGTTCGTGATCTGCTGATGCTTGGCCGGCTGCCCGACCAGCACCTCGCCCTTCTCCGTAAACGCCACGACGCTCGGCGTGGTGCGGCTGCCCTGGCTGTTGATCAGCACCTTCGGCTGATCGCCCTCCATGACCGCGACCACCGAGTTCGTCGTACCCAGGTCGATTCCAATGATCTTGCTCATCGCTGTTCCTTCCCACGATCCGTTCCGAATCGCTTCTCATAGTTTGTTCGTGAAGCCTCCCGGCCGCTCGGCACCAACGACGCCGTCGCCGCGAGGGCTGCCCCATTCTGGCTGCAAAGTCCGTGCCAGACCCGGACAGCGGGCGAACTGCTCAGACTGCCCTTCCGGGCGTTCATCCTGTCGCTTCCGCCTCCTGCCCGCTCCCACCCGGCAC
>WGEO01000113.1 GCA_015492715.1 Phycisphaerales bacterium | reverse complement strand
CTTCCTCTGCGCGCACCTCGCGGATGGTCCGCTCGATCTCCTCGCGCAGGAGCGCCAGTTCACGCGCCTCGCCCACGAGCGGGACCATGATCTCCGCGATCGCACGCACCCGCTCACGCGAGCACGCGATCACCGCCTCCACGATCGCGCGCACCTGCATCCGCAGGATCTCTGGATGGCTCACGGCCAGGCGGCACCCGCGATGCCCGAGCATCGGGTTCAGCTCGTGCAGCATCGAGACCCGCCGGCGCACCCGCTCGACATCGACGCCCAGCGAGCGGGCGACATCCTCCATCGCCCTCTCGTCGTGCGGGAGGAACTCGTGGAGCGGCGGGTCCAGCAGGCGGATCGTCACCGGCAGGCCCTTCATCGCCCGGAAGATCCCGATGAAGTCCTCACGCTGGTACGGCAGCAGTTTCGCCAGCGCCTGCTCACGCTCACACTCGCTCTCGGCGAGGATCATCTCGCGCATCGCCAGGATCCGCTCGCCCTCGAAGAACATGTGCTCGGTCCGGCACAGGCCGATGCCCTGCGCGCCGAACTCGCGGGCACGACGGGCGTCTTCCGGCGTGTCCGCGTTCGTGCGCACGCCCAGGGTGCGGTACTTGTCCGCCCAGCGCATCACCCTGGCGAAGTCCCCGCCCAGCTTGGGCTCGACCCGCGCGATCTCGCCCAGCATGACCTCGCCCGTCGAGCCGTCGATCGAGATCACATCCTCGCGCGTCACCACGGTCCCGTTGACGCGGAACTCGCCCTTGTCCGCGTCGATCTCCAGGGCCCCGGCACCCGCGACGCAGCACTTGCCCCAGCCGCGTGCGACCACCGCCGCATGGCTCGTCATCCCGCCCGTGCTCGTCAGGATGCCCACGGCAGAGTGCATCCCGTCGACATCCTCGGGGCTCGTCTCCTTGCGCACGAGGATGACCTGCTCGCCCGCCTGGGTGCGTTCGACGGCCTCGCCGGCGGTGAATGCGGGCTTGCCCGTCGCCGCGCCCGGGCTGGCGGGCAGCCCCTTGGCCAGCAGCCTCGCGTCTTTCTTGGCGCGCTCGTCGTAACTGGGCAGGAGGAGTTGCGTCAGATCGCCCGCGGGGATGCGCAGGAGCGCCTCCTTCTCGTCGATCAGTTTCTCGCGCACCATGTCGCAGGCGATCTTGACCGCCGCCGCACCCGTCCGCTTGCCCGTGCGCGTCTGGAGCATGAACAGCTCGCCGCGCTCGATCGTGAACTCGATGTCCTGCATGTCGCGATAGTGCTTCTCGAGGATCTCCTTGATCTCGAGCAGACGCCGGTAGACATCGCGATTCCAGCGGCGCATCTCGCTGACGGGTCTCGGCGTGCGGATGCCCGCGACGACATCCTCGCCCTGGGCGTTGACGAGGAACTCGCCGTACAACTCGTTGGCGCCCGTCGAGGGATTGCGCGTGAAGGCGACCCCCGTGCCCGAGTCCTCGCCCATGTTGCCGAAGACCATCGACTGCACATTGACCGCCGTCCCGCGCAGGCCCGTGATCCCGCTGAGACGGCGGTAACTGATCGCGCGGTCGGCGTTCCAGCTCTTGAACACGGCCTCGATCGCGAGCTCCAGCTGCTTGTGCGGATTCTGCGGAAAATCCTGCCCGACATGGCGCTCGAACACACGCTTGTAGGCCTCGCACAACTCGACGAGACCCTCCTCGGGCACATCCGTATCCTCGCCGGCTCCGTATCGCTTCTTGAGTTCGTCGAACGCGTGCTCGAAGTGCTCGTGGTCGACGCCCATGACGACATCACCGAACATGTTGATCAGCCGTCGATACGCGTCGTAGGCGAAGCGCCGGTTCCCCGTCGCCTCCGCCAGGGCCTCGACGCTCTCATCCGTCAGGCCCAGGTTCAGGATCGTGTCCATCATCCCGGGCATGCTGACCGCCGCCCCGGAGCGCACGGACACGAGCAGGATGTTGTCGCCCCCGCCGAACTTCTTGCCCGTCTCACGCTCCAGCGTGGCGATGTGCTTGCCGACCTCGTTCATCAGGCCGTGCGGCAGGCGCTGCCCGCCGTCGTAGTACTTCGCGCACGCCTCGGTCGTGATCGTGAATCCGGGCGGGACGGGCAGCCCGATGCTGGTCATCTCGGCGAGGTTCGCGCCCTTGCCGCCCAGCAGGTCGCGCATCTGCCCGTCGCCCTCGGTCTTCGTCCGACCGAAGGAATACACGAGCTTGCCCGGGACGATCCGGCTCTTGCGCCTGCGGTTGCTCCGCGACGATGCGCCGTGGGCCTTGCGGACCGTCGCGCTGCGCTTCTTGGTCGTCTTGCGGACGGTCTTCTTCTTCGAACCGCCGGTCTTCTTCGCCACCTTTCGGACGGCCTTCTTCTTCCCCGCACTCGGGCCGTGCTTCTTCGAGGCCTTCGAACCGCTTCGCTTTGCCATCGCAGAGACCGCCTTCCTGGCATCGCCAGGGCCAAGGAACAACCGGGCCGGGCGCACAAAAACGCCCCCGCGCACGCACAGGCGCGCAGGAAAGTATGTTTCGCCGCCGATCGCCCCGGTCAAGCCCGGACCGCCACCCGTGCGACCTACGCTTGCCCTGTCCATCGATGCCACCACAGACTCACCCCGTCAGCCCGCCTCTGGACGCCCGAGACGCCTCGCAAGGGGCGATCTGCCGCCTGCGGACTGCGACCGACCGGCATTTTCCCGGGGCATGGAAATCGCTCGATGCTGCCCTCTTGCCCCCCGTGCCCTTCGATCCCAATCAGGAGCGCCCCGTACACCATCTGACCTGCGGACCGGCGATCTGCCTCCTGGACTACGAGCTCGCCTACACCCTGGAACCCTCGGCGGGTCCGCGCACGCCCCCGACCGCCCGCTCGTGCCTCCTGCCCCTCAGACCGATGCCCCCCAGCACGCCCCGCAGCCAGCGTGCGTCCGAGTTCTCGATTTCGGCCCTGACGAGCCGACAGGGGCGCCGCTGGTACGAGTCGCGCGTGCGCACCGCCGTCGAACTCGTCCACGCCGGCGACATTTTCCAGGTCAACCTTGCCCACCAGCTCGTCGCCCGCTTCTCCGGCTCGGCACGCGCCCTGTTCGACACGCTGGCCGCCGGTGCACGCCCGCCGTTCGGCGTCTACCTCGAACTGCCCGATCGCGTCGTCTGCTCGCTCAGCCCCGAACTCTTCCTCCGCCTGGACGCCCCGAGCGGGCGCTGCCTGACCAGACCCATGAAGGGCACGGCACGGACGCGCCAGGAACTTGAGCACAGCCTCAAGGACAGGGCCGAGCTGCGCATGATCGTCGATCTCATGCGCAACGACCTCGCCCGTGTCTGTCGCGTGGGTTCCGTGCGCGTCGAGGATCCGCGCACCCTCGAGCCGCACGCCGACGCCAGCGTCATCCAGGGCGTCGCAACCGTGTGCGGCACCCTGCGCGAGGGCATGCACTGGCGCGACCTCGTGCGTGCCGCCTTCCCGCCGGGCTCGATCACCGGCGCGCCCAAGGTCCGGGCCATGCAGATCATCCGCGATCTGGAAGGCTTCACCCGCGGCGCCTACTGCGGGGCCATGGGAATCCTCGCAGCCGACGGCTCGCTCACCCTCAATGTGGGCATTCGGACGGCAACCATCACCGGGCGACAGGTGGCCCCGGGCGTCTTTGAGGACGCCGAACTCGTCTTTCCCGTCGGTGCCGGCATCGTCGCCGACTCGACGCCCGAGCACGAATGGGCGGAAACCCTCCGCAAGGCGTCGCTCTGGCGCACCGTGACAACCGTCCAGATATGACAGACCCCGGGCATCGGCTCCGGATGCCCCGCAGACACTCGACCGGCGTTCATCCCTAGGGGATCACCCCCGCCCTCATGCGGCACGCAGGGCACTGGCGGCGTCATCGACCAGCCACGGCGCGATCACGCGGGGATCATCCGCGTGCGCCCGCAGCGCATCGAGCATCGGACCAGGGCTGAGCGTGCCGACGACCAGAGCCTCGGCGTCGTCGGGTGCGACCATCCGGACGCCCAGTTCTCGGATCGCTCGCTCGATCGCCCAGTCGTTCTTGCCCTGCGCGATCAGCGCGCACGACCCGAACCGACGCTTTCCGTGCGCCCATTGCAGGGCGGTCCGGGCATGGGCCAGCCCCGTGAAGCGGTCGTAGAGATCCTGTGTCAGGGGTGTTCGCTCCTGTGCCCGCAGCGTGCGCCGGAGTTCCTCGAGCCCGCGTGCATAGCCTGCGAGCACACCCTCACGCCGGGCGATCTCGCGATATCGCTGGCGCATCCGCGCGATCGCGGGCGCTCGCTCGTGCTCGGGGGCATATCGCTGCTCGACCCAGCCGTTGTTGCGCACGAGGCGTGCGACGATGCGCGCAAAGTCACGCCCCCGCACGACCTTGCGGTGCTCCACGCGGAACGCGGGCTCGAAGCGCACATGCCCACCCATGCGCAGCAGACGCGCGCACAGGTCGTACTCCTCGGCGTAGTACTCGAACCTCGGGTCGTACCCGCCCGCCTCGACGAACGCCGACCGCCTGAGTGCCGCCCCGCATCCGATGAACACCTCGGGAAGCCCGCCCTGCTCGCGCCCGCGCGGGTGCCCGCCATCGTCCGCCGACAGATGGATGTCGGCGCTCAGGGCCAGACAGTCCGCGGGCGCATGGTCCAGACAATCAAGAAACCCCAGATCCGTCGGGGACGAGTCGTCGTCGAGCACGACGAGCCAATCCGCATCGCTTACGCCGGCGGCGTGGTTGCGAGCCGAGGCACCCTCGTTGAACCGGTGCAGCATCAGACGCACGGGGAGGCCATTGGCAAGACGCCCCGGTATCTCGGGGAGAGAATCCGACGCGTTGTCCACGACGATCACCTCGCCGTCGTGGGCCGAGAGGCTGCCCAGGCGATCCAGCGTGCAGGCAAGCTCCTCAGGGCGATTGTGCGTACAGATGGCGTAGCAGACGCTGGTCACGAGGCCTGTTCCAGTCGGCGTGGGGTGGGCTCGGCGGTCGTGAACGCCAGATGGGCCGCGTGGGCCTGGGCGATCGCCTGACGCACCTGGGCGGCGTTGATGGGGATGTTTCCGAGCAGGCGAGCTTCCTGACTGGCGCACGCCGTGCCCAGGAACGAGGCCTGGAGCAGGTCGGCGCCGGCGCTGAGGGCCAGCGCCGTACAGGCCAGCAGTGCGTCGCCGCACCCCAGCGGGTCGACGGCGATGGGTGCCAGCGAGGGCACATGCTCGCTCTCGAGGCGTCGTGCCCATCCGGTGGCGTCGGCGTTCTGCGAGGGAGCGAAACTGATCAGGCCGTCGGCTCCCAGCGTCACCAGCACATGGCGTGCCCTGTTCAGGTGCATGAGCCTCCAGACGGCGGCGGGCAGCCCGATGTCGAAGTCGCCGATCGTCTCGCGCAGTTCCCGCTCGGACGGGCACAGCAGGTCCATCTCGCGCATCTGGCGCAGCGACGCCCGGCGCCCCGAGACATCGCCCGCCAGCACGCCCGCCCGCTCCCGCAGCAGGCGGCACAGGGGCTGGATGACGGCGTGGCTGAGCAGCCCCAGCCCGAAGTCCGCGATGATCGCGCAGTCCACGCTTCCGACGCTTGCGCACAGATCCAGGAAGCGCGTCCGTCGGGCCGAGTCCAGCACGCAGGGTGTGACCTCGTCGATCTTCATCAGTTTCTGCGGCCCCACGAGATAGCGTCGCTTCTCGCAGATGGGCGCCTCGACGCCCACGGGCAGCACCTCGACGCCCTCACCCTCGAGCCTGCGGGCGACGGCCTCGCCCTCGGCGTTCTCGGGCAGGGGGGTGATGAGCGTCGGGCGCGCGCCCAGCGCCGCGCAGTGGCGCGCAATGATGGCGCTTCCGCCCTCGTAGACGCGCCGTTCGATGGGGCGCAGCGTGAGCATGGGGCCCTCGCCCGCGACATCCGGCTGGTCGCACAGGACATAGACATCGCGGATCGTCTCGCCCACGACGAGCACGCGCCGATCGCGCATCTGCTGGAGCACCCCGCTCAGGGCGCTCATGGCCAGTTCCGGACGCTGGGTCAGTTCGTGCAGGCGCTTGTGGTACGGGTCGATGGAGCGCTCCATCGCCGCGATCAGCGCGCTGGAACTGAACACGACATCGCCCGAGCTGAAGACCACCCGCCCGCCCAGTCGCTCGACGGTCCGTCGCTCGGCCTCGAAGCGCGGGTCACGGTTGAACTCGTACTCGGCGCCCTTGATATAGATGTCCGGGGCGACCTTCTCCAGCAGGGCGACGGCGTCGGCGTGGTCATCGATCGCCACCAAGTCCACGCAGTCGAGCTCGGCGAGATTCTCGGCCCGGAGTTCCTGGGGGATCAGCGGGCGCCCCTGTCCCTTGTCGATCCGCTCGTCGCTCGTGATCGTCACCAGCAGGCGGTCGCCCTGGGCACGCGCAAAGCGCAGGTGGCGGATGTGCCCCGGATGGACGATGTCGAAGCACCCGTGGCAGTGCACCAGGCGCAGGCCCTGGGCGCGCAGGCGGGCACGCTCGCGCACGAGTTCGTCGAGGGTCAGGATCTTGGACGCCGCGCTCACCGGGTGGGCCTCCCGGGGCAATGTGTCGGCGATCGGCGGGGCTCGTCGATACAAAGGCGTCCATGGGTGCGCGCCCGACGACCATCTCGCGTGATCGCCTTCTGACGCTGGGTCGGGGGAAGGACCCATGGGCATTTCTTGCGCCCGCCCAGCAGGCCCTGGCCCAGGAGCCCGCGGACGACGCCCTGCGATTCGTCTTCGCGATGCGTCTGGCCGAGCTGGGGCTTGGTCCGCTGGCCCACGCCCAGATCGAGGCGTGCTCGGCGCAGGTCCGCGAACTGCCCGAGGTTCGCCGTCTGCGCGAGCAGGTCGCCGCCCAGCACGCCGAGGAGATGCCCGTGGAGGATCGGATCGCGATCTGCGAGGGCAATCTGCGGGCGCTGGGCGAGCGGGGCGGCCCGCTGGGCGATGCCTTCGGCCGATGGGTCGAGCGTGCGCGCACGCAGCGGGTGTTGCGTGCGCGCGACGGGAACCTGGTGCGCCTCGGTCCCGAGGGTGTCGTCGGGTCGCTCATCGACCATCGCGGGGCGGTCGAGCGGTTCTGCGGCGGTCCTCTGGGTAGGCTGTGCGAGGGCGGGCACGCGATCGCCATCGAGGGGCTGGACCCGCCGATGCTGGTGCAGCGCGTGCTGCTGGCGACGGCACCGGATCGTCTGGGGTATGCCCCTCGCGTGCTGTTGTTCCAGCGCGAGGTGATGCGGGGGCTGGACGGGCTGAGCCTTGTCGATCTTCGCGAGCACCTGGCCCACGAGCGGGTGGTCGTGTTTGCGGGAGAGGACGCGGGCGAGGCCTATCTCCGTTGGGCTCGCGAGCGTCTGGGCACGCGGTTGCGGACGGGGTGTGTGGCGACGCCGGGCGCCTATGCGAGGGTGGAGCCCTCGCCCGAGCACATGGTGCGCGAGGTCTGCGCCGAGCAGGCCCGCTGCGAGGGCGTGCTTCGTGCGCGCATCGAGGGGCGTTCGCGTGATCGGGATTCGGCGTATCTCGCGGGCCGATTCGAGGGCGGGTCGCTGCGCGTGCTCATCCCGACCTGCCGGTACTCGACCTACATCAGGCACGCGAGCGAGGATCTGGCGCAGGCGCTGCGGCAACGCGGGCACGAGGCGCGGGTGCTGATCGAGCCGGACTCGGCCTCACGCCTGAGCGTGCACGGGTATCTCCAGGCCATCGACGAGCTGGATCCGGACCTCGTGGTCCTGATCAACTACCCGCGTTCGATGGCGGCGGGGGGTGTGCTGCCGGCGGAGATCCCGTTCGTGACCTGGTATCAGGACGCGATGCCGCATCTGTTCGACGAGAAGGTGGGGCGGTCGATGGGTCCGAGGGACTTCCTCGTCGGTCCGATCGACGCGCCGATGATTCGCAGGTATGGGTATCCGCCGGAGCGATCGCTGGCGATGCCCGTGGTCGTCTCGTCGGAGAAGTTTCACGACGGGGAGGTGGATCCCGAGCGGCGTGCGAGGTTTGCGTGTGATGTCGCCGTCATCACCCATCACAGCGAGACGCCCGCGCAGATGCGCCAGCGCCTTCGGGCCGAGAGCGGGGCCGACGGCTCGGCGTCCTCGATGCTTGATGCCCTTGACGCCTGCGTCGAGGATCTGGTCGTGCGGGCGCATGAGGTCGAGCTTCGGCGGGAACTGCGCGAGCGGGTCTTCGAGTTGTGCGCGTCGGGCGCAGGGGACGAGAACACCCGCAGGATCCTGCGCCATTACGCGATTCCGCTGGCGGACCGGATCTTCCGCCATCAGGCGATCGCATGGGCGGCGCAGGTGTGCGAGGCGCGCGGCTGGCGTCTGCGTCTGTATGGCAGGGGCTGGGAGCATCATCCGGCGTTGGGTCGGTATGCGGCGGGCGAGCTGGCCCACGGCGAGGATCTGCGCAGTGCCTATCAGTGTGCGCGGGTGACGCTCCAGATGTGCCTGACGACGCCGCTGCATCAGAGGATCTGCGAGTGTCTGCTCTCGGGCGGGCTGCCCGTGTGTCGGGTCACGGGCGATCATTTCTCGGGCGCGTGGATCCGTGTCAAGCGGCAGATGGCCCGGGCGGGTATGCCGGGGACGACAGAGGTCGTCGAGAGCGTGCGTGAGGGGCGGCGCGTGCGTGATGTGTGCCGGGTCTTCAGCGTTGCCGACAGCGCCGAGGCCATGCGTCTGGCGTCGCTGTGCGGGGCGATGGGCGTGCGCGTTCCCGGGGCGCTGCGGATCAGTGAAGAGAAGCTGCGGGATCGCGGTCTGGGCGAGCGTCTGATGCCCGTCTGGCGCGATCCGTCGCGCATGCTGCCCCTGCTCGATGAGCACGCCTTCATGGACCGGGAGAGTCTGGCGCGGGTTCTCGAGCGGGCGATCGACGACGATGCGTGGCGGGGGCGGATCGTCGCCGGCGAGGCCCGTGTCGTGCGCGAGCACCTGACGCTGGGGGCCATGATCGACAGGACGATCGCCATGATCCGGGCGTCGCTGAGCACGCCGCATCATGCGAGGGCGGCATGAGCCCCGAGATTACCATCGTCGTCTGCGCGTACAACGCACGGGAGACGATCGGGCAGACCGTCCGCAGTCTGCTGGCGCAGACCCGCCCGTGCGAGATCGTCGTCGTGGACGACGGCTCGACGGACGACACATCGGCGATCGTGCGCGGATTCGGCGATCCGCGCCTCGTGCTCGTTCGTCAGTCGAATCAGGGCCTCGCATGTGCGCGCAATACGGGGCTGAGCGAGGTGCGCACGCCGACGGTCGCGTTCCTGGATGGCGACGATGTGATCGAGTCGCGCTTCTGCGAGGTCATGGGCGGAGCAATCGGCTCATGCGACGGCGTGCGCTGCGGGTGGCGGTTTGCCGGTGCGCATCTGGAGGGTCTGGGGTGGGAGACGCCCGTGCACGCGCAGGATGTCTCGCCGGGGCGTCTGATCGAGGCGAATCAGGTGGTCGTCGGATCGGTGCTCTATCGCACGCGCGCGCTGCGTGAGGCGGCGCTGGATGCTCGCGGGCGTGTGGTGTTCGATCCGGCCCTGCCCGTGATGGAAGACTGGGATCTGCTGCTGAGACTGTGCCGGCGGGGCGTTCGCTGGGCACGACCCGTCGACGAGGTGCTCTTTACCTATCGCCTGCGTCCCGGCTCGATGAGCACGGACCTGCGCACGATGCACGAGACCGGGCTTGCCCTCATCGAGCGGTACGACGAGACCGGCGGAGCGGAGCACGAGGCCCGCGTGCGCCGGTGGTGCCTGCGATCGCTCGGGCGGGCGCTGGCGCAGAGTGACCAACCCCTTGCGAGCGATCTGATGAGGGTGCTGGGGGCGCTGGCCGAAGCAGATCTTCCCGTGCTGGCCTCGGCCCTGCGCGAGGGGCTCGCGCGTGTCGAGATGGTCGCTCCCTCAGGGGTGAGTCCGGATCGGATTGCGCATGCGGGACGCGAAGTGCTCGGCGATCGTGCATCGGTGCTGGGCACGCTGGCAAGCGAGGAGAGCATCGCGCAGGTGGCCGACCGCCTTGCAGAGGACGGCGGGCGTCTGGTGCTGGCGGGAATGGGGCGCAGCGGGCGCCGGTTGGCCTCGGCGCTCGATGCACGCGGGCGGGCGTATGTCTGGCTGGACGACGCGCCCGAGGCGGCGTGGTCCGCGCCGCGTGTCGAGCGGGACGAGATTCGGAGCGGGGACCTGGTCGTCGTGACGCCCGATGACCCGGGAGCCCTGGCGATGGGTCTGGGCG
>WGEO01000112.1 GCA_015492715.1 Phycisphaerales bacterium | reverse complement strand
GTTGTGGACGGGGGGGCTGAGCGAGTGGGCGACGGGCCAGCCGACGACGGCAAAGACGCGCGATCGCGGGGTGATGGAGCGGAAGCGGTAGAGGTCGAGGAGTTCGCGGATGGTGGGCTGGCCCGGGGCGGTCATGGTCGTCGGGTGGAGCGATGCGAAGGTGAGGAATGCGCCGAACTTGGGCGCCAGGACCCGGCTCATGAGGCCGAACTCGCCCATGGCCAGAGCGATGGTCGGACGCTGGGCGCGCTGGAGGATGTCGAAGGCGATGAGGTTGTCGCGTGGCGAGCGGGCGCGAAACGCGATCTTGTGGACGCGGGCGACATCCAGGGCCGCCAGACGGATGAGTCTGCGTGCGAGATCGCCCGGCGGTGCGGCAAAGTCATGGATCGAGGCGATGATGCTCGGGGCGCGATCGCCCGCCGCGTGGAGCGCGTCTTCGATGCGGCGCTGCAGATCGGGCGTGCGATCGAATGCGGCGAGTTCGATATCGAGGAACCGCGGGGGGTGGTCTGCGCGGATGAGGCGTTCGAAGAGTCTCTGGCGGAGTTCCTCGTCCAGATCCGTCGAGCCCCCTTCCCAGGCGGGGCGACAGGTCGCGATGACGGGGAGCGGCGCATCGGCGATCAGATCGCAGACGGACGGGATGGTGTGCTCGTCGTCGAGCATCTCCTCGAGGCGAAACTCGACGAGGTCGGCGCCGAGGTCCTTCGCCAGATGGGCGTCGGCGAGTGCTCGCTCGGGATCCTGAACCAGCAGCGGGACCGCGATGCGCGTGCTCATGGGCGGACTCTACTCCACGGGGGAAGAAGGCGGCTGAGCCAGTCCGGCACGGGAGGGGCAGCGGGCGGATGCGTCGTGCGCGTCGGAGGGACCTGTCAAGCGACCCGATCGTTCTCGTCCTCGCTGGTCGGATGCTGCGGCGAGGGGTGCGGTGTGCTGCGTGCGGAGGGAGAGCGGAGGATCGGCTGGGGGCGGAGATAGGTCAGGGTTCGCCAGAGCCACTCGGTCGGTCCGAACCGGAACACTCGCATCCAGAGATTGCTGAGGACGATCTGTGCCGCGTAGATGGCGAAGACCATGGCCAGGAGTTGGGCTCGCGAGAAGTCGGCGAACCGCCCCAGGCCCCAGTGCTGCATGATGTATGCCATCACGAGCGACTGGAGGAGGTAGTTCGTCAGGGCCATCTGCCCGACGGGGGCCAGGAGGCGGACGAAGCGGGCCAGCGGGGTCGAGCACGCCAGGGCAATGGCGGCGAGGTAGAGGAGGCTGACGAACGGGGCGATGGCGAAGGTGGCGACGCTGAGCCAGGAGGCGACCTGCTCGGATGCGTTGGCCTGCGCAATGGCGATGACCACCGCGGCGGGCAGGCCCACGCTCATGCCCAGCGCGACGAAGCGCATGAGGAGATGGCGATGCGACAGGACGCCCAGGCGCATGAGAGCCGCCCCCAGGAAGAACATGCTGAGCACATGGGGTCCGAAGCCGAAGGGCATGGCAAAGACGGCAAACATGGCGTAGTGGATCAGGCGGAAGGTCATGGCCTGGTCGAACGGCCCCTCGCGGTTGGCGCGGATCTCGAGCTCGGCCCACTGCTCCTCGTGGACGAAGGGGTCCTCGCTCGATTCCAGAAGTTCGAGGAACTGCTCGGCTGGGGGCCTGCCGGGGTCGATGGCGAACGACGGGGCCTGCGCCGGTGCATCTGCGGCGACAAGACTCGGCGGTCCGGGCGGCGCTTCGTCCGGTGTCTTCTCCGGCGGCGGCTCGCTCGCGGCTTCGGTGTGAGAGATCGCCTGCCCCGGCTCGGGGGGCGTCATCAGCGTCACGCCGACGGCTGCCGTCAGCAGGGAGACCGCCATGAAGATCCCGGCGAGGATCAGGAGCGTGCGTGCGGAGGCCCGGTGTGCCAGGAGCAGGGCCAGGGCGCAGACGCTGTAGATCAGGAGGATGTCGCCGTACCAGAGCAGGGCGATGTGGGCGATGCCGAAGAGCGCCAGGACGAGGATTCGGCGGAGGTAGAGGGGCACGACGCGCACGCCGCGCTCTCGGGCACGGTCGATGAGGAGGACGAAGCCCATGCCGAAGAGGATGGAGAAGAGGGGATAGAACTTGCCCTCGCAGAAGACGCGGACGAAGGCCCAGGCGGCGATGTCGATCGCGGGGGCTCCCTCGGGCGGACGGTGCGAGAACATCTCGACGAGGGGTCGCGCCATGAGGGCGACATTGACACAGAAGATGCCGAGGATGGCAAAGCCGCGGGCTGCGTCGAGGGCGAGGATTCGGCGATCGCTCGTCGTGGGCGCCAACTGCTCGTGGTGTTCCATGGGTTCCCCCGTGGGAGAAGGAGCGTCGTTCTGCGAGACTGCGAAGCGATCCGTCCGCCCTCGCAGCAATCGACCTCGTCATTGGGTATGGAGGGTTCAGAGTTCCGCGAGGCGTCGGGCGGTCTCCTGCTCGATGAGCAGTTCGATCATGGGTCCCAGTTCGCCGGCGAGGATACGGTCTTTGTTGAATCGCTGCTGGAGGCGGGTATCGACGACGATGCCCTCCTGGTAGCGGTAGGTGCGGATCTTCTCCGAGCGTGCGCCCGAGCCGATCTGTCCGCGTCGCTCTTGGGCGCGCTGGGCCTGTGCTTTTTCGCGTTCGAGCTCGTAGAGGCGGGCCAGCAGGAGCCTTCGGGCCTTCTCGCGGTTCTGGTGCTGGCTCTTGGATTCCTGCATGCGGACCTCGATGCCGGTGGGCTTGTGGATGAGGTGGCATGCGGTGGCGACCTTGTTGACATTCTGCCCGCCGGGGCCCTGGGCGGTCGTGATGTGCTCGGTGACATCGTTGGCCCAGTCGATCTCGACCTCGACCTCTTCGGGCTCGGGGAGGACGGCGACGGTGGCGGTCGAGGTGTGGATGCGTCCCTGGGTCTCGGTAACGGGCACGCGTTTGACGGAATGGACGCCGGCTTCATGGGCCAGTTCGGCCCAGACGCCCTCGCCCTGGATGTTGACGATGGCGTGGCGGACGCCGCCGGTCGACGGCTCCTCGCTGATGTCGAGCACCTCGATCTTCCAGCCTCGCCCCTTGGCGTAGGCGGTGTACATCTGCAGGAGGTCGCGTGCCCAGAGCGCGGCCTCGTCGCCGCCGGTGCCGGCGCGAATCTCGAGCATGACGCTGGTGATGCGCCGGTCGTCGCTGCTGACGAGGCTCGAGCGAAGGCTCTCGTACTGCTCCCCGATGCGTCGGTCGAGTGCGGGCAGTTCCTCGCGGGCGAGTTGGGCCAGTTCGGGGTCGTCGCCGGCGAGGGCCTCTGCCAGTTCGTCGCGTTCTGCAAAGAGCTCGAGCAGGGCGCGATACTGCCCGACCGTCTCGTCGAGGGCGTGTTTGCGGATGCTCAGGTCGCGCACGGCGCGATGGTCGCTGAGGACGGCGGGGTCCTTGAGTTGTCGCTCCAGATCGTCGTGCTGGCGGGCCAGTTCGTCCAGGCGGTCGATCAGAGCCCGGGGGATGTCAGCGCGTGTGATCGCCATGATGGGGAAGATAGGGCGGGCAAAATCAGGCGGACGCCTTTCCCAAGGATTGGGGCCGGTTCCTCGCCGGCGGGCGGTCGGTGTCCGTCGAGGCGGGCGCGGATTCGGGCATCGCCCGGGAGGATGTGCGCCGGGGGGTGGCTATGGATTGTCGGAAGGGCTCGCCCGCACACGACGCGGGGCCGTGGGAGGCACGATGAGCGACGCGATCATCATGGAACGGGTCACCAAGACCTTCGGCGAGAAGGTGGCGGTCGACGGGCTGGATCTGCGCGTGCGTGCGGGCGGGCTGTACGGGTTTATCGGGCCCAACGGCGCGGGCAAGACGACGACGATCCGGATGATCATGAGCATCATCTTCCCCGACGCCGGTCGTCTGAGCGTGCTGGGGCGGGCCAGTGCCGTCGAGAGCAAGGACCGGATCGGGTACCTGCCGGAAGAGCGCGGGGTCTATCGCAAGATGCGGGTCGGGCGTTTCCTCGAGTACATGGCGCGTCTGAAGGGGCATCCGCCCGGGAGCGAACTCAAGCGCAAGATCCGGGACTGGCTCGAGCGGGTGGATCTGGCGGCGGAGGAGCGCAAGCGCTGCGAGGAACTGAGCAAGGGCATGCAGCAGAAGGTGCAGTTCATCGCCTGCGTGCTGCACGAGCCTGAACTGCTGATCCTGGACGAGCCCTTCAGCGGGCTGGATCCGGTGAACATGCGTCTGATGCGGGATCTGTTCCTGGAGCAGCACGAGCGCGGGGCGACGATCATCTTCAGCACGCATGTGATGCATCAGGCCGAGCAGCTGTGCGATCACATCGTGATGATCGATCGCGGGCACAAGGTGCTGGACGACTCGCTGGAGGCGATCCGGGCGCGATTTGCGCCGCGCGCGATCCAGGTGGATCTGCTGGATGATGGCGACGGCGACGCGCTGGCGGCGATCGAGGGCGTGCGGATCGTCGAGCGGATCGACGGGATGCTGGTGCTGAATCTGGACGATCGGAGCGATCCGGTCGAGGTGATGCGTCGGGCCGTCGATCGGGCACGCGTGCGACGGATCGAGCTGCGCCAGCCGACGCTGGAGGATGTCTTCATCGCGCTGGTGCGTGAGGGGAGCGGCAGGAGCGAGGCGGAGATCCGGGCGGAGATCCGCGGGGCCTCGATGCAGGAGGTGGGGGCATGAACCGGACGCTGCTCGTTGCCCTGCGGGAGTTCGTCTCGACGGTCGGGACCAAGGGGTTCATCATCGGGACGCTCGTGTTTCCGGCGATCATGATCGTGGCGATCGTGCTGGTCCCGAGACTCATCGACGACAAGCCGCCGCGGTATGTGGGCGAGATCGCGGTGATCGACCGGAGCGGGTGGCAGGATCCGCAGGGGCGGACGCTCGTCGATGTGTTGCGTCAGGCCTATGCACCCGAGACACTGGCCGCGGAGTTTGAGGCCCAGAAGAAGGGCGTGCGCGCGCAGGTCGAGCAGCAACTGGGCGAGGCCGGGGCGATCGCCGCCGAGCAGATGCTCGAGAAGCAGCTGGGAGAGCTGCCCGAGATCCGTGTGGTGGCGTTGCCCGAGGATGCGGACATCGAGCAGGAGAAGCAGAAGTTGCTCGAGGGCTCGCCGTTCGAGGGCGGGCGGCTGGCGCTGATCGTGATCGAACCCAACGCCGTCGTCCCGGGCGTGCCCGAGCCGGCTGAGTCCGCCGGCAGTAGCGAGCGCGGCACGGACGGTGAGACAGTGGCACAGGAGGCGGCCCCGGGGCAGGACGAGGCGGATGCCCGGGGTGGCGAGGCGGGCGAGGACGCGGGTGCCCCGTCGGAGGCGGCCTACGGCTCGTTCCGGGCGTTCATCCGGGCACATCTGGACGATCGCTTCCAGGACCCCCTTCGGCGCAAACTGACGGAGGCGATCCGCTCTGCACGCATTCAGGCGGCGGGCGAGGACGCCCGGCGCCTGGCGGCTCTGATGCATGTGCAGGCGCCGCGATTCCGGGAGGTCACGGAGACCGGCGAGCGCGAGAGCGCGGGCGGAGAACTGGGCATCTTCGTCGCCATGGGGTTCATGATGCTGCTGTGGATCAGCGTGATGACCGGCGGGCAGTACCTGATGACGACCGTCATCACGGAGAAGTCCAACCGCGTGATGGAGGTGCTGCTCAGCGCCATCAGCCCGCGCCAGCTCATGACCGGCAAGATCATCGGGCAGATGGGCGTGGCCCTGTCGATCCTCGCCATCTACCTGACCATCGGGGTCGTCGCGCTGGATCGGTTCAACTATCTGGACCTGGTCAAGGCGTCGAGCCTCGGGCTGGTCGTCGTGTACTTCTTCATCGCGTTCTTCCTGTTCGCGGCGCTCATGGCGGCGATCGGCAGCGCCGTGACGGAGGTGACCGAGGCCCAGAGCCTGCTGACGCCCGTCATGATGATCCTGATCATCCCGTGGATCCTGTTCGTGCCCCTGACACGCAACCCCAACTCGACCTTCGCGACGGTCATGGGACTGATCCCGCCCATCAGCCCGTTCGCGATGGTCATCCGCGAGGCCGGAACAGACCCCGTGCCCATGTGGCAGCACGCGGCCGCGATCGTGATCGGCGTCGTCAGCGTGCTGGTGGCCATCTGGGCGGCCGCGAAGATCTTCCGCATCGGCGTGCTGATGTACGGCAAGCCCCCGAACTTCAAGACGCTGCTGCGATGGGTGCGGATGGCATAGCGCAGGCGCTCCGGCGTCGTGCGTGCGTCCCCGCGTCTGGCGGGGCGTGCCTGTGCGCATCGCTGCGGTCGTCGCCCGCCCGCCTCGGCAGGACCGTGGGCCGCTCAGGACGAGCGATCGGGCGCATCGCCGGAGACGGCGGCCCGCGCGACGCGCCGATACAGGCCCTGTGCGACGACGATGCCCGCGTACAGCGCGAGCACCGCCAGCAGCGTGTCGCGCTGGGATGTCCACATGTGCATCACGACGAGCGCCACGGTGATGCAGATGACGGCGAGGCCGAGGAGGACGAGCGGTCGTGAGGCGCCTGTCCTGTCGGCCAGGCGCAGGTTCGCGACGCCGACGGCAAAGGAGACGAGCAGGAAGGTCAGGCTGCTGAACGCCGCGATCGTCTCGAGGGAGGCCAGCAGCGTCAATGCGAGGGCAAGGGCGGTCATGGCGATCACGGCGACGGTCGGGACGCCGGTGTGCGGGGATCGTCGGGCGAGGACGCGCGGCATGATGGCGTCCCTGCCCATGTCCGCCATCATGCGCGAGGCGCCGAACTCGGTGGCGTTGACCGCCGACGAGGTCGCCAGGAGGGCGGCCAGCGCCACGAGCACCCGTCCTGCGGTGCCCAGGGCCGGCTCGGCCGCAACCGCGAGGGCGTACTCCTTGGCCTGGATCATCTGGGCAGGTGGGAGCGAACCGACGGCGACGATCGCCACCCCCAGATAGATCGTGGTCGTGATGAGGATCGAGCCGTAGATCCCCCGGGGAACATCTCGATCGGGGTTTCTCGTCTCGACGACCGCGTTCGTGATGAGCTGGAATCCCTCGAACGCCACGAAGAGGGTGGCCCCCGCGATGAAGACCGGGGCGAGTCCCTGATCCAGCAGGGGCAGGAGGTTCTCTCTGCGGATGGCGGGGATGCCTGCGATGGCGATGAGTGCGAGCAGGATGATCTTGGAGTAGACGATGATGTCCTCGGTCGTGCCGCTGACGCGCACGCCGCGCAGATTGACGACCATGAAGACGAGCAGGACCGCGGCACTGAGGACGATGCGGAGGGGTGCGCTGCCTCCCTGATTGAACAACTCGGCACCGTAGGCACCGAAGGTGAACGCGTACAGGGCGAGCGTCCCGATATAGCCCACGATCACGGTCCAGCCCGTCACGGCACTGACGGACGGCGAGCGCGGGAATGCACGCGCCAGATAGTCGTAACTTGCCCCGTCGGTGCGGAAGGTCAGCGCCAGCTTGATATAGGAGTAGCCCGCAAGCAGGGCGATGAATCCGCCGAGCAGGAACGCCAGCGGGGCGCCGTGTCCGCTGATGCCGACGGCGAGCCCGAGGACGGAGAAGATGCCTCCGCCGATCATCCCGCCCACGCCGATGGCGAGCAGCTCGCTCAGGCCGAGTTTCTCGTCGCGTCGGGCGGTGTGCATGGGTGGGATCGTACGATCGCCCCGGAGCGAACGGGCATGGATCGGCACGATCTGTATGAGCACTGCGTGCAGTCGCCTGAGAACCTCGTGCCCTTCCTGCGCGCCATCCACGGGGGCAAGGGCGAGCGAGCGCCCCGCACGCTCTGCGAGGACTTCTGCGGGACGGCGGCCCTGTCGAGAGCGTGGTGCCGGATGGTCGATGGCGGACGGGCGATCGCGACCGATCTGGCCGAGGAAGTGCTCGCGCGAGCCCGGCGCGACGCCCCCGACGGACTCGTGCTGTGCCGGGGCGACACGACACGGATCGACGCGCGAGGCGACATCATCTTCGTCGGCAACTTCAGCATCGGGGAGATCCATGCGCGTCCGGCGCTCGTTGCGTATCTGTCGCGCTGCCGCGAGCGGCTGGAGCCCGCCGGCGTGTTCGTCTGCGATATCTACGGGGGCGAGTCGGCCCTGCGCGAGGGCTTCGTGCACCGCCCGCACCCGCTGGGCAACGGACGGATCGTGCGGTACACCTGGGAGCAGCGCGAGGTGGACCCGCTGACGCACATGGTCATCAACGCGATGCACTTCCGGATCGAGCGGGCGGGCGTGATCGAGGACGAACTCCTCGACGCCTTCGTCTACCACTGGCGCCTGTGGAGCGTGCCCGAACTGCGCGACGCGATGCGAGAGGCGGGCTTTACATCCGTCGAGGTCTACGAGAAACTGCCCGACGCCGTGGACGACGAGGGCAACGCCCATGTGCTCCCGGCGGCGGAGGTCGAGGACCCCGAGGGCTTCATCGTCTGCGTCTGCGGGAGGGTGCCATGAGTCGCCCGCTCCCGTCGGCGTGCAGTTTTTTCGGCGAATCCCGGGAACCCTGCGGCACGCTCTGCGTTTGACCTCTTCGCCGGGAGCAGCCATCCCGGCGTCGATCTCGAAACGGAGTGATCTCGTGGTTCTGCATCGCCCCCAACCGAGTCATGGCAGACGACCCGTCGAGGCGCGCCGGATTCGGCTCGGCGTGGTGGCGGAACGCCCCCGCGGCGTCTGATTCCCTCGAATCTCGTTGTACTTTCGTTGTTGTGTCGTTTCCATGCGTCCTGCGTGCGGGCGTGGTTCCTTTCTCCCGGCGAAGGGAGGTCTGTCGTGCTGAGCATCCGAGTCGTCGCACCCGAGGACATCCGGCCCATGGACTTCGTGGTCGAGCACGAGCGGCTCGTGACGATCGGGGTGTCGTGCGACCTGCCGGGCGAGGCGCCGACGATCCGGCGTGTGTGGACGGCGGCGCACGATCCGACGCCGCTGAAGGTGATCGACATCTGCCTGCCGTTCGTGCTTGCCCGTCAGCCGGGCGGGAGCCATCGTGTTGTGGACCTGCGTCTCGTGCGTCTGGCGCGCCTGCCGGAGGTCTTTGCGCGCCCGGCGATGGAGCGTCTGAAGGACGCGAAGGCGTGTCCGTTCCCAATCTGAGCACGGGCGGGGGCATCGTGGGAAAAGGCCGCGGGCCCCCGGTTTCGAGGGGGCCCGCGCCGTGGTGGTCGGTGTGGCCGGTAAGCCGAGTTCTGTCGGGGAAGCGTGGCTTCCCGGGCGACCATTTCTCTCGCCGCGCCGTTGCCGACGCGGTCCAGGCCCATGGCCTGAGCGCCCTACCCGTCCCCACAGGCCGGGCCGACCGGGGACTGCTTGGGCTTGCACGCGACGGGGTTTGCCGTGCCCCATCTGTCGCCAGATGGGCGGTGCGCTCTTACCGCACCCTTTCACCCTTGCCTGTGCCCGCGCCCGCAGGCACGAGCCATCGGCGGTCTGCTCTCTGTGGCACTTTCCCTCGCCCGCGACCACCTCCGGAGGAGTTTGTCGGGCGGGTGGGTGTTACCCACCGTCGTGCCCTGCCGTGCTCGGACTTTCCTCACGAACCCCCGAACGGGCGGGCTCGCGCGGCCGCCTGGCCACACACCACCATGGTAGACGCCCACACCGCATCAGGGGTTCCCTTGGGCCATGCCTTCTGGTCTTGCCTATCATCCCGGCCCAACTGCCAGCGGAGGACTGGTGGATTCCCACACCTATGGTCTCACAAAAGGAGGTATTGTTCGTATGTTCGATCGACGAATCATGCAGTTCGGGATGGCACTCGCCCTTGCTGCGACGGGTGCCGCAGCCCAGGAAAGTGATGTTCCAAACGAGGAGATCGCCGTCGAGGAGCCCAAGAGCCTGTTCGACGGCTGGACAGGGGCCGTCGCCCTCGGTTTCAACGGGGCCACGGGCAACACGGAACGGTTCAATATCCGCGGCGAGATCGCGGGCACGCGCGACACGAAGCGCATGACGACGACAGCGAGGACCTACTACACCTACGCCACGGACGACGGGACGGCGTCGGAGAGCCGGTTCTTCCTGGGTGCCCGCAACGACTGGAAACTCGAGAACGACCGCTGGTTCGTCTTTGCCGAGGGCAGCGCCGAGTTCGACGACTTCCAGGACTGGGATTGGCGTCTGGCAGCCGCCGGCGGCCTGGGGTACCACTTCATCCGCAACGACAGAACGAACCTGAGCGGGCGGGTCGGTCTGGGCCTGAGCAAGAAGATCGGCGGGGACGACACGGCGTTCCGCCCCGAGGCCCTCATCGGTGCGGACCTGTCGCACAAACTCACCGAACGCCAGAAGATCACCGCCGGCGCCACGCTGTATCCCGACCTCTCCGACACACGCGATTTCCGCTTCGTCAGCAACGCGGCGTGGGAGATCCTCGTCGATCCTGAGGTGAACATGAGCCTGCGCCTGGGTGTCGAGGACCGCTACGACACGATGCCCGGCGACGGCTTCAAGAAGAACGACTTCGCATACTTTGCGATGCTGGTCTGGGAGTTCTGAACAAGGGGGATGTCATGTTTGCACTGATCCAGGCACAGGGCGCCGTCGAGGAGGCCGCCCAGGATGTCGCACAGAACGAGGCGGCGCCGACGGGCTTCGCCGACATGGCCCAGTCGGGCTGGAGCCGCCTGACCGACGGCGACATCACCGCCGACGACATGCTGTTCCTGTGGAACGCCGTGGGCTGGCCGATCGTCAAGGCCATCCTGCTGCTTCTCATCGTGCTGTTCCTGTCCCGCTGGGCCAGGCGCATCGTCGTGGGCGCGTCGCGCAAGGCGAAGATCGATGAGACCCTCGCCCGCTTCTTCGGCAACCTCGCCCGCTGGGGCATGCTCCTGCTCGGGCTGCTGGCGGTCCTCAACACCTTCGGCGTGCAGACGACGAGCTTCGCGGCGGTGATCGCGGCGGCGGGCTTCGCCATCGGCATGGCCCTGTCGGGAACACTGGGCAACTTCGCCGCCGGCATCATGCTGCTGATCTTCCGCCCCTTCCGCGTGGGCGATGTCATCACTGCGGGCGGCGTCAGCGGCAAGGTCGAGACCATCGACCTGTTCACGACCGTCTTCAACACGCCCGACAACCGGCGCCTCATCGTGCCCAACAGCGCGATCTGGGACGGCAACATCGAGAACGCGACCTATCACGAACGCCGACGCGTGGATGTCAGCGTGGGCACCGCCTACGAGGCGGACATCGACAAGACACGCGAGGTGCTAATGAAGGCCGCATCGCAGGTCCAGGGGCGTCTGCAGGACGAAGAGCCTGTCGTCTACCTCAGCGAACTGGGGGGCAGCAGCATCGACTGGGCCGTGCGCGTCTGGGCGCCCACGAGCGACTACTGGGCAGTCCGGGAACGCCTGACGCACGATATCAAGGTCGCCCTCGACGAGGCCGGCATCGGCATTCCCTACCCGCAGATGGATGTCCACCTGCGGCGTGTCGACCAGCCCGGCGCCCCGGCGTAAGGCCGTCCCACAACGCGGCACGAGGCGAGAGGCAACCCTCATCAACTCGTACGACGCAGCCAGCGGCTCCAGATGCTCAGCACGAGCAGCCCGTAGAGTCGCTGGCTGTGGTCGCGCCTGCGGAGCCCCCGTCCGGCGTGCTCGTCGATCATCGCCGCGACGCTCGCACGACGGACCTCCAGCGGCAGAGCGGGAAACGGATCGCCATCGAGCAGCAGATCACGCAGCAACGCCCCCATCGGAGAACCGGCGTCGCGGAACCACGCCCCCAGCGGCACGCCAAAGCCCTGCTTGGGTCGATCGACCACCTCGGCGGGCAGGCGACGGCGCGCCACCCGACGGAGCAGCCCCTTGCGCACCCGGCGCGAGGCGATCGTCGTCCGCCCGTCGCTCAGCATCCGATCCGTCGGGATCCGGGCGCAGGTCTGGGCGACCAGCGAATCGAGCATCGGCGCCCGCACCTCGAGGGCGGCCTGCATGGACGCGTGATCGACCTTGCGCAGCATGTCGCCCGCCAGGTGATGATCCAGGTCGTACAGGCGCGCCTTGCCCACACTGTTGGCGCCGTCGCGCCAATGGACACGCCGCGCATCGCCCCCCAGGATTCGACGCAGTTCCTCACGCGGAAAGATCGCCAGCAGCATGCGATACGAGCGCAGGCGCGACGCGGCGAGCAGGCGGGCCGCCTTGTCCCAGCGGCTCCGCGGATCGCCCCGGGGCAGCAGCCAGTCCGCCAGCGGCGCCCCGAGCAGCCCCAACGCCCACAACGCCGTCAGGTGGTCGGCCGCGAGGTATCGCTCGTAGCCCAGAAACATCTCGTCGCCCCCGTCGCCCGACAGCGCCACGCCCCCGATCTCGCGGGCAGCCCGCGAGACCCAGTGCGTCGCCAGCAGCGAACTGTCGCCAAACGGCAGGCCCAGTGATTCGATCAGGTCCAGGCAGTCCACGCCCGGGTCCGTTGCGACCTCGACCTCGACATGCTCGCTGCCGATGTGATCCGCGACCGTGCGGGCGTGGGCGCTCTCGTCGTACGCAGCCTCCGGCATCCGCACGCACAGCGTCCGCAGGCTCCCCGTGTGCTCCATGGCGTACGAAGCGATCAGCGAGGAATCGACCCCGCCGGACAGAAAGCACGAGAGCGGCACATCGGCCTCCAGATGGCGGGCGACGGCGTCGGAGAGCGCCCGATCTACGAGCGCGAGAGCCGAGGCCCCGCCGCGATCGAAGGACAGAATCTCGCGCCGGATGTGTCTGCGCCGGAAGAAGCCCGACAGCGGGCGATGCGCCACGCGCTGCAGTGCCCCACCCTCGTAGCGGAGTGTCTCGCCCGGAGCCACCTGCACGATGCCCGCGATCGGCGTCCGGATGGCGTCGTATCCCAGCGCGATCCACTCGCACAGCGCGTCGCCATCCATCGTGATCGGGCGACCCATCGCCCGCAGCAGACGCACCATGCCCGCGGGAAGGCTCGCAAAGACACACATCTGCCTGTCCGCATAGACATACAGCGGCTTCTGCCCGCCCGGATCACGCATCAGCGTCAGGCCCGAGCCGTCGAACGCCGCCAGCGCGTACATGCCCTCCAGATGCTCAGCAAGCGAATCGCCCCAGTGCGCCAGCCCGTGCGTGAGCACCTCGGTGTCCGCGTGATCGCTGACGAACGCATGCCCCGCCCGCTCGAGTTCGGCGCGAATCTCGCGATGGTTGTAGATGCACCCGTTGAACACGACGCAGGTGCTCCGGGTGCATGCCGGGCAGGGTGCCTGCCGCGATGGGCCATAGGCGCCGGTCTCGACCCGAAACCGGCCGTCGTCCGGCACGCCGGGTGCTCGCGTCAGCATGGGCTGGCTGCCCGCGGGCGACAGGTCGAGGATCGCAAGGCGGCGATGGACCATCGCGACATCGAGGATCATCCCGTCGGCGCAGGCCCGTCGGCGATACCTGCCGAACCCGTCCGGCCCGCGAGCCGCGATCGATGCGTCGAGGATGTCGAGCCATTCTTCAGGGATCGCCTCGCGGGGCGTGCGCCGGGCCTCGCGCGGGTCGCTCAGAAGCAGGATGCCGGCAAGACCGCACATGGCTTTGACAATAGTGCAGGGTGCGACATCGCCGGTCGCCCGACAGGCCAGGGGCGTTCAGTCGGCGCCCTCCGGCCCCGTCTCGGGCTCGCGGAATCTGCCGTTGCGAAGGCCCCAGATCGTGTGGATGATCCGCGTGACGATGATCGCACAACTGAAGGACACGACGAACGCCGCTCCCTCGCGCAGGTGCAGCTGCGTGTGCAGCAGCCACATCCCCCCCATCGCGATCACATAGAAGATCGGGCTGAGCAGATAGCGCTCGGCCTGGATGAAGGTCGCCGTCTTCCAGAAGTTCTCTTCGCGCGCATGATGGCGACGATCGGCCTCGCAGCGGGGCCGCAGCGGCTTCCAGTGGTTCGCCACCCAGTGCAGCAGGAAGTAGATCCCGATGTCGACGAGCCCGTCGATCGCCCCGGCAGCCAGGGACTTCAGCCACGCGTGCCCCGGACCCAACTGCTCCTCGATCAGGCGGGCCACCACCTCCACGGGCCAGGCGGCGATGACGATCGCCAGCAGACCGGCGGCGACGATGTTCACATTGACATTGATGATCTTCTTGCGCTGGTAGAGGCGGAAGAGTCGCGCGGGCATCGCCCCCGATCGTACGCGCCGACCTCGCTGGCTAGCCGAGCCCGCGCCAGGGCGACCGCCCGCTCGCTGGTGTCGATCCCCAGCACCCGCCGACCCAGACGAACCCCCGCCACCAGCGTCGTCCCACTCCCGCAGCACGGGTCGAGCACGAAACCGCCCGGCGGACAGCACGCCCCGATCAGCAACTCCAGCAGGGCGAGGGGCTTCTGGGTGGGATAGCCCACACGCTCGCGGGCCATGTTGTTCAGCGCGGGAATCTCGATGACATCCGTCGCCTTCTTCATCTGCCCGGCAAGACGCCGACTGCGGGCGGGGACCAGCGGTGCCTCGAAGTAGTACCGCTCCGGATCGAGGGTATAGAACAGGATGTCGTCGTGCTTGCGGGCAAAGCGCCGCTGCGACGATCCCCCCAGCCCGTAACTCCAGATCAGGTGATTCACGAATCCATCGGCCCCGAGCAGATCATCGAGCAGCACGCGGGCGTAATGGCTCGTCCGCCAGTCCACATGCAGCAGGATCGACCCCGCGGGAGCCATCGCCGCCAGCGTCGCCTCGAGACGAACCCGAAGCCACGCAATCCATGCTTCGAGGGAATCCCAGCGATCACAGAACGCGCCCCCGCTCGCCCGCTGCGTCCGGCCCGTGTTGAACGGCGGGTCCGCGTAGACCAGATCGACGCTTGCGGGAGCAAGCCCGCGAACCTCCTCCAGCCAGTCGCCCTGGCGCACGAGCACATCCACCAGCCCAGCATACCGCCGACGACCGCCTCAGGACGCCCGCTCGCTCACTACCGCCTCGCGTCCGACGGAGTAGTAGTTGAACCCGGACTCGCGCATCTGATCCAGTCGATACAGGTTCCGCCCGTCGAAGATCGTGCAACTGCGCATCAACTCGCGCATCTTCCCCAGATCCGGAGCCTTGAACTCGTCCCAGTCCGTGCTGATCACGAGCCCGTCGGCACCCCGGAGGGCCTCGTACTGATCGTCCGCGATCTTCAGCGCCGGCCCGATCTCCCGCGAGGCGTTCTCCGCCGCCACAGGATCGAAGCCCACGCAGGTCACGCCGTATCCCAGGGCCTTGCGCACCAGCGTCAGCGCGGGCGCCTCGCGGATGTCGTCCGTCCTCGGCTTGAATGCCAGCCCCCAGAACGCCAGAGTTTTCCCCGTCAGCCCGTCGCCGTGACGGTCGTAGTGCCCCACGATCTTCTGGAAGAACCGCTCACGCTGCTTCTGGTTCACATCGTGCACGGCTCGGCTGAGCTCGGCGGGCATCCCCGCCTTCTCCCCCATCATGATGCACGCCTGCGTGTCCTTCGGAAAGCACGACCCGCCATAGCCCAGCCCCGGATACAGGAACGCGTGCCCGATCCGGCTGTCGCTGCACATCCCCCGACGCACCTCGTTGATGTCCGCCCCGTAGGCCTCGCACAGGTTCGCCATCTCGTTGATGAAACTGATCTTCGTCGCCAGAAAGTTGTTCGACGCGTACTTCACCATCTCGCTCGAACGCACCGCCATCGTGAAGATCGGATGACCGTTGCGCACGAACGGCTCGTACAGCGTCCGGAACTGCTCGGCGACCCGCTCGTTGTCCGCACCACACACGACGCGATCGGGCTTCATGAAGTCGTGGATCGCGTCCCCCTCCTTGAGAAACTCCGGATTGTTCCCGATGTCGAACGGAATGTCGTCGCCCACACGAGCCCGGATCCGGTCCCGCACCAGGTGCGTCGTCCCCACCGGCACCGTGCTCTTGACCACCACCGTCTTGGGTGTCTGGCTCGGCCCCAGCGCCTTGATCACATCGCCCACGGCGTCCGCCGCCGACTCGATATAGCGCAGGTCCGTGTGCCCGCGCTCGTCGCTGGGCGTGCCCACACAGATGAAGATCATCTCCGCGTCCCGGTGCGCCTCGCCCGGATCCGTCGTGAAGCGCAGCCGCCCCGCCTCGATGTTCTTCTTCATCAGTTCGGTCAGGCCGGGCTCATAGATGGGGCACTCACCCCGACGCAGACGCTCGACTTTTCCCTCGTCGACATCCAGACACACGACATCGTTGCCCGTGTTCGCAAGGCACACGCCCGTCACCAGACCCACATAGCCCGTTCCGACCATCGAGAGTTTCATCGCATCCTCCCGCCCGCCTGCCATGCGGGCTGTCGCGACTATAGGTTTTCGCCCCGCAACGCGGGACGGGGCGAGCGAGAACCCATAGACTCCGCCCGCATGACAACATCGACCATGACAAGCCAAAAGAACAGCCCGAAACGCAAGAGCAAGAAGCGTGCCGGGGGCTTCACCGCCGCCAACGCCGACCGCCATGTCCTCTACCAGCTCGCCGTCCAGAATGTCGAGGCCGAGATCGACTTCGTCGACGACACCTTCAAGCAACTCCGCGGACGCAGGGCGACACGCCTCCGGGAGGATTTCTGCGGCACGGGCAACACCTCCTGCGAATGGGTCCGCCGTCGAGCCGCCAACATCGCCGTCGGGCTCGACATCGATCAGGACACGCTGGACTGGGGACTGGCGAATAATGTGGCCGCCCTGCCCGCCCCTGCGCGCGCACGAGTCCACCTGCTGAACCGCAATGTGCTCGAGCCCGGCCCCGACACGGACAACATGGACGCCATCCTGGCCATGAACTTCAGCTACTGGCTCTTCAAGGAGCGGGCCACCCTCCGAACCTACTTCCAGCGCGTCCGCGAGAGCCTCGCCCCGGGAGGCATCTTCTTCCTCGACCACTACGGCGGCTACGAGTCCATGTGCGAGACGACCGAAGAGCGCGACATCGACGGCAAGTTCACCTATGTCTGGGACCAGCACCGCTACGACCCCATCAGCGGGAGCATGACCTGCCACATCCACTTCCACTTCAACGACGGCTCCAAGATGCAAAAGGCCTTCAGCTACGACTGGCGCCTCTGGACGCTCCCGGAGATCCGCGAGATCCTCGACGAGGCCGGCTTCCGCCAGAGCACCGTCTACTGGGAGGGCACCGACGAGGACGGCGAGGGGAACGGCGAGTTCACGCCCGCCGAGGTCGGCGAGGCAGACCCCGCCTTCGTCTGCTACATCGTCGCCGAGAAATAGCCCGTACCCTTCTCCCGATGCTCGCCCTGCTGGACCTCCCGCCCGAGTGTGCCCCCGTCGCGTCGGCGCTCGATGCCGCCCTCGCCCGCGTCGCCGCTCGCTTCGACGAGCACCTGGCGACGGACCTCGACGCTGTCGACGACCTGCTCGCTCATCTGACCGCCTATCGCGGCAAGATGCTCCGCCCGAGCCTCTGCCTGCTCATGGCCATGGCCTGCGCCGAAGACCCCGCCGACCTGACGGTCCGCGACGAGCACATCACCTGCGCCGCCGTCGTCGAGATGGTGCACATGGCAACCCTCGTCCACGACGATGTCCTCGACGAGGCGGACCTGCGACGACGAAGCCCGACCATCAACCACCTGCGCGGCAACGAGGCCGCCGTCATCCTGGGCGACTACCTCATCGCCAGCGCCTACGCCCTCTGCTCGACCATCGCCGATCAGGCCACATCCCTCGCCGTCGCCCGCGCAAGCCGCACCGTCTGCGCCGGCGAACTCCTCCAACTCAGCAACAGGGGCAACCTCGACCTCGACGAGCAAACCTACTTCCAGATCATCGACCGCAAGACGGGCGAACTAGCGGCCCTCGCGTGCCGACTGGGAGCCATGCACGCGGGCGCCACCCCCGCCCGGATCGACGCCGCCGACCGCTTCGGCAGGCTCCTCGGGCAGGCCTTCCAGATCCAGGACGATCTGCTCGATCTGACCGCCTCGCCCGACACCGTCGGCAAGTCCACCCAGCGCGATCTGGACCTGGGCAAACTCACGCTCCCCCTGATCCGCCACCTGGCAGCCTGCGATCGCCCCGGCCTCGCCCGCGCGCACATCCGCGACCACGACACCGAAGCCCTCACGCGCGAACTGGCCGCCGGCGGCGCCATCGAAGAGGCCCGCGAAATAGCCGGCACCCTGATCAGGCAGGCACTGGCATACCTCGATACGCTGCAGCCCTCAGCCCCCCGGATCGCGCTGCAAGAGGTCGCCCGGGCTGCGATCCGGCGCGATCACTGACCGTTCGTCGCGCCCCGCGCAGCCCCACGCAGCGGCAGCGCCACGGAACCGTCCGTCTCGACCCACGCATCGCCGAGACTCTCGAGCACGCCGCACATCCCCTCGAACATGGCGCGGGCACCCTCGACCACCCGATCGCACGAGTGCGGATCCAGCCCCAGCGCATCGACACGCCGCCGAAACTCCCCCCAGCGTTCCTGCTGCGACTCGCCGTACGGGTCCATATACCGCAGGCCCGCCCCACCGGGCTTCAGTCCGTACGCCCGCGCCAGCGCCCTGGCAATGAACCGACCGCCGTTGGTGCTCCCTTCGAGCACATAGTGCATCCCGAGCAAGCGCTCGAACTGCATGGCCTCGTCGCAGGCCCGGATCTCCTCGACGAGTCGCGCCGTGCCCGCCCGCATCGTCCCCGGCACCCGCCCGCCGTCGTCTTCCCGCTGGAAGAACGACAGGTCCTCTCGGATCACGCCCGCCCGATACTGCCCCGCATCGACGACCTCGCGGATCGGCGTGCGATCGCCATGGCGCGCCAGGGCCCCCTCCAGCGCCTCGTGCACATGGAGCATCTGCCGGAGATAGTCCATATAGGCTCCCCGCTCCAGCCCGCCCTGGATCATCGCACGCTGGAACGGATGCGTCTCGGCACGCGCGTGCAACTCGTGGGTCTCCGCCTTCAACCGCTCCATCAGACGCATCACACACCTCCCCTCAGAGCACCGAAGCGCCGATCACCGCCGGCACGATCAGCCACAGCAGCCCCTTGAGAAAGAAGAACAGGAACCCGAACACGCCGAACCGCGCGATCCAGCTCCGAACCCTGCCATCCGCCCATGCCATGAATCAGCCTCCCACGAACGCATCGAGAAAGAACGAAGAAGTAATCATCCGCATCGATCGAGCAGGCGGCCCGCCCGTCCGTGGGGGCACCGGGATTCGACGACCCCGTCAGATCCGCCCGTGCATCCCCCGTCGCAACCACCAAACCAGCGACCTCTCCCATCACCACCCCATGCCCAGACCTCCTGTTTGACAAGATCCATTCTTGCCAGACAAGCGGACATGCCATTTATTGAGACTCAATCGCAACAAGTCAAGCCGGCGGCGTGATATCTCGGAGACAAATCCAGACCCGTACATGGACGCTCATCGAGTGTGCCGGTCGCCCTCGCCCTGCTTGCCTCACGCATGGCTCCGCGGTCCCCGCCGCTCCACCGCACCCGTTTCGATACCGCGTCAAACACCATCGCATGGGGTGTGATCCCCCATCTCCCACCCCACCAGGCTCATGGTCTCCATCTCGGCACGCCCTTCGGAGAACACCCGCCCGCGAGTGGCCGGAATCGACGCACGCATCGTGAGACGATCACCAAGTCCTCGCACCGCGATGCCTCGAATCCCAGGGCGATCAATGGGGGGAGACCTGGCGGGCCGACCTCGCAGACGGCCCCGACTGGGCGCTGACCCCGCGCGAGCGGGCCTCTATCCTCCGCCCATGGCCATCGACCTCCTGGACGAACTGACCTGGCGCGGGCTGCTCCATCAGTGCACCCACGAGCAGGAACTGCGTGCCCACCTGGGTGAGCCGGACCGCCATCGACGCCGGGCCTACGCGGGCTTCGACCCCACCGCCGACAGCCTCACCATCGGCAATCTGGTGCCCATCATGCTGCTGGTGCATGTCGCACGAGCCGGGCACGAGCCCGTCGTCGTCATGGGCGGGGGCACGGGCCTGATCGGCGACCCGTCGGGCAAGACCGCCGAGCGCCAGCTGCGATCCGAGGACGAGATCGCGGCCAATGTGCGCGCGCAGCAGCCCATCTTCGAGCGGATCTTCGAGGGCGCAGCCCGCATCGAGCAGCGCGAGATCCCCCGCCCCCTGATCCGCAACAACCTCGACTGGCTGCGCGATCTGGGCTACATCCAGGTCCTGCGCGACATCGGCAAGCACTTCTCGGTCAACATGATGATCCAGAAGGAGTCCATCCGCGAACGCCTGCACGGACGCGATCAGGGCATCAGTTACACCGAGTTCAGCTACATGATCCTGCAGGCCTACGACTTCTGGCACCTGCACGAGCACGAGGGCGTCAGCGTCCAACTGGGAGGCTCCGATCAGTGGGGCAACATCGTCGCCGGCGTCGACCTCATCCGGCGCATGCACGCATCCGTGGACGCCACAGACCACGACACGCCCGAGGCGTACGGTCTGACGGCGCCGCTGGTCACCAAGGCCGACGGCGGCAAGTTCGGCAAAACCGAGTCCGGCGCCGTCTGGCTCAGTCCCGAGCGCACCACGCCCTACGCCTACCACCAGTTCTGGCTCAATGCCGCCGACGAGGATGTCGGGCGGTTCCTGCGGATCTTCACCCTCCTGCCGCGCGAGGAGATCGAACATCTCGAGACGCGCGTGCGCGAGAACCCCGGCGCCCGCGAGGCCCAGAAGGCCCTGGCCCACCACGCCACCAGCCTGCTGTACGGCGAGGACGAGGCCGTCGCCTGCGAGCAGGCCGCCCGCGCCCTGTTCAGCGGCGAGATCGCCCATCTTCCCGAGCCGACCCTGCGCGCCGTCCTTGCCGAGGTCCCCAGCAGCACCCATCCCCGACACACTCTCGACGGCGAAGGTGTCGCACTCGTGGACCTGCTGGTTGAGACCGCGCTGGCATCCAGCAAACGACAGGCCCGCGAATTCCTCCAGGCCGGTTCGATCGCGGTCAACGGCCGTCGGATTCAGGGTGCCGATGCCCGCCTGACGAGCGCCGACCTGCTCCACGGGTCCCTGATCGCCCTTCGCCGGGGCAAGAAGGCCTGGCACCTGACGATCTGGGAGTGAGATAGAATAAGGGGATATCCGAATCCGTAATCCGCGGTTCTCCGCCCGGGCGAATCCCCGAGTTTCTGCTTGCACGGCGCCGGTCAATCTGGGATACTGGGCGGGTCAAGGAAGCCTGGGCGTCGCGCCCGGGGGTGCATTGTGGGCCGCTGGCTGCGTCGCCCCGAGAAAGGGGTTGGCCATGCCTACCGCAGGAGCACTGCTCGATCGCAAGGGACGCGAGGTTGCCACGATTCGCCCGGAGCACAGCGTGCTCGAGGCGGCGAAGGTGATGAACGACAAACGCATCGGCTCGCTGGTCGTCGTCGACGGGCAGGGGCGTGTCGTGGGCATCCTCAGCGAGCGCGACATCCTGACACGCGTCGTCGCCATGGGTCGTTCGCCCGAACGCACCAGCGTCCGCACCGTGATGACCGAGGATGTCATCGTCTGTGACGAGGACACGGCGCTGGATGAACTGCGCGCGATCATGCGTCAGCGGCGGATCCGGCACATCCCCATCGTCGATCACGACATCCTGACCGGGATGATCTCCATCGGCGACCTCAACGCCGAGACCCGCGAGGCCCTCCACGCGACCATCACGACGCTGGAGGGGTATATCCGCCAGGGCTGAGGCGGGTACTCTGCATTCGTGGCCCCCTCCGTGCCATCGCCGGCGATGGGGGGAAGGCCGACGGGTGGCTGTTCAACCGCGGATCCACGCCCGTCGGCGGCTGAAAGATCCATGAAGCCGCCCTTGTCGGAGGCAGCCGCCACTATCGTCCGTACACTCCACAGGAACGACGCGTCCTCCCCTGCGGCTATACTCGCGCCATGGGGATGATGTGCCATCTTGTCGCCACCGTAGCGTCGACAATAGTTTCCCACGATGGGGTGCCGCGGGGCTGGATCAATATTACCGACCCGGCTCATGTCACCCCCCCCGCCGTCCCGAACGATGACCAGGACGACTCTGCAGCCTTTCGTGCGGCACTGCACCGTGTGCTGCTCGCCGGAGGAGGCACCATCTATGTGCCCGCGGGCGTGTATCTGCTCGACGCGACGACTCCCGATCCGAGTGATCCGTCGGGCAGCGATGACGCCCATGTCGTCATCGGATCGCGCGACGGGCTCCGGGTGAGAGGGGTGACCATCGTCGGAGACACTCCCTCGGACATGTCCCTGGACCCTCGGGCTGCCACCCCTGAAGGGTTGGATCCCAATGCCCTGAACGGCAGTGTCATCATCGCGATGGGGGGCGATCGACATGCGTTCAAGATCGCCGCCGCCGATTCGGCCAATCCGCTTTCCATCCACTTTCGCAATCTGACCCTGACGCGGCATGCCGGAGATGAGGTAGTCCGGGCGGACGGCATTCACATGAGTGATTCGGGAACCCGGACGGGTGCTTTCCTGAACGACTTCTCGATACGCAACTGTGTGATCAGCAACCATCGGCGGGGGATCGTCGGGCGTTGGACATCGCCCCACCGATTCGTGAAACCGCTTCGGTTCATGCTGGATGGTGTCGCACTCTATGCCAACACGAACGAGGGCCTTCTTCTCGATGGATTCGGAGAACTGACCCTCAGAAACTGCATCGTCTCCCGGAATGGATTGTCCTCCGGGAGCGACGGCGTGCGCCTCGAGAGCCATCCCGTACGAGTCCACGACGATGATCTGCGGGTATCGGGCTCCACCGTTCGCATCACCGACTGCGCAATCAATGCGAATGGGGGGGCCGGCGTGCGCATCGCCGGCTCGCTTGTTGAAAACGAATCGGGTCGGTCCCCCTTTCCCGCCAAGGATATCCATATCTCGTCGAGCCAGTTCGACTTCAATGTGTCGTGGGGCCTCGTCCTGGACACATGCCACAATGTCAATATCTCCTCCTCCTCCTTCAGCTGGAACGGACGCCCCCTCTATGGGAGCCCATACGACGGCGGATTGCTTGCCGAGAACAGCTCGGCGGTATCGGTCGGCGCGTGCACTTTCTGGGGCAACAGACGAGGCGGAATGACCATTCGAAACAGCCGTGGAGTTGCCGTCGCGGGGGTCGTACTGCGAAACAACAACCGCCTCACGGACGGAAACTCATTCTTTGCCATCACCATCCAGAACTCTTCCAGCATTTCCATGAGCGCCGTCACCTTCGTCAATGACACGCTCGGCGCCGCCGAGATCGAACGCCAGATAGAGAACCATCCACAGCGGTGGGGAATCGCCATCGATGACCGCGAGATGCCCGCCCGCCCCAGCCGGGCGGTTGTCCTTCGTAATATTATCTTCGATCCTTATACACTCGTTCCCATAGACACGACCAATGCCCCGGACTGGACCGGTGTGATCGAGTACTGGGATGGCGCCAGGGCTGACTTTGTATGGAAGCGATCGCCCGCACAGGACAGGGCGGGCGCGAGTGCGACCTTCCCGATCCTCGAACACCCGGGACAATAGATGATGACCATCGCGCCGCTGCTGTGCTTCGTCTTCGTCTTATTCGTCCACACGCCTTCGGAATCGGCCACCTCGCCCCCGATCGGCATGCAGGCACGCACGATCTACCGTAACGCCAACATCTACACGATGGACCCGGTCCGCCCGCGTGCCGAGGCCATCGCCATCGGCGACGACGGCACGATCATGGGTGTCGGCAGCCACGACGAGGTCTCCCTGTTCGAGAGTCCGGACACGGTCGTCATCGACCTGCGAGGGCGGACGGTCCTGCCGGGTCTCATCGATGCGCACGGGCATGTCATGGGTCTGGGCG
>WGEO01000111.1 GCA_015492715.1 Phycisphaerales bacterium | reverse complement strand
GGCTCCATCGCCTACTCCGGCAACTTCGCCAGCTCGTGCTCGGCACGGTCCACCAGCGAACCCAGCAGATCCTCGCTGAAATCGAAGCGAAGCCCGGCGGCCTCGAAGAGTTCGGGAAGCGGGCGCGATCCCCCCAGCGAGAGCGCCGACAGATACCGATCGATCGCCGACTCCAGGCCCTCTTCCAGGCTCAGCGCCCAGAGTTGCAGCGCGCCGAGCTGGGCGATGGCGTACTCGATGTAGTAGAACGGCACGCCGAAGATGTGCCCCTGCTTGTGCCAGGCGGTCTCGCGGATGCGGGCATCGATCCCCTCGAAGTCCACGCGGGCCCGCCCGGCATAGCCGAATCGCTCTTCCAAGTCCAGCCAGGTCCGGGCCCGCTGCTCGTGTGAGTGCGCCGGGTTCGCATAGACCCAGTGCTGGAAGGCGTCGATCGTCGCGATCCAGGGCAGGATCGAGACCGCCCCCTCGATCTGCTTGCGCCGCGCGCGAGCAAGCTCGTCCTCGCTCGTATAGAACGCGTCCCAGCGGGGCATGCTCAGCAACTCCATCGCCATGGATGCGACCTCGCAGAACTCGATCGGCGCGTGCCGATAGTGCAGGAGCGGCTCGCCCGCGCACCGCAGCGAGTGGAAGGCGTGCCCGCCCTCGTGGATCATCGTCTCGACATCCGAGTGCAGGCCCGCGGCGTTCATGAAGATGAACGGGCGCCGGCTCCGGTCACGCATGTACTGATACCCGCCGGGCGCCTTGCCGGGGCGGGTATCGAGGTCGAGGCAGGCCCCGACCGCCGCACCGTTGTCGCCCAGGCCCTCGCCCAGCGTGCCGAAGAGGTCGCCCAGGCGCGGGTCCAGGTCGCGGAACATGCCCAGCGTGCGGTCGAAGAGCTCCCTGCCGCCCTCGAACGGGCGCAGGGGCTGCCGCCCCAGCGGATCGACGCTCAGGTCCCACGGGCGCAGGCGGTCCACGCCCAGCAGGCGGGCACGGCGCTGGGCGAGGCGCTCGTTGAACGGCACGACCACGCGCTCGATGGACTCGTGAAACCGCATGCAGTCCTCGGGCGTGTAGTCGAACCGGAGCTTGCTCTTGAACGCGTACTCGATGAACGACGGGCAGTCGGCGTTCCGGGCCATCTCGTCGCGAAGACGCACCATCTCGTCGTACAACTCATCCAGCGTGTCGGCGTCCTGCAGGCGGCGCTGGGCCACCGCCCGCCACGCCCGCTCGCGAAGGTCGCGGTCTGTACGCTCCTGATAGGTCGCCATCTCCGGCAGCGTGCGCTCGCGTCCTTCGAACTCCACCGTCTGGGCACCCGCGATCTGCTCGAACTTCTGCTCCAGACGCGACAGTTCCGTCTGGATCGGGATGTTCTCCTCGCGGAAGAGTTCGACCCCGGCCCGCGTGTCGCGCAGGATCACCTCGTAGCGTCGCGAGTCCAGCGGATACCGCTCGCTCAGGGCCACGAGGCGCTTGTCCATCTCGAAGAACAGCGGTTTCAGACGCGGCGCGACCTCCTCGATGTACGCCAGATACGCCCGCTGAGCCTCCTCATCGTCGGTGTGGCGGGTCATCGTGATGTACAGATCCGCCTGCGCCTCGCTGATCGCGCTCTCGAGATCGCTCCGATCGATGAGCCATCGCTCCAGGTCGGCGCTCGAGGCGATCTCGCGTTGCAGGAGCTCGTTCAGAAGCGGTTCGATCTGCTCGAACTCGCTCGCGTCGAGCGTGTCGGGGACGAATGCACTCTCGGGCATGGCGGCTTCCTCGTCTGGCAGGAGATGAACCCGCGGGTCCGACCAGTGTACGCGCACGAAAAACGCCCGGGATCGCTCCCGGGCGCCGGAGGAAGAGTGTCCGACTCGCTATCGCATCAGATCGCGCAGCAGGCGCTCCTGCTCGCGGACCCACTCCTGAAACTCCTCGTAGGTCCGGTTGAAGACCAGCAGCGAGAAGTTCGGGTTGTTGGCGACCATCCGCTCGATCAGGCGCAGCGCCTGCCGGGCCCGGTTGACGAACTTGCCCCGCTCCTCCCGGGGCGTGCTCTGGGCCGCAGCGATCGAGGTGTTGTAGCGATCGAAGTACTCGCGCGTGCGTGCCTCGTCCTCGGCGACCTGGTCGCGGAACTGGCGCATCATCTTCTCGGCCTCGCAGACCGGATAGGGGATCCCCTGCACATACTCGCCGACCCACTCGACCTCGGGCACGCCCATCGCGCGGGCCAGCTCGTCGATCGTGTCCGCCGTGCCCTTGGAGAACTTGAACTTCTCGGCCTGGTCGGAGGTGAAGGTCAGGATCTCGTCGCCCGGATTCACCAGGAACTCGCCGCCGTCCTCCGTCTGGTACCAGGTGACATTGCCGAACTCGTCGATGGAGCAGCTCAGCGGCTCGTTGATCTGCATGGAACGCATGATCTTGGGGTCATACCCGCCTCGCGCCGAGATCTTCTCCATCATGTAGAGGACCTCCTCGAGGTCGCGTCCCTTGACGGCGTTCAGCTGTCCGAACCACCCGGTGCACGCGCCATAATGCCCGTCGGAGGTGAAGTAGAGCTCCTCGATGGCGTGGGCGGTCATCGCGGCCGCCGAGATCGCGCTGTCGATCCATCCGACCACACGGAAGCGGGGCTTGAGTTCGTACTCGATCACATCGCTGAGTTTCTGGATCTCCAGCAGCATCCCGCCGCCCGAGGAGATCCGCAGCACCAGGATGCCCGAGCCGTCGCTGCCCAGTTCCTTCTCCAGCAGGGGGATCGCACGCCGAAGACTGTCGGCGGTCATGTAGACCCCCACCATGTCCTTGCCCGCACGGTGATCGCCCAGGCTGAGGACCGCGGCACGCACGACATGATCACGCCGGGGCTTGGATGCGGGCTCGCTGCCGGGCGTGCTGCGGGCCTTGGGCGTCTCTTCCGCGGGTGGGGCCTGCTGGTCGGCGTCGCGCTCGATCCGGTCGATCTGATCGGGCTTGTAGATGACCTCGGTCTCGACGCCGCCGATCTTCGTCAGCACCCAGACATACCCGTCCAGTTCCTGCTTGATCTCGCCCTCGACGACGGTGCCGTCCTTGAGGTAGATCTTGTCGCCGGCCCAGGCATCGGGTGTGCCCAGGGCGAGACCGCCCACGATCGCAAGCCCCATCGCCAGGGCGCCCAGCCTTCTGCACAGTCGTGTGAACATGCTCATGATTCCTCGCGTGTGATGTCCCTCATGGCCCGATCGATCAGCGGTCGCGCATCATCTCCAGCTTGATCCGCTCGATGATGATCCGCAGGTCCGGTTCGCCGGGGATTCCCAGCTGACGCGGATTGATCGCCTCCTCGTAGCGACGCAGCAGGCGGATCATGTCCTGCAGCTTGCGGATCTGGCGTCCGCGGGCGGCGTTGCGCTCGCGCGCGTCGCGACCCTGCACCTGAATCTCGTTGTACTCACGCCACAGATCGCGCAGGCGGCGCTCGGCGTTGGCCAGCCCCTCCTCCCAGCGATCCATGATCCGCTCGCTCTGGCCCTCGACAAGCGTCGAGTTGCGGCTCAGCCCGAGGGCAAACAGCAGCGCATCGAGCGTGTTCGCCGTGCCCTTGGAGACCTGGAGCGTCTGGGCCAGCTTGGCATCGAGCGTCAGCGTGTCGTTGCCCTCGCTGCGGGCCAGTTGCTGGATCGTGTCCGCGTTCTCGCCCTCGCCGTCGTCGGTCAGCAGGATCCAGCCCTGCGAGACATCCGGCCAGTCGTTGCGATACTCGACCTTCCCCCCGCGAACGCGATAACTGTACACCTTGCGCCGGTCCGCCAGCGCCTCGACCAGCTCCGGGGCATACCCGCCCTTGATGGCGACACCCTTGGCGTGCCCCATACGCAGCGACCGCTGCTTGTCGCGCACGACCTCGTCGCCCATCGAGCCGAACAGATCGCCCAGATTGCCGATCCCGCCGAGCTTGCCCGTCTCATGGAAGTAGATATTGGGGCAGATCAGCGGCAGGAACGCGGCGCCGCCCATCGCACGCTTGACCCAGAAGACCACCGTCGGGGGCTCCTTGCCCGCGTAGATCTGTCCCAGTTCGCTGGTGGGGTCCAGCAGCGGATGCATGGCCTCGGCCCGGAACAACTCGTCGAACGCCGCCGCGTCATCAGGAAGGTCCTCCAGCGCGTTGGCCTTCCACTCGTTCTCGATTTCGATGATGATGTAGTCCGCGTCGTTCCTGGCCGCGTCCTCCAGCGCCTCGCGCAGGGGCGTCTGGGTGATCTCCTTGCCGAAGCGCCCGTCCAGACGGATGTGATAGACGCGGTGGGCCGTCTCGCCGCTAGAGCGTGCCCGACGCTCGCTGCCGCGGGTCGGTGTCTGGGCCGGCTCGTCGTCCGTCGGTTCGTCCCGCGTCTCCTCCTTCTGCGAGCGATCGCCCCGCTTGATCGCGAGGATATCGGCCTTGTCGTAGGTCGTGATCGCCTCGATGCCGTAACTCACGATCTTGACGCGGATCGTGGTCGCCGTCTCTTCGAGAATCTCACCCTTGACGACCTTGCCGTCGCGGAAGGTGATGATGTCCAGGTCGTCCTGCTGGAGCACTTCGATGCCGGCGGGAGCCGCGGACACGCTCGATGCCGTCGCCCCCAGTCCCAGCAGGCACAATCCCCCGATCAACCATCCGGCCAGCGTCCTCGTTCGCATCTGTGTCCTGTCCTCTTGGTCTCGCGTTGCTCGCGTGTGGGTCTCGCAGACAACCCGCCTGTGCTCCCGTCCGATGCGGAAGCATTCACCCGGCGGTTGTCCCTCATGGGCAGAATCTCGCCCATCCGAGCCCTGCCCGCGACGGGTGGTTCCTGCCAGTGTAGAACCCCGAGCGAAGAACTCCCCGACGCACCGCCGGGCTATTCAGATTGGACGCCCAGCGTCGGCCCGAGTTCCCGGGCCAGGGCCAGCGCCTCGTCCCTCGTGTTGATCCGGTCTTCCAGTTGGGCGTCATAGATGGCATCGAGCAGATCCTGAAATCGGGGACCCGAACGAAAACCGATCTTCAGGAGATCGTCGCCATTGATCAGCGGATCTGGGGACAACCCCGAGGGCGAGTGCATGAGTTGTTCCACCCGCCGATGAATGCGGACAAATCCTTCCGGCGTCTGAGCCGCGATGATGCGCATGGCCTCGTCGAACCACGAGCTGGCGGCGGCCCGCTTCTGGGCGGCAACACCCAGCCTCGCCCATTCATGGGTCAGCATGCCGACGCCCAGCAGGATCGCCTTGAGATCGTCGCGTTCTCGATTGGACAGGCACAGCGCCCTGCGCCAGCCATCGACGACGCCCGCGACCTGACTCGCCTCGACGATGGCCCCGCGATCGATCGCCCACGCCGCAAGGCAGGTCGGATACGGCGCCGAGTCGTCCAGGCGCCCGAGCAGCATGGGAGCCCGTGTGGTGTGCGTCCCGAAGATGGGCTCGTCCAATGCGAGATACTGGATGGTCCAGGCCGACACCCCCCGCGAGGGGTGGGAGATCATGCGCCGGACCTCGTCGCCGATGCGTTCGCGGCTGACCCCTGCCAACTGGCGTGCATCGTGTCGGATCGCCTCGGCGGTCTGGTCCTCGATCGTGAACCCGTATCGGGACGCGAATCGGACGGCCCTGAGCGCGCGCAGGTGGTCTTCTGCGAGACGCTGGGCGGGTTCACCGACGGCACGGATGAGGCGGGCGTGCAGGTCTTCGAGTCCGCCGACGAAGTCGATCACGACGCCGCGTCCAGTCGCGAGCGTGCGGGCGCCCTCGTCGGTCCCCGGTGATCCGTTGACCGTGCCGCTGCTGAGCGGATCGAGGAAGAGGGCGTTGATGGTGAAGTCGCGTCTGAGGGCGTCGGCTCTGGCGTCGGCGAACTCGATGGAGTCCGGTCGGCGTCTGTCGCTGTAGGGGCCGTCGCGCCGGAAGGTGGCCACTTCGACCGTAACGGGCCCTTCCCGGACGAGGACCACGCCGAATGCGGCGCCCACCGCCTGGGTTCTTCGGAAGAGCGATCGCACGCGATCGGGCGTGGCGTCCGTGGCGACATCGAAGTCCTTGGGCTCGAAGCCCAGCAGTTCGTCGCGCACGCAGCCGCCGGCGAGATAGGCGGCATGCCCGGCGTCGCGCAGCGTGCGCACGATGGCAACCGCAACCTCACGGGCGGGCGGCTCAGACGGACGCTGGGGGATTCCGGCTTCGGGCACGGGGCAGTGTAGGAAGGGGTGATTCATCCATTGGAGCGGGCATCGCGTGTAACGCTCGCCGGATGCGGCGCCAAAGCCTTGCAGAGGGGTATGCCGACGGGAGGGCCCTCGGCACGCGAGCACCCGACAACAAGGGAGGTTGGTCATGCGGCGCACATGGGGCGTGGTTGGTGGTGGTCTGTGCCTGCTCAGCGCGGGCGGGCTGGCGCAGACGGGGAGCATCGAGGGAGTCGTCATCGGCTCGGACGCGCTGGGCAATGTCTTTCCGCTGGCGGGGGCAGAGGTGTCGCTCTTCGATGAGCATCTGCAGTTCGTCGCCGGCGCTACGAGCGAGGAGGACGGCTCGTTCCGCATCGAGGAGGTGCCCAGTCGCGAGTACTACATCCTCGCGATGGGGGAGGGGTTCGATGGTGTGACCGATGTCGTCGGAGTGCCCGACGGCGGCGTCGCCCACGAGTTCTTCGACCTGCCGCCGCTCGTGGACTGCATCGTCTGCCCCTTCCAGGACCTCGCCGGGGATCTCGGGCTGGGCTCGTATATCGCCTCGGCAGGGGACGGGCATGGTCCCGGGGCCGTCTTCACGGACCTGAACAACGACCTCTATCCGGACCTGTACCTGATCCGGAGCGGGCAGCCGAATCTGCTGTATGTCAACGAGGATGATGGCACGGGGCATCGCCGATTCCGTGTGCCGGCGGGCATCGCCGGCGCGGGCGACCCCGGCACGGGCACGGGGGCGATCGCGGGTGACTACGACAACGACGGCGACACCGATCTCTTCGTCGTCAACTTCAATGGTCGCAACACGCTGCTGCAGAATCAGCTCGCCCAGACCGGCACGCTCTGGTTCGAGGATGTTACCGATCAGACCGACCCGACGCCCGGCGTCGAGGACGACCAGCTGGGCGTGGGCTGGGCCGTCTTCGATGGCGTCGTGCTGGACAACTCGCTGACGGCCGCCTGGGCCGATCCGGATCGCGACGGGGATCTCGACCTGTATGTGGGGAACCACGACGGGTACTTCGGCAATCCGGGCGAGCGCGAGGTGCCCGGGCAGCGCGACATCTTCTATCGCAACAACGGCGACGGCACCTTCAGCGATGTGACGATGGAGCTGGGCGTGACCGGCTATGAGACGCAGGACGGCGCGTACGAGACGCCCAATCAGTGGTTCAGCTCGACGAACGCCGTCATCTTCGCGGACTTCAACAACGACACCTTCAGCGACCTGCTGGTGACGAACAAGGTCGGCGGCCCCGACGATCGCGACATGCTGTATCTCAACCTCGGGTTCGATCAGCACGGCCACTGGCAGGGATTCGCGCAGGTCACCTATCTGCTCGACCCCACCTTCGGCGACCAGAGCGGGGCGGCCATGGGCGTCGATGCGGGCGACATCGACAACGACGGAGACATCGATATCTACATCACCGATTTCAGCATTCTCCCGGGCCTGCCCGGGTTCAACGATCTGTGGATCAACCTGCTGAGCGAGACGGGCGAGCTCGGATTTCTGCACAGCGACGCGTTGGGTGGCGCGTTCAGCTGGGGCGTGCAGATGCAGGACCTGGACAACGACGGATATCTGGATGTCCATGTCGCGACGGACTCGCTCTATCGGGACTTCCTGTACTCGCATGCCGAGGGCGAGATCGCACGACAGGCGGGGCTGGCCCAGCGGCGCAACGCCCGCACGAGCGTGGCCGGGGACTTCAATCTCGATGGGTGGTCGGACCTGTTCGTCGTCAACCTCGACGGCGGCAACTCGTCGCTCTTTGCCAATCTCTCGGGCCTGCTCGGGTCCGAGCATCGCGCGCTGATCCTGCGACTGGTCGGCGGGCCGGGCACCATCCCGCTGCCCACCTCGCGCGAGTCCATCGGGACGCGCGTGTATGTCGTCGCTGACCTGGACGCCAGCGGGGACATCGGCCAGGGCGAGGTCATGCTGCGCGAGGTCCGGAGCGGCTCGTCCAACGCCGCCAGCACCGCGAGCATGAATCTCGAGTTCGGGCTGGGTCTGGCCGACGATGCGCAGATCACGATCGTCTGGGCGAGCGGGCGGGTCGAGTCCTTCGTCGTCGAGGGCAATCAGTTCCTGCTCATCCCCGACTGCATCGCGGACATGACGACCTCGAGCAACCCGTTCGACGAGGGCTTCGGCGTGCCCAACGGTGTGGCCGACGGCGACGACTTCTTCTTCTATCTCGACGCGTTCGCGGCGGGCGACCCACGGGCGGACCTGACGGGCGCCACGCAGGCGGACGACCCGGGCTTCGGCATTCCCAATGGTGTGATCGATGCCGACGACTTCTTCTTCTATCTCGATCGGTTCAACACCGGCTGCTCGCTGGACTGACGCATCCCCGCCGGCGCGGGCGCAATCGGCATGGACGCATGGGTGTTCCCGAAAAAGGGATGCCCGTGTGTCCTTTTTCATCGTCTTGGGATACGGAGATCACCTCCCGGCGTGGGTGGGGGCTCATTCCCGTCGGGATTGTCCAGATTGCCTCGCGGCCTGTACCTGCGTCTGGTACACTTCTGTGGGAGAAACCCCGCCCATATCGAGCGCGGGGCGCGCGGAGGCCAGATGCAGTCAATGAGAATGATCCGCAGCCTGCGGCATGGTGCGTGGGGCGTGCCGTTGGTTCTGACCGGCATGGCTCAGGCTCAACCGGTGGACCTCGGGGCCGCCGCGAGTGTCGTGTATCGTGCGCGAAGCGTCGGAGCCGGTGCCGTGGGGCAGGTGCGCAACCCGATCGCGGCGAGCCTCTCCTACGACGGGGCGAGTACCTGGGGCTTCTCGGGGCAGGCCTTCGGCGACGGGTTCGACGAGTTCGACACCTCCATCATCGAGGAGTTCGAGATCGCCCAGGATGCCAATCTGACGGAGTTTCGTTCCGCCGGCTTCGGGCTGGGCGATCCCTTCCAGACGACGGACATCCGCGTCGCGATCTGGACCAATCCGCAGGACGGATCACTGCCGGGGCAGGGGGCCAGCCAACTGGTCCTCGCGTCGATCCCGGGTGTCGGCTTCTGGGATGGCGACGGTGGGGTCAGCGACTTCGGCGCCCAGTGCCTGCCCGCCGGGTGCTATTTCATCGTCTGGCAGGGCGACCTGTTCTTCTTCGACTACGGGCAGATTCTCTTCTACGCCCAGGCGGGACCGCACGATGTCGATGGCGGCTGTGCGCAGGCGGATAGCGGCGTGCTCTGGAATCCCAACGGCGGGTTTGGGATGGGCGAGTATTTCGATGCGATCGACGGGGGCACGGGGCAGCGCACCGGTGTGAACTTCGTGCTCTGCGGGACACCCACCGACTGCGACAATCCCTGCAACGACCCCAACGCCTGCGGGGACTGGGACGGGGACCTCGACTCGGACGCCGACGACTTCTTCCTCTACCTCGGCGCGTTCGCCCAGAACGACCCCTGCGCGGATCTGGACAGCGACGGCGATTGGGACAGCGAGGACTTCTTCACCTTCCTCGGACGCTTCGTCGAGCCCTGCTGAGGGATGGGACCGTCGGAAACCCGGAAACCCTCTTGTATCCGGGGACGAATCGTCGATAATGGAGGTATCGCGCCGTCTGCGCGGGCGGCTCCGACGGGCGGAGAACCCGTCCGACGGCACCCGTGGCGGGCGCGACGAGCAGGGCATGGTCCCTGCGCGATGAGCCCCGGGCGACGGCCCGGGGGGAAGGGCCCGGCGGCGGTGCGCAACGGCCGCGACGGCTGGGCAGGGGCTTGCGAAAGGAGGTGATCCAGTGATTCAGGTTGACTGTGCACGGGGGCTGTGCCGGACATAGCGGCACGCCGACGGGTCTGCCGTGGGTGCAGCCCCAGTCATCTCCTACGGATGACGATTCCAACGCCGCCGATCCGCCCCGAGCGGGTCGGCGGCTTTCGCTTGTCGGTCCTGTGCCTCGCCAACCCCGAGTCCGCCTGTGGGGAATGACCCTCCGCAGGCCCGGAGCGGGCGTAGGATCGCCCCACCCATGCACTGCACCCAACCGGACATGTCCCTCGCCCGTAGCGTGACCTACCGAGACATCCGCCTGGCGGCTCGCAACCTGGAGGGCATGCATCACCGCACGCCGGTGCTCGCAAGCGAGCGCCTCAACGAGCAACTCGGCGCCGAGGTCTATTTCAAGTGCGAGAATCTCCAGCGGACGGGCGCGTTCAAGTTCCGCGGGGCCTTCAACGCCATGGCCCAGCAGCAGGAGATCCTGCGCCGTCGGGGCCTGATCACCTACAGCAGCGGCAACCACGCCCAGGCGGTCGCCCTGTGTGCGCGTCTGCTCCAGATCCCCGCGACCATCGTCATGCCCGTCGATGCGCCGGCCGTCAAGCGGGCGAATGTCGAGCGACACCTCGCCCATGCACCCGCGGGCAGCGGCGTGGTCGAGTACGACCGGGGCGAGACCACCCGCGAGGACCTCGCGAAGCGCCTCATCGACGAGCGCGGGCTCGTGCTGATCCCACCCTATGACCATCCGCAGGTGATCGCCGGTCAGGGCACCGCCGCCATGGAACTCTTCGAGGATGTGGGCGATCTGGACTGGTTGTTCGTGTGCTGCGGCGGTGGGGGGCTGCTCAGTGGCTCGAGCATCTGCGCCCGTGCGATGTGCCCGTCGTGCCGGGTCGTCGGGGTCGAGCCCGAGGCCGGCGACGACGCGTGCCGCAGTTTCCGCACACGCACGCTCCATACGGTGCGGGATCCGGAGACGATCGCCGACGGTGCCCGCACGCCCTTCCTCGGGCGATACACCTTCCCGATCGTGCTGGAGCATGTGCAAGACATGATGAGCGTGCCCGACAGCGCCCTCATCGACGCCATGCGCCTGGTCATGGAGCAGCTCAAGCAGGTCATCGAGCCCACGGGCGCGCTGGGGCTGGCGGGCCTGCGCCGGGTCGCTGCGGATCGTCCGCAGGACCTTGCTGGATGCCGCGTCGGTGTCATCCTCTCGGGCGGCAATGTCGATATCGACCGCCTCGTATCGCTGCTCGCCCCTCGCCCCTGAGAACGCCTGCCCGCCGCCATGAGCAGGGCGACCGGGGTGTCATTCCTTCGGGTGCGTCATCGAACGCGGATCGAGCAACTCGTCGATCATCTCCTTCGTCAGCGGCTTGCCATCGAGCGTCTGGATGTCCGATGCCAGGAGCAACTCGCGCACCGTCTTGCCCTCGTCGAACGCCTGATACGCGATCTTGGCGCTCAGGTCGTAGCCGATGACCGGCACGAGGCTCGTCACCATCGCCAGAGACCCCTCGATCAGGCTCTGGCAGCGCTCGGCGTCGGCCTGAAGGTCGTGCAGCAGGCGATCGACGAACATCCGGCTGGCACCAGCCAGAATCCGGATCGACTCCAGCACCGCGTCGCCCATCACCGGCATCGCAACGGCCAGATCCAGCAGCCCGCCCACGCCTCCGAGCCCTGCCACGGTCGTTGCCTGGTCGTTGCCGATCACCCGGCAGCACACCATCACCATCGACTCGCAGATCACGGGATTGACCTTGCCCGGCATGATCGAACTGCCGGGCTGGACGGGCGGGATCTTCAACTCCCCGATCCCGCAGCGCGGCCCGCAGCCCATCAGGCGGATGTCCCCGGCGATCTTGGACAGACTCACGGCGATCGTGCGCAGGATCCCCGCGGTCTCGACGATCGCGTCCTTGGCGTGCTGGGCCTCGAAGTGGTTGTCGGCCTCGCGCAGCGCAAGCCCCGTCTGCGCCTCGAGCTCATGGGCCACCCGCGTGCCGAATCCCTTGCGCGTGTTCAGCCCCGTGCCCACGGCCGTTCCCCCGATGGGCAGCTCGCCCAGCTGCGTCAGCGCCCGCTGGAGACGATCTCGCGCATGCGTGATCTGGCTGGCGAACCCGCTGAACTCCTGTCCCAGACGGATCGGGGTCGCGTCCTGCAGGTGGGTGCGCCCGATCTTGACGATGTCGTCGAAGCGTGTCGCCAGCGAGGCCAGCGCGTGCTCCAGGCGGGCGAGCGCCGGGTCCAGATCGTGCACGATCGCCAGCCCGCACGCCAGATGCATGGCCGTCGGGAAGGTGTCGTTGGAACTCTGCCCCATGTTGACATGGTTGTTCGGGTGCACGCCGCCCCGCGCGAGATACTCGGGGTCCTTGCTCGACCCGATGGGAGCGCCCAGTTCCAGGCATACGAGGTTTGCGACCACCTCGTTGACATTCATGTTCGTGCTCGTGCCGCTGCCCGTCTGATAGACATCGATGGGGAAGTGGCGCTCCAGCCCCCCGTGCTCGGGCAGGCCCTCGAGGATCTTCTCGCACGCAGCCTCGATCAGGCCCGCACGCTTCTCATCCAGGTCTCCCTGGGCGGCGTTGACGCGGGCGCACGCCCGCTTGAGCATCGCGTATGCCCGGATGATCTCCATGGGCATCGTCCGCCCCGACACCGGAAAGTTCAGCACCGCACGCTGCGTGCTCGCGCCGTAGAGCACATCCGCCGGCACCTCCATCTGGCCCATCGAGTCCTTCTCGATCCGAACCTGACTCATGGCGATCCTCCTGCGGGCCGCTGCCCGTGCGTGGAACCCCGGAGGCTTGGGAGCGTCGTATAGACTTGGGACCGTGCGGGGCGACCCGCCCCGACGCCGACACACCCTCCGGGAGAGCATTCAATGCCGAGCATCCGCCCTGGTCATCTGCTGGTCGTGATCGTCGCCCTGTTTCTGACCGGCGTCGCCAGCGCCCAGCGGGCGGGCCAGCCCAATCCGCGCTACCTCGAACGCAAGAACCCCAAGGGCTGGATCATGGATGTCGATGTCGTCGTCCGTGCCTGCGACAACTCACGAAGCCGCGACCGGCGCGAACCGTTCGAGAGCGGAACCTTCAACATCTCGCAGGCGGCGGTCGTCTTCCCCATGGCCATGACCAGCGCAAGCCACGACCTCAACCCGCGCAAGACCCGCACGAGCATCTCCTTCGACGATCAGGACATGGGCGTCTCCCCGCGCATGGAGGCCCAGTTTCCCGCCGGTGCCAACTACGCCATCTGGCAGATCGATCCGCCCGGCGATCAGACGATCCAGGCCCGCGAGATGCAGGCCCATGCCGCTCTCGCCGTCACCGCCTATGAGACGGTCTTCCACGAGGACGCCGCACGCGAGGTGCCCTGGCCGCAGAAGAACTGGCCCGATGTCGCCCAGAGCACATTCCTCAACACGCCCTATCTCGACTTCCAGCCCGGCGCAGGCCCCCAGGGCGTCTACGACAAGGCGCCCGTGCAGGACCTCCTGCGCCGATGGACCAATGGACAGGATCCGCGCTCCATCCCCCCCGTCGTCCTTGCCAAGTGGCTCGCGGGCCAGGTCATGGTGCATGTCCAGATCAGCGGACAGGGCAAGACATTCAGCCGACGCGGCGCCGCCCCCAATGTCATCGAGGGCATCCAGCTCCAGCCCCCGCCCATCACCGCCCGCCGTCGTCGGGGCACGCCCTTCGACGCCGCACTCCTGCTCTGCGCCGTCTATCGCGAGGCCGGCCTGCCCGCCCGTGTCGTCATCGGCTTCGGCTTCGAGGACGAGGACGACAAAGAACTCGAGTTCCTCAAGGGCAATGCGGAACAGACCCTTCAGGCATGGGTCGAGTTCTGCCTCTATGACGAACGCGACGGAACCGTCACATGGATCCCCGTCGACATCGTCCGCATGAAGAGGAGCCTCGGCAACCGCCTCCTCGACAACTACATGGACCGCCCCCAGAAGTATTTCGGCACGCACGACCAACTCGACAATGTGGTCCCCTTCAGCTTCCACTTCTTCCCGCCCACCACCGTCCGCTCGTACAGCGCCGCCAACGCCCCGGGCTTCTGGGGCTGGTTCGTCGCGCCGACCCCGCCCGAGTGTGCGTACCAGACCATCCGGTTCAATCTCAAGAGCGCCTCGACCCGCGGCGGCTGAATCCGCCGGACGACCCCAGGCATGCCTCAGTATGGGTATCGCTCGACCCAGTCCGGCGAGGGCAGGAAGGTGTAGTCCCTCGTCGTGTGCCCCTCGCGTCCCCGCCTGTCGGGCACCGAAACAGCGCTCGCCGCATGCAGATCGAGGAACAGCATGTTCGCGCGCGTTGTGCGATCCCGGGCCGCCCCCGCGCTGAACCAGTCCATCCCACGGTCCGCCCCGTCGTCGTAGTTGTATAGCGTGTGCGTCGCCAGCAGCGCGATCCGCGTCGGATCGACGATCTGCGCGGGCATTCGACCGCCCTCGGGCGGGATCAGCGTCGACCAGTCATCACCGACCGGGTTCAGGTCCAGCGCGTGGTCGTTGAGCGTGTAACTGGAGCCGACCAGGTCATACATCGACCCGGCCTCCTCGAACCCCGGGATGCCCGTCGCCGTCGCTCCCGCGTCGATCGGCGAGCGGAACGCCTCGACCTCGTACACGATGTCCAGATCGTCGCTGGGCACGGGCACATCCAGCACATACGCATTCAGCGGACGGCGCTCGGCTCCGATCCGGTCGATCCCGAAGAACGGCAGCTGCCCCTTCTTGCCGCCGAAGAGTGCTCCGACGATCGTCTCCTCGCCGTCGAAGCCGGGCCCCGTCGCCTGCGGGAGCGTGCGCTCGTAATCGTGCAGATACAACTCGACGCCCACGCCCAGATGCTTGAGCCGGCTCGTGCAACTCAGCACCCTCGCATTGAATCGCGCAGACCCCAGCGCCGGCAGCAGCAGCGACACCAGCACGCCGATCAGCGCGATCACCACCAGCAACTCGATCAGCGTAAAGCCGCGTGCCCGCATGTCCTCAGCGTATGAACCCAACCCCCGCCCCGTTGCAAGACGAGGACGGAAGATAGGGTGGGATAGCCGAGGACGCTATGTGCGAGCACCGCGGGCGCCCACCCGCGCCTTGCACGCAGGCACGATCGGCTCCAGCGCATCGACGACCTGACGCAGCACACCCAGCGGCGGCTCCAGCGCGTCGATCTCGACGACCAGCTCGGACGGGTAATGCCCCAGCACCGGCGCCGTCTCACGCTCGTAGACCTCATACCGGTTGCGGATCACCGATTCGTCCGCGTCGTCGTGCCGACCCTGCTCCAGCGCCCGCCGGCGGATCCGCTCGACCAGCGCGTCGATGTCCGACGCCACCAGATGCAGCACACGCCGAACCTCGATCGCATCGTCCATCAGTTCCGCCTGGCGCAGATTCCGGGGAATCCCGTCCAGCAGCACGATCGGCGGCCCGCAGGGCGCATCCGTCAGCGGCTCGTAGTGCGTCCGCATGTAGTCCCGCCACAGGTCCACCGTGAACTCGTCCGGGACCAGCAGGCCCTTGCTGGAGTACTCTAGGAACACCTTCCCCAGCTCGGACTCGCGATCCAGCGAGCGGAACATGTCCCCCGTCGACATGTGGAAGAACCCGGGGATCTTCCCCAGCACCGCCCCCTGCGTTCCCTTGCCCACCCCCGGGGCGCCGAACAGCAGCACGCTTGGATACCGTCCGCCCATCAGATCGCTCCAGACGCCGCCCCGCGAGAGATCCGCCCCCCTCGCCGAGGCTGCGCAAGCACTGATCGTACCCCGTCGGAACGCAATCGAGACGATTCGAGGGTCTTTCGCCTCATCCCGTCAACGCACCCCGCATGATCCGGGGGCGTGCGTCCGGATAAGCAGAAAAACGCCCCCGAATCCTCGGGGGCGCTCGTGGCTTCGTCCCGTCGACGACCGACGCTCAGCCCGTCGTCAGCACCTCCTGCGCCAGCCCGCTGGGCATCGCGCGATACTCCAGGAACTCCATGCTGCTGGCAGCCCGTCCCTGGCTCATCCCGCGCAGCGTGGTGGTATACCCGAACATCTCGCTCAGCGGGACCTCCGCGATCACGGCCTTGATATGCCCGCGATCCTCGGTCTCGCTGATCATGCCCCGACGCGAACTCAGATCGCCCGTGATGTTCCCCAGATACTCCTCGGGCGTCAGGATCACGACCTTCATGATCGGCTCGAGTAGCACGCTTCCGGCCTTGCTCACCGCGTCGCGCAGCGCCAGGCGTGCCGCCTGCTCGAAGGCCACCTGCGAACTGTCCACCGTGTGCGACGACCCGTCCACCAGTTCCACCCGGATGTTGATCAGCGGGTAGCCCGCGCTCACCCCGCCCAGGGCCGTCTGGCGGATGCCCGCCTCGACCGCCGGGATGAACTCGCGAGGGATCGCGCCGCCCACGATCTTGTTCTCGAACGCGATGCTGTCGGTGAAGTCCAGCCCGCGCTCCTCGGCCTCCTCCTTCGTGCACGGATACAGATTGATGACCACATCGCCGAACTGCCCGCGTCCGCCCGTCTGCTTCTTGAACAGCCCGCGCACATTCAGGGCCTCGCCCTGGATCGTCTCGCGGTAGCTCACGCGCGGCTTGCCGACCTCGACGCCGATCTTCATGTCCCGCACCAGCTTGTTCTTGATGATCTCCAGGTGCAGCTCGCCCATCCCCGCGATGATCGTCTGGCCCGTCTCCTCGTCGTAGTGGCTCCGGAAACTCGGGTCCTCACGCCGGATGATCGACAGGGCCTCCGACAGCTTCCGCTTGTCGTCCGCTGTGTTCGGCTCGATCGACATGCTGATCACCGGCTCGGGGAAGGTCATCCGCTCCAGCACGATCGGATCGCTCGGATCGCACAGCGTGTCGCCCGTGTAACTGTCCTTGACGCCCACGACGGCCACGATGCTCCCGGCCTCCGCCGCGTCCAGCGCGATGCGGTCCTTGGCGTGCATCTCGAACACCCGGCTGATGTTCTCCTTCTTCCCGTTGACCGGGTTCAGCACGCGCGCACCCTTCTCCAGACGCCCCGAATACACCCGCACATAGGTCAGGTCGCCGTGGCTGTCGCTGACGACCTTGAACACCAGGGCGCTCAGCGGCGCGTCGCTCGAGTGCGGACGCGTCAGCTTCTTCTGCGGATCCTTCGGATCCGTCCCCTGCACCTCGGGTACCTCCGTCGGGTTCGGCAGGTAGTCGATCACGCCGTCCAGCAGACGCTGCACGCCGATGTTCCGCAACGCCGCCCCGCAGAACACCGGATTGCACTGCATCGCCAGCGTGCCCGCACGCAGCGCCCGACGGATCTCGTCCTCGCCGATCTCCTCGTCGTTCAGATACCGCTCCATCAGCTGCTCGTCGAGCTCCACCGCCCGCTCGATCAGGTCGTGACGCCACTTCTGGGCCGTCTCGACGAGGTGCTCGGGGATGTCCTTCTCCGTCACCACGGCGCCCTGCTCGTCGGCGTCGAAGTAGTACGCCCGCATCGTCAGCAGGTCGATGATCCCCTCCAGGCTCTGCCCGGCCCCGATCGGATACTGCACCGCGATCGGGTTCGCCCCCAGACGCTTGCGGATCGTGTCGAAACTGAACTCGAAGTCCGCCCCCAACTTGTCCATCTTGTTGATGAAGCACAGGCGCGGCACGCGATAGCGATCAGCCTGACGCCAGACCGTCTCGCTCTGGGCCTCCACACCCTCCTTGCCGTCGAACACCGCGACCGCGCCGTCGAGCACCCGCATCGAACGCTCGACCTCGATCGTGAAGTCCACATGCCCGGGCGTGTCGATCAGGTTGATCTTGTACTCCTGCCCGTTGCGCTGCCAGGGGCAGGTCGTCGCCGCCGACTGGATCGTGATCCCACGCTCCTGCTCCTCCTCGAGGAAGTCCATGGTCGCGGTGCCCTCGTGCACCTCACCCATCTTGTAGTTCTTCCCCGTGTAGAACAGGATCCGCTCCGTGACGGTCGTCTTGCCCGCGTCGATGTGGGCGCAGATCCCGATATTCCTGACAAACCTCAGATCCTGACTCATGGACCACTCCTCGTGCGCGGGGTCGTGCCCGCTCCTCTGCCCCGACGCGGGACCCGCCCGCCGGGCTTGCGTCTGCGGGGGTGTTTATCGACCCCGCAACCATGCTCATCGATCAATCCGCACCCGCGGGGTACGAATCCCGGAAAAATGTTGCGTGAAGGCCCCGCGATACCCGGGCGGGACATGCCCGGACGATGGGGCGGCGTGTCGGGCGATGACTGGCCGAAACCCTTAGTCGCCCTCGCTGGCGCTATCCGTTTCGTCCATTGCCCGCACTCCCGTCAAGACACCGCATCATCGATGCAATCACAATCCTAATTATCCCGCCTTCCCCAAGGCATCAAGTCGTGGGAATCTCGGCGAAATAGACACCACCCGCCCAAAGGGCGACCAACGCACGAATAATACCCCAGAAAACGCCCGGATCAAGGATTCCGGGCGATTGCTTCCAGGCGTGCCCGCGTTGCCTCGTCCAACTGACGCAGCGGGTCCAGACGCATCTGCTCGTCGATCTCCAGCGCCCGACGAGCCGCCGAAGACGCCCGCTCGCGCTGGCCCAGATCCAGGGCCAGCTCGGCGATCCGGCGCCAGACGCTCAGCGAGTGCGGGTCCAGAGATGCCTCGTGCTCCCAAGCCGCCAGCGCCTCCCGCTTATGGGATTCCGAATCAGTAAAATCGCTTAGATCCATATGGATCATTCCCAGCAGGTTCCAGGAGCCGGCCCAGTCCGGATGTTCCCCGGCCAGGCGCTCGCCTCGTGCCAAGGCACGCACGAGCAGTGCCTGGGCCTCCCGCCGCAACCCCATCCGGCGTGCTTCGCTCGCGAGGGTGCGCAGGAGGCGGATCTGGGCGCGCAGTGTCTGGCGATGCGAGCCACCCAGCGGCTCGTGGGCGGCATCGAGGATCCGCTCGCTCTCCTCGCCGCGCGCCAGGGCCAGGCGGTCCAGAGCCGCCGAGATCCCGTCGATGGTGGGGGGGACATCCTCTCCCAGGTCCTGCTTCAGACGCTGCGCAAGATCGGTCAGGGCGCCGGCGCGCAGGGGCGGGGGCGTGCGTGCAAGGGCCCGCAGGTCGCTGCGCATCTGCCCGACAGGTGCCGCCACCTGCGCCGCATCGGCGAGGCGGGCCTCCCATGACGCAACCCGCGGAAGCGCCATGAGCAGGACCGCCAGCCCGATGAGGGCGCACGCCCCGGCACCCAGTCGTGAGACGATGACACGATGGCGGCGCACACGGCCGTCCGTGGGCGCTTCGGGACCGCTCAACCCGACCCACGCCCACGCCAGGGCGCAACTTCCGACGACGGTCACGGTCATCTCGATCTGGGCATGAACCGCGACGGCGAGCCCGCCGAGAGCAAGCCCGATGGCGAGCGCACAGCCCTTCGCCCAACGCTGGTCGAGTTTGTGCGCACAGGCGATCCACAACGCACATGCGCCGATCAGGATCGCGAGGGCCGCCAGCAGTGCCGCCATCGAGGGGGGATCGCTCGTACTGAGCCCCGAAGCAAGCACCAGCGCCAGCGACGAGCCGCGCTCGAGCCAGAGCGCCAGTGCCATCGCGCCGATCACCGTGGCACACAGGGCATACCAGCGGGCGCGCCCGCTCCAGCCCTCGGCGGGCGAGGGGACACTCCGCAGGTCGCGGGCCATCGAGGCCAGACGCACGATCAGGCAGACGCAGAGCCCCACACCCAGCAGGCCCAGCATGGAGAAATAGTCGAGGAAGACCGAGTGCGGGCTGGCGACCTCCTCCGGGCTGATCGGGGGCTTGAGGCGGCTGTAGGCATCCTGGAAGCCCGCTGGGCCGACGCCGAGGATCGGATGCTCGGCGAAGATGCGGGCGCTTCCGACCCAGTAGAACCATCGAAAGAACAGGCTTCGTTCGCTCAGCACCTCACCCAGCAGCCCCCGGGAGATGACCGCAAGCAGCGGGAGGGTGATGCACGCGGCGACGATCACCCCGCTTCGTGCGCGCACGGACGGCCATCGCATGGCAAGCACTACTGCGCCGACGAGCAGCGCCGTGCCGATCCCGCCCTTGGAGCCGCTGAGGATGAGTCCCAGCAGTCCGAGGGCCGTCAGCAGCCCCGCGCACAGCCCGCCCGGGCGCACGCGCCGGGCGTCGCTCGCACACAGCAGGGCACAGCCCGCGCACGCACTTGCGGCGCAGAAGGTTGCGTAGACATTGGCGAGGGCGAACCAGCCGCTGGCCTCGTTCTGGCGCAGTCGGCGTTCATAGGCAAGGGCATTGGGCGATCCGGGCGACCAGCCGCGAGCCCGGAAGAACGCATCCTTGTCGGCTTCGAAGGCACGCAGGGTGCTCGGGTGCTCGATCAGGACCTGAGTCAGGCCCTTGAGCACGAGGATGACGACGGCTCCAGCGAGCACGCCCAGCAGCAGGCGCCGCGTGCGTGGATCGCGCCCCGCCGAGGCCAGCGCCAGCGCCGACCAGGCGGCGCTCATCCACGCCCCCCCGATGCGGAGATGATCGAGCGCATCGCCCCCGTGGATGGCGCCGTGGTACAGCACGCCCGCCGACGAGACCATGACCCCGCCCAATGCCAGCAGGCTCCATCGCCCGCCGGTGGGGCGCAACCACAGCACGGAGGCGCTGGAGAGCATGAGCAGGGCGTCGATGAGGACCGACCAGGTCGGGCCGTAGCCCGTCGTCGAGGCGCTCAGGGCACGCGACAGGTCGAGCATCCTGCCCGCGGATTCACTGACCGTCGTGTAGACGCGCAGGGGGTCGGCGTCCCAGAAGGGAAGAGCGATCGCAGGGGCCATCGCCCGCACCAGGGCCAGCGCAACGATGGCGCAGCAGCAGGCCAGCACCCACAGGTCGCCCGTTTGAGTCCGGGGCGTCGCGTGCTCGGCGGGCGTCTCGGGCGCACCGTCAGGCATCGAAGGACTCCTCACGCACGACACTCCCGCGTTCCAGCACCGCCAGCACGAGCAGCAGGATGAGCGTCTGGAATCCCAGCAGGATCGCGCCCCACGGGGGAAGGACCATGAAGACGATGGCGCCCAGTCCGCACGCCGCGCTCAGCCCGGCGATCACCCCGACCGTCTGGCGTGCTCCCAGTCCACGCCGGCGCAAACGGTGCGAGAAGTGCTGCAGATCGCCCCTGAACGGGCTCCTGCCCTGGCTGATCCGCACGAGCGTCACGCTGGTGAAGTCATAGAGCGGAATGGCCAGCACGATCAGCGGCATGAGGACGGCATGAGGCGCGGCACCGATGGCGAGATCATCCGCGTAGTAGGTGCCCCGCGTCGTGGCGAACGCCAGCAGGAACCCGACCAGCAGCGATCCGCCGTCGCCCATGAAGATCCGTGCGGGGGGGAAGTTGAAGATCAGGAACGCCGCCAGTGCGCCCGCGAGAAGGGCGAGCAGGCCCGCGACGAACCAGTGGCCGGTCAGGAGCATGGCGCTCATGAGGCAGGCCGAGGCGATGAGTCCCGCCGAGCCGGATACACCATCCATGTTGTCCATGAAGTTCATGGCATTGGTGACCACGCCGAACCAGAGCACCGTGACCGTGATGCTGAGCCACGCACCGCCCGCGACGGGGTCGAGCAGCTCCAGCAGGCGGGTCCGGGTGAGCATGACGACGGCGAGGCTGACGGCGAGGATGACCAGTAGTTTGGGCATGGGCGGGAGCGGCACACGATCGTCCACCAGCCCGAGCGTGTGGATGACGAGCATTCCCGCCAGCAGCCAGAACCCCGCGGGTGCCTGCTCGCGCAGGCCGGAGGCCAGGTCCGGACCGGCCGGCACGGAAGCCAGCAGATCGGGCGCGATCAGCGACGCGAGCAGGGCGCCCGCCATCGGGAGGGCGATCGCGAGCATGATGGCGATGCCCCCCGTGTTGGGAACCTGTCGTCTGGCCATCTTGACCTGCCCCGCCAGCGGGGGGGTGTCCAACGCCCCTAGGCGATGGCTGATGCGGATCAGGACAAGGAGCCCAGCCAGGGCGATCAGGAATGCGGCGAGGGCCAGGAACAGGCACAGGGCGAGCATCGCGGGCAAGTCTACGGATTGCGTCTGGCTCTGTCGGATTGGACCGGCGGCAGGTGCGGGATTCGACGGTGAGGCTGGAACGAGCAAAAAAGAACCGGCCGCCGGCGGCCCGGGCGAGTGTTACCTCCAGACACTCGCCTCGCAGGCTCTGGCCGGCGGGCCGGTGGATGCGCCATGAGGGGCGGTGCCCCGCTGGCGGATCACGAACTCGTACGCGTCATGCTGCGGGCATCTCGCGGCACCCTTCCTGAGCCGCGGGAACATGCCGATTCTCTCTCTTTTCGCTCCTGCGTGCTCTTCTCACTCCTGCGTGTTGTTCCCCCAACTGATGCGGAGCATGCACCCCGCGAGAACATCAGGAATCTAGCAGCAGAGTCCGGCGCATGCAACAGGAATCTCTGTCGTTTCCGGACAAGATTCTGTGCAATGTCGCGGGCCTGTGCGCCACCGTCAGGGAATCCCTCCATGCGGGGTCAGGTGAGCCAGCTCTCTTCCTCCAGTTTCTGCGGGACATAGACCTCGGTCACATAACTGATGTTCTTGGTGATGAGCGACTCCACCTCCATCTTGAACCCGTTGTCGAGCATCTGGCGGATCTCGCGCTGCCAGCCCCGGTGCTGCTTGAACCACGGGTAGTTCATGATCTGCCTGGCCCGCGTGATGTCGCGTTCGCTCAGGGCGATCTGGACATCGTCCGTCAGGTCGTGGGCCTGGTAGTCCCGTGCCCGCAGTCCGATAAACCGGGCCTCGGGGATGGCCAGGCGTTCGGACTCGAAGGCGAGGCTGATCGAGCCCTGCTTGATGACGCTGTAGATGTAGTGCCCCCACGGATCGCAATCGAGCAGGCAGTAGATGGGCAGGCCCAGCTCGTGGTGCAGGCGGTGCAGGAGTCGTCGCACGCCGCGCGGGGGCTGCCCCCCGCCCTCGGTCAGGATGCAGTTGTGCTTCTTCCAGAACTTGTCTTCGTTGAAGCGGCTCCAGACCGTGTTCTTCTCGACATGCAGGACGAAGTCCGCCTCGCACTTCTTGAACTGGATCACATCCGGCTCGACGATGCTGGGGATGGCGTAGCCCCCCGAGCCCATCCGTCGGCAGTCGATCTCGTCGCCCGAGTCGACGATCGTGATGTTGCCCACGAGGGTGCCCGCCTTCTTGGCGAAGATGTGCAGTTCCTCGCGCAGCGAGCCGAGCGAGACCTCCAGATCCTCGAGGATGGCGTCGGACTCGCTCTGGTCGGCGAAGGTCTTCTCGTCCTTGGTGCCCTGGATCGTGTGCAGGCCCTTGTAGAACATGCCACGAAGGCTGAGGGTCTTGTTCTCGTCGAGGAGGTCCTTGACCGATGCCGCGTGCAGCATCATCTGCATGAACTTCTTGGCCTGATTGAGGTTGAAGAGCTGGCGTTCCTGCTCGCTGTCGCCCATCTGCAGGATGCCGCGGGCCTTGTTCCAGCGGGTGTTGCTGAGCGTGCGGGTGGGGATGTGCAGGACGGGCTCTGTGCCCTTGAGCGAGGCGCCGACGACGCTTCGAGCCAGGCGTTCGAGGCGTGTGCCGGTGTCCTCGCCGCTCCCACGGCGCGCACGCCGGGCCGGGGCTCGCTTGCCGCTGGACGCGGACGCCTTCGTGCGCGCCGTCTTCTTGCGGGTGGGCGCCTTGGCGGCCTTCTTGCCGCTCGCCTTCTTCGTGGTCTTCTTGGCCATGGAGAGTCTGCCCTATGAGAAAAGGGTGCCCGCCGTTCCGTTCTTCTTCGCGGTTCTGGACCGCTTGCGACCTGCCGATTTCGTGGGGACCGCCCCGTTGTTCGGCGGTGTCGCGTCGGGCTTGTCCGGGGCCTCGACGATGATCACGCCGTCGTCGTCCTCGAATGCGCCGTTGCGCTGCGTCGGGGCGATGAGGTTCCCGT
>WGEO01000110.1 GCA_015492715.1 Phycisphaerales bacterium | reverse complement strand
TCGTAGCTGAGTGCGAGGTACATCATGGGGCGCAGGGCGATCTCGCCGGGTCTGTCCGGGTGCTCGACGGGGCGGTTCTTGATGGCGTGCATGCCGAGGATGGCCGACTGCGGGGGGTTGAGGATGGGCGTGGACATCATCGAGCCGAAGACCCCGCCGTTGGTGATCGTGAAGGTCCCGCCGGTGATCTCGTCGAGGTCGAGTTTGCCGTCGCGGGCGCGTGTGGCGAGGTCCTTGATGGCCTTCTCGATCTGCGCGAGGCTGAGGGCCTCGGCGTTGCGGATGACGGGGACGGTGAGGCCCTTGGGGGTGCTGACGGCGACGGCGACATCGCAGTAGTCGTGCATCTCGATCGCGGGCCTGCCCTCGTCGTCGACGATGTACGCGTTGACCTTGGGATAGGCCCGCAGGGCGCTGACGGCGGCCTTGACGAAGAAGCCCATGAACCCGAGGTTGATGTCGTGCTTCTTCTGGAAGGACTCCTTGTACTTCTTGCGGAGCGTCATGACCTGGGTCATGTCGCACTCGTTGAAGGTCGTGAGCATGGCCGCGGTGTGCTGGGCCTCGACGAGGCGGGCGGCGATGCGCTGACGCAGCGGGCTCATGCGTTCGCGCCGGACGGCACGCGAGGGTCCGCCCGCAGACGGCTGTGCCGGCGACGGCGCGATCCTGTTGGACTGCACGAAGGCGAGGACATCCTGCTCGCGGATGCGATGGCCCGGGCCGGTGGGGGTGATGGAGGAGAGGTCCACGCCGAACTCGCGTGCGACCTTGTGGGCCAGCGGGGTCGCCCGCATGTCGCCGTTGGTCTCGGGCTGCTCGCTCGCGGCGGGGCGAGGCGAGGCCTGAGCGGGCTTGGTCTGCGTCGGCGGGGCTGCGGTCGCGACCGGCGCATCGCTGCCCGATTCCCGGCTCTGGGCCGCGGGCCGGGCCCCTGCCGAGGCGGTGGCCCCGGCGGGCTTCTCGGCGGTGTCGTCGATCGTGCCGACGACGGCGCCGACCTCGACGGTATCGCCCTCGGCCGCCTTCGGGTGAACGATGCCTGCGGCCGGGGCGGGTACCTCCATGGTGACCTTGTCGGTCTCGAGTTCGAGGACGGGCTCGTCCTGCTCGACCCACTCGCCGTCGCTCTTGAGCCACGAGGCGATCACGCCCTCGGTCACGGACTCTCCGACATTGGGGATGACGATGTCGACGGGCATGGCGTGGGTCCTCGCTGAATCTCAGGCGGCCGAGACGGACTGGGGTTTGGTCTTCTGATCGGCCTTTGGTGACGGGCCGACGACCTCCGTGATGATCTGCTCCTGCTGGGTGCGATCGAGTTTCTTGGAGCCGGGCGCGGGCGTCGCACTCTCGGGGCGCCCGATGTATGGAAGATCGGTGAAGCGGGCATCGTGATCGGCCCAGAGCGTCCGCAGGCGATCGGCGATGTAGATGTACGCACCCATGTTGCGGGGCTCCTCCTGGACCCAGGTCACGCTCGCGTCCGACGGATAGCGGTCGATGATCTCGCGGAGCTGCTCGTCGCGCAGCGGCGCGAGCTGCTCGATGCGGATGATGGCCAGGTCGGTGTCGCCCCGCTCGTCGCGTCGATGGGCAAGTTCGTGGTAAATCTTTCCCGTGCAGAGGACGATGCGCCGGACCTTCGAGCGATCGGCGCCGTCGAGGCTGAACCGGGGATCGTCGAGGCTCTCATGGAATCGTCCGCTGAGCAGTTCGTCGATCGTGCTGGTCGGCACGCGGAGCATGCTCTTGGGTGTCATCACGACGAGCGGCTTGCGGAACGAACGCTTCATCTGTCGGCGGAACATGTGGAAGGCCTGTGCGGCGGTCGATGGGTAGAGGACCTGAATGTTGTCGTCGCCGAAGAGCTGGAGGAAGCGTTCGAGGCGGGCCGAGGAGTGCTCGGGTCCTGCGCCCTCGTAGCCGTGCGGCAGGAGCAGCACGAGCCCGGACCATCGCTGCCACTTGACCTCGGCCGACGCGATGAACTGGTCGATGTGGACCTGGGCGCTGTTGCAGAAGTCGCCGAACTGGGCCTCCCACATGACGAGCATGTTGGGATCCGCCAGCGAGTAACCGTACTCATAGCCCAGCACGCCGGCCTCGGACAGGGGGCTGTTGTGGACGCAGAATCGCGCCTGGATGTCCGGGGCAGTCTCCGGTCCCTGGCGCAGATCGGGCGGCGCGAACTTCGGGCGGATGTGGTTCAGCGGAATGTAGGGCTCGGCCGTCTCCTGATCGCGGAGCACGGCGTGTCGATGGCTGAAGGTCCCACGCTCCGAGTCCTGCCCCGTCAGGCGGATCGGGTAGCCCTCGATGAGCAGCGTGCCGAACGCGAGGCTCTCGGCGTCGGCGTAGGAGATCTTCCGGTCCTCGAGCAGCGAGCCCCGCTCCCTGAGCAGTCGCTGGAGTTTGCGGTGAACCTTGAAGCCCTCGGGCACGGTCGACAGCGCGCGGCAGACCTCGCGCAGGGCGTCCTCGGTGACCGAGGTGTCCACATCCTCGTGGCTGTAGCGGTGCTGCAGGCCCGACCAGCGGGCGCTTCCCGGATCGATCGTGGGATCGCGGGGCTTCTCCTTTGCGGTGCGCTGGGCCTCGTCGAGCGCCTCACGCAGCGACTGGTCGATCTTCCTGATGTCCTCTTCGCTGATGACGCCCTCGGCGAGCAGTTTCTGGGCGTAGGACTCCAGCACCGACGGCTTGGCCTTGATGAGTTTGTACAGGATGGGCTGCGTGAACGAGGCCTCGTCCTGCTCGTTGTGCCCGTACTTGCGGTAGCAGAGCAGGTCGATGAAGATGTCCTTCTTGAACTTCTGGCGGTACTCGATGGCGAAGTGTGCGCACGCGAGCACGGCCTCCGGGTCCTCGCCGTTGACATGCAGGACCGGCGCCTCGATGAACTTGGCGATGTCGGTGCAGTAGCGGCTGGAGCGTGCGTCCTCGGGGCCGGTCGTGAAGCCGATGAGGTTGTTGACGACGACATGGACGGTGCCGCCGACGGTGTAGCCCTCGAGCTGCGAGAGGTTGAGGGTCTCGCTGGCGACGCCCTGTCCGGGCAGGGCCGCGTCGCCGTGGATCAGGAGCGTGATGACGCGTCTGCGGTCCTCGTCGCTGCGCAGGCGCTGCTTGGCCCTGCACCGCCCGAGGACGACGGGATCGACGAACTCGAGGTGGCTGGGATTGGAGGCGAGCGCAAGGTGGAGCGTCTTGCCGTTGGGGAAGGTGCGCTCCGAGGAATACCCGCGGTGGTACTTCACATCCCCCCCGCCGTCGGCGAAGTCCTCGGTCCAGGTGTCCTCGAACTCGGTGAAGATCTGCTCATGGGTCTTGCCCATGATGTTGTTGAGGACATTGAGCCTGCCGCGATGGGCCATCCCGATGACGACCTCCTCGACGCCGAGATCCGTGGCGTGCTCGAGGCAGCGATCGAGCAGGGGGATGAGCGACTCGGAGCCCTCGAGGCTGAATCGCTTCTCGCCCGGGTAGCGCTTGCCGAGGAACTGCTCGAAGCGTTCGGCGTTGAGCAGCTGCTGGAGCAGGTGCATCTTCTCGCCCCGGGTCAGGGGTGAGCGATCGACGCCCCGCTCGAAGCGATCGAGCAGCCAGTTGCGTTCCTCGGCATCGGTGACATGCATCACCTCGACGCCGATCGTTCCGCAGTAGCGGTCTTGCAGGTGCTCGATCAGACGCCGGAGCGGAACGACACCGTCGAGCCCGACGCTGGAGGCATCAACGGGGCGATCAAGGTCCTTCTCCCCCAGCCCGTAGTACTCGAGCGTCAGGGGCGGCGGCGGCTCGTTGACACGCCCGAAGGGATCCGTGCGAGCCGCGATGTGTCCGATGGTCCGATAGGCCTCGATGAGATCGCCCACGATCGCCTGAAAGGGCGAGGCATCACCCTCGGCAGCGCCCTCGCGAGCGAGTTCGAAGCCCTGGAAGAACGCCCGGAGCTCGGGCGAAACCGCCTGGGGATCCCGGCGGTATTGCTCGTATTGCGAATCGAGGTACTCCGCATTCCATCCATTGACGGAAGACGGGACGGCAGAGAGTGGCGCACTCATGTCTTGACCCAGTCCCGCGTCGAGCAGGGCTCTCCGCGTGTTTTCGGACCCTGGAATGTTTCCATCGTAGGCCGGAGTATCGGCAGGTCCACGGTCCGGATTTGCTCGGATGGCGCACCAACGGGCGTCGATCTCCCGGATTCCGGCGATCCATGCACGCCCGATAAGCGGCACGGTCGGTCATCCGGCGGGATGCGCCTATCGCAGGCGGAAGGGCACGAGGACGCGACGGGAGATCTCCGGGGCGCCGTTCATGGGCACGAAGCGAGCCTCGACCAGCACCCGATCCGGAAAGATCTCGCCGGGATCGTCGTGGGGAAGGTCGAGACGGAAGGAATAGCCCGTCAGGCCCGAGCGCACGCCGGCGGCCCTGGGCGTGTCCTCGGGTCCGACGACCCATCGCTGGATGGGGGTCCCATCGAGGTCGGAAACAGTAAAGACGAATCCCCCGTCGAAGCGGCGCGGCTGGGCGGAGTCGACGCTGAACAGATAGATGATGACGGGAACGACATCGGGCCAGCCGTCGCGGTCCTGATCGGGCAGGGGCTGGACCGCGAGATTCATGGACTGGGGCGCAACGCCCGGGGACGCGTCGAGGACCGTGTCCGGGATCTCGGGCGAAGATCCCGGCCCTGCGGCACACCCGACGAGCACGAGGATCGCGACGGCAAGGGCTGCACGGACTGTCGGCATCGGCGGAGATCCTCCGGACCTACTCGAGGTCCTTCCTGATCGTGTCGTCGATTGTTGGCGCCGGGCGCACGAGAAGACCCTCCGGCTCATCCGCGGGCGGCTGCGCGGGAACGGCCTGATCGGCGTTCGGTGACACGGTTGGTGCCTTTCCGTCCGCACCGCTGAGGCCCGCTTCGAGCAGATCACGGATGCTCCGGCGTGCGGAGACCTCGTCGATCGCACGATTCGACAGGTCGGACTGGAGATCGACATCGGCGGCACCACGGATGATCTTGGGCGTCATGATGATGAGCAGTTCGGTGCGGACATCGGAGAACTGATCGGTCTGGAAGGCACGCCCGATGCCGGGGATGTCGCCCAGGAGGGGAACCTTGGTCTTGCGGTCCTCGCTGTTGTGCTGGATGAGGCCGCCGATGACGACGGTCTGCCCGTCCATGACGGTGACGACGGTCTCGACGCGTCGCTGGGCGATGATGGGGCTCTCGATGCCCTGCCCGACCTGAGTCGTCCGGTTCGAGAGGTTGGAGATCTCGGGCTCGATCTCCAGGCGGACGAAGCCGTCGGAGCTGATGGTGGGTGTGACCTGGACGAGGATACCGACATTGCGTCTGACGACATTGGCGCTGGTGTTGCCGTTGAGAAAGGTGGAGACGCTGTCGACGATGGCGACATCGTCGCCGACCTGGATCTCGGCGGACTCGTTGTTGTTGACGGTGACGGAGGGTCGGGAGAGCACCTGGAGGCGGCCCTGTTCTTCCAGAGCACGCACGAGCAGGCCAAAGTCGTCCGAGGCGATGCTGAGGGTTGGCAGGCCCAACGCCGTCGTGACGGCGCCGCCGGCGGGTGTGGAGTTGATGAGGTAGTTGTCTCCGCCGAGCGGCCCCACGCGCAGGTCCATGCCCCAGGTGTTGGCCCGGTCGATGGTGACCTCGGCAAGGAGCACCTCGATGACGACCTGTGGGGGAGCGGCGTCGAGTTCTTCGATGATGCCGCGGATGGTCTCGATGTAGCGTGGGCTGGCGCTGACGACGAGCTTGTTGGACTTCTCATCACCGACGATCGTGACCTCCTGCTCGAGCAGGCGGGCCAGCGAGCCGATCTGCTCCGGGCGGAGCGTCTGGCGGATGCGATCGGCCTCGGACTGGAAGTAGTCGCGCAGCGTCTCCTCGACCTCGACGGCCTTGGCGTTGCGAAGGTGATACACGAGGCGCTCGCGCTGCGTCGCCTCGATCGTGTCGAGTTCCTTGACGACCTTGCGGACGAGTTCGAGGTACTCGGCGGTGCCGGAGACCAGCAGCGTGTTGGTCCGCGGGTCGATGGTGAGGCTGAGTTCCTGCCTCTCGTCGGGCACGGGCGTGACGGTCGTCCCGCCGAAGAGGTTCTCGAACTCATCCTCGGAGCCCTCGGGCGCTTCGGCGTAGAGCGGCGAGGGGATCAGGACGAAGCGGTTGCCGTCCTGGCTGAGATTGAACAGGTCGCGCAGGACCTCGGCCATCGCGAATGCGTCGGCGTTCTTGAGGCGGAACATCTCGATGTTCCGGTTGCCCGCGGTCGTCGTGTCGAGGTCGTCGATGATCTCGACGATGAGTTTCATGATCTCCGCCGGGGCCGCGACCACGACGGAGTTCGTGCGCAGGTCCGGCGTCAGGCGGATCTGCTGGCGGAGGGCGTCGTCGATCTCGGCCTCGGTCACCCCGTCGCCCATCTGCTCGCGCAGGTCGGACTCGAGGCGATCGCGATAGAAGCGGATGCGGGTCGCCTGTCCTGCCCCCCGGCGGGATCCCGAGATCGTGCGTCCTGCGAGCACCTGCTGGATGAGGTTGACCACCTCCAGCGCGTTGGCCGTGCGCAACTCGATCCGGCGGATCTCCTGCTCGGTCTTGACCTCGGCGGTCGAGAGTCGCTCGACGAGGGCGCGGATGCTGGCGATGTCCTCGGGCGTGCCGGTCGCGATGAGGACATTGAGGCGTTCGTTGGGCACGATGGTGACCGAACGCTCGCCGCGCAGTTCGTTCTCGCGATCGACATAGAGCTCGCGGATGGCCTGGGCGAGGTCGTCGGCCTGCCCCTTCTCGACATAGATGAGCTCGGAGACCTGTCCGCCGCGATCGACGAGGTCCTCGCTGGTGAGGGTCTCGATGAGTTCGCGGACGACCTGCAGGTTCTCGTCGCTGGCGGCGATGATGAGGGAACTGGTCGCGGGCTCGGGCTCGACGCGGAAGGCATCCGACGGGCTGCGGGGGACGCCGGCCTGCTGGGCCGCACGGATCCGCTCGGTCATGAGGCGTTCGATGATGCGTGCCAGTTCACGGACATCGGTATCGGGCACATGCAGGACATGCACGCCGACGGACGCGTCGGTTTCCTTGGCGTCGAGGGTTTCCAGCAGCCCTTCGAGGATCTCATAACTCCGCGGGCTGGTCGAGACGATGAGCGCGTTGGTGCGCGTATCGCTGGTGATGATGAGGCGGTCTTCCTCGCGGATCGCGCCGCTGGCGGCACGCTCGTCGAAGACGCGCCGGACGATCTGGGCGACACGGTCCGCCGCCGCGTGCTCGAGCGGGAAGACCCGGACCTCGTTGTCGGCGCCGCTGGCGGGCACATCGAGCATGGCGATGAGCTCGCGGACGACGGCCACATTGCCCGTCGAGCCGACGACGATGATCGATCCCATGTTCTCCTCGGGCGTGATGACCAGGCCCGTCATCGGCGCGAAGATGTCGGACTGCACGCCCTTGGGATCCCCGCCCTCATGCAGCACGCGCAGACGCGCGACCTGCTGCTGGATGCCGACGGCCTGCGGCGGGGTTCGGAGACCCTCCACGAGCACCTGGCGGAGCGTCTGGGCCAGACGCACCGGGTCGGCGTGCTCGAGCGGGATGATCGCAGGCTCGACCCAGCTGGAGACATCGTCGCTGTCGAGTTGTGAGACGAGCGTCTCGACGAACGCGACCGCCTCCTCGCGCCCGGCGACGATCAGCGCGTTGGTTCGCTCGTCCACGCTCGCGGCGATCTCGCCCGCCAGCGCCTGACCCGTGATGGTCGAAGGCAGGCCCTGGCGCTGGGTCCCGGGAAGGCGCCGGAGAGCCTCGCCCTGGCGGAAGAGTTGCTCGACGATGGCACGCATGCGGGCCGCCGACGCGTTCTCCAATGGGAAGATCCGCACGACGACGGCATCGCCCAGCGGCAGCGTGTCGAGCATGCGGACGATCTCCGTCAGCGCCCGCACATTGCCCTCGCTGGAGGTGATGATGACGGCGTTGGTCTGCGTATCGACGCTGAGGGAGATCGGCAGCGAGAGATCGACCCGGATGTCGTCGCGATTCCAGTCGGGGCTGGCGATCGTCAGGCGACGGATCTGCTCGGCGAGGGCCTGGGCCGGTGCCGCCGGGCTCGCCTGCTGCGAACGCAGCATCCCCTGGAGCGTGCGGACGACGGCGCCGGCGTCGGCAAGTCGCAGGGGAACGATCTCCACGCGCTGATCGGCGCCGGCGGGCTCGGCGTCGATCTGACGCACCAGCGCCGTCAGCGTCTGGGCGTCGGCGGGGCTCGCGACGATGGCCAGGCTCGAACGCGTCCGCAGCGGGACGATCGTCACGGGCTCGCTGACGACGCCGGGACGATCCGGCGGGGCGGGGCGCGTCACGCCCATCTGCTCCAGGATCTGGCGGACCTGCTCGGGCGTGTTGTTCTCGACATCGATGATGATCACGCTCTGCCCGAGGGTGCCGGTCACGCCGTCGAGGCCCTGATCGAGCTCATCGACGAGGCGCCGGATCTCCTCGAAGAGGCGCTCGGAACTGGCGATCACCAGGGCGTTGGTCTGACGCTCGATCTCGACGCTCAGTTGCTCGCCGGCCTGCTGCGCGACGGGGCGGAAGGTCCGCAGGATCGTCTGCTGGAGGCGTGCCGCCGGCAGGTTCGCGACGCGCAGGACGCGCGGCGACATGCGCCCGCTGTCGACATGCCCCTCGAGTGTCTCGACGAGCTCACGGATCATCTCGAACCGGTCGTCGTCGGCCCGCACGATGATCGTGTTGGACGCGTCGTCGCCGAAGATCATCACGCCGCGCGTCGACCCCTGGCGCGGAACCATCGAGGCGAACGCCTCTCGCACCGCGCGTGCGACCTCGCTGGCCCGCCCGCTCTGGATGGGGATGACCCGCGGCGCCGGCAGGCGGAGCACATCCGGCAGGTCGAGCTGCTTGACGATCTCACGGATCCGCTCCAGCGACTCACGATCGGCAAAGACGATGATCGCATTGGTCTGCGGCTCGGCGCTGACGACCGGAACCTCGTCGTCGGTCGAGATCAGCACCGGCGGGGGCTCGCTGGAACGCTCGCTCGGCGAGGACACACGCTCGGGCGTGTGCTGCTGCTCGCGGGCCCGCTGGACCTCGGCCTGACGGCGCAGCTGCGAGCCGAAGCCCTCGTTGAGCGCCTGCGCCACACTCACGGCGTCCGCGTGCGCGAGCGGGATGACCTCGATCTGGCGGCTCGTGTCGTAGTCGGCCGTGTCCAGTTTCTCGATCAGCGCCCGGATGCCCCCCCACTGATCCTCGCCCGCGCTGATGACCAGCGAGTTCGTCGCCTCGTCCGTCACGATGCTGACCCTGCGGGCCGCGGGGCTGTCGGCCTCGCTGGCGAACCGCCCGTAGAACATCTCCAGCGCCCGACGCACGGTGTCGGCCTCGGCAAAGCGCAGCTTGATGAACTCGGTGCTCCGGTTCGAATCTCCGGGCGTATCGAGCTCGGCGATGAGTTTCTGAAGATCCTCGAGCTGCTCGGGTGTCGCGCTGATGATCAGCGTGTTCTCGTCCTCGATGTAGTCGATCCGGGGACGCGTCTCCTCCGGACCCGTGAAGCGGTTCTGTGCCAATCGGGTCACGCTGAACCACACATCGTACACATCCGCGTGCTGGATCGGAATCCGGCGGACCTCCTGCAGGATGCGCGGCGGCTCGGTGTCCAGCGCCTCGATCTGCGTCCGAACCAGGTCGATCGCCTCGCTGGAACCCGTCAGCAGCAGCGAGTTCGAACGCGGCACGGGCGTGATCTGGACTTTGATGTTGTCCGGCAGGCTCTGCTCCAGCGTGCGGGCGATGTCCTCGGCGCGGGCCTTCTCCAGCGGCACGCTCGTGAAGGTGACATCGTCCGTGCTGGGCGCGCGATCGAGTTCGTCGATGAGTCCCGCGATCTCGTCGTTGAGGCGGCTGGGAGCCGAGACGATGAGCGAGCCCGTCGCGTCCTGGGGCGTGACGATGACGCGGTCCTCGCGTCGCTGCTGGGGGAACATCTGCGAGACGGCCCGCGCCACCTCGCGCACCTCGGCGTTCTTAATGCTGTAGACATGGATCGCCCGATCGTCGCCCAGTTCCGGCTGGTCCAGATCGGCGATCAGCCCCTCGACGGTCTTCAGGGCCTCGTCGTTCCCCGACACGATGAGGACATTGCCCTCGCTCGAGCCCACGATCGCGACCTCATTGGCAGGACGCCCCTCGGTGCGCGCCCGATCGCGGAAGAACTGCTGG
>WGEO01000109.1 GCA_015492715.1 Phycisphaerales bacterium | reverse complement strand
GCGTTCCTCTTCGGACGCTTGCCCTTCGCTCCGAAAGCGCACGCGTGCGGATCCCGCTGGACGCCGGGGTGGCTCTATCGCGGGATCATCTGGATGCCGCGCTGGTCGAGGCGGCACGCGCCGCCGGCGCCGAGGTGATCGAGGGAGCCAGGGCCGTCGGGCTTGGTGTGCATGACGAGCACGCCGAAGTTTCGGTCCGCATCTGCGGAACAGAGGCGGTTGTGCGCGCGCGGGTGGTCATCTGCGCAGAGGGGTTGTCCCAGTCCTTGACCCGCTCCTGTGCGCACATCGACTGTCGGGTGCGATCCGATGGGCGCATCGGTGTCGGTGCTCGCCTGTCGGCGGCGGATATTCCAGCGGGCGAAGTCGTGATGTGCGTTGCGGAGTCCGGGTACGCGGGGCTGGTTCGCCTCGAGGATGGGACGGTCGATCTCGCATGCGCGCTCGATCCAAGGGCCATCCGCGCGGCTGGGGGGCCACAGCCCCTGATCGCGGGCATCCTGGAGGTGTGCGGGGTCCGGGCCGAACTCGCCGGTGCCGTCTTTCGTGGCACGCCCATCCTGACGAGGACACCGACAGCGATGGGTGCCCGTCGCGCGTTCCTCGTGGGCGATGCCGGCGGGTATGTCGAGCCGATCAGCGGGGAGGGGATCACTTGGGCGCTGGCATCGGGGCGGGGTGTGGCGTCTGTCGTCCGGCGGGCCTGCGACGGCTGGGATGACCGTCTTGTCCGCGTGTGGACGCGTCGCCATCATGCGCTGGTGGGGCGTCGGCGGACCGCATGTCGGGCCTTCGCCTGGGGGCTTCGCCATGAATGGGCGCGCAGGAGCGGGCTTGGCCTGCTCTCCCATCTGCCGACGCTGCGGCCGGTCGTGACGCGTCCGTTTGCGCATGAGGGTCGTCCATGAGCGCACAGATCGTGCGTATCGCGACGGCGGTTCCCGGGCAGGACCGGTCCCAGGAAGAACTGCTCGCACGCGCGTGCGATCTGGTGGGTGGTTACGGGGAGCACCAGGCACGCGTCGAGCGGATCTATCGAAACGCGGGCGTGGATCGACGAGCGTCCGTGCTCTTCGGCGAGGGGGACATCTATGAGAGGGGATGTCCGCCCTCGACGGCCCGGCGCATGGCCGTCTTTGAGCGCGCAGCACCAGTTCTTGCCCGTCGGGCGTGCGAGGGGGCAATCAGTGGCCTCGATGGGCGGGATATCTCGCACATCGTGACGGCGAGTTGTACCGGGCTGTGTGCCCCGGGCATCGATCAGGCACTCATCGGGGCGCTTGGGCTGAGGGCGGATGTCGAGCGAACGCACATCGGGTTCATGGGGTGTCATGCCCAGATCAACGCGCTGCGGGTGGCTCGGGCGATCTGCGAGACACGGGCGGACGCCGTCGTGCTCGTCTGCTGTGTGGAACTCTGCAGTCTGCATTTTTCCTACGAGAAGCGGATGGAGGCCGTGGTTGCGAACGCGCTGTTCAGCGATGGAGCTGCGGCGTGCGTCGTCGCCGGGCAGGATGGTCCGCCCGGCCTCCTTGCCATCGAGTCGTGCGCTTCGGTGCTTCTCCCGGATTCGGGCGACCTGATGGGATGGCGGATCGGAGACCACGGCTTTCGGATGGTCCTGGGACCTCAGGTTGCCGGCGTGCTTCGGCAGGGCGTCGGGCCGTGGGTCCGGGGCTGGCTGCTCGATCGGCACGGGATCGGGGACGAGGGGGTTCAGGCCCTGTCGATTCACCCCGGCGGACGACGCGTGCTCGATGCGGTCCGCGACAGCCTGAGTGTGGATGAGGGGCAGATGCTCGCCTCGCGTCGTGTGCTGGCCCGGCACGGGAACATGTCGTCGGCGACGGTCGCCTTCATCCTGAAGGATCAGATCGAGAGCCTGCATCCGGGCGATCGGGTCTTGATGCTGGCGTTCGGGCCGGGGCTGGCGGGCGAGGGGGTCCTGCTCCGCCGCTTGGGTTAGGCGAGCGGTGGAAGGGGTTCCGGTGGGGTGCTATCGTGCGCCTGCCGGAGAGGTGGCAGAGCGGTTGAATGCGCCGGTCTCGAAAACCGGTATGGCCTTTTGGTCATCGGGGGTTCGAATCCCCCCCTCTCCGCTTGCATTCCGATGGCGGGGCCTCAGCCCGGGTCGTGGGCGTCTCTGAATGTCACCACGACAGCACCCATGCGTGCGGCATACTCGCGTGCGGCCTGCTCATCCTTGAAGAGAACCATCTGCGAGCCCATGGGGGTGACCAGATCCTCGCTGCGGACGAACCAGCCCTCTTCCGGATGGAACCAGGCGCCGGTCTCGTAGTCGTGGGCCCAGCGTGCGATGATCTCGGCGTCCGGGTGGGACCGCTCGAAGTCGCGCTGGCAGTTGAAGTCGTCGAAGAGATGGGCCTCGGGGCCTCGCGGGCCGCGCACGACCGTGGCACAGGCGAACCGCTCATCGCTGATGATCATGTTGCAGTGTGCACAGACGGATTCGCCCAGATAGACGGTGGGCGGCTGGTCTGGCGATTCGCCGGCGCATCCGGCGAGCCAAAGAGCGCCAGCAGCCAGAATCGGGCGCAGATTCATAGCGTTGACCTCCGAGCGAAGCACAGGCTTGCCAGCAGCAGTGGGAGCGCGATCCAGATCACCAGAACACCCGCGAGGATCAGGGGCAGGGCGTTGCCCAGTGTGTGCGTCGCGTAGGCGCCGACGGGTCCGAGCACATCGAGCGAGTCGTTCATGGCGTGGATGACGCCCATCTTGAACGCCTGCATGGGATTCACGATCGCCAGCGCGAAGACCTCCTGCACCCGGAGCTTGAACAGGATCGTGCCCGCCATCAGGCCGAGATCACTCAGGAAGACGAGGGTCAACCAGAGGAAGATCGAGATCCCCGATGCGATGGATGCCCGGCGGGCCAGCACGGAAACCAGGAACGCCGTGGAGAGCATCGCGAGGGCAAGCACGATGGTATTGGCCACCAGGAGCGCATAGGAACCCGCGCCGGCACTGCCCGCGTGCCACGCCAGGACAATCGCACTGATGGCGAAGCCCACGCAGATCGAGCAGATCAGCGCCCCGCTCAGGCCCAGGTACTTGCCTAGGAGCAGTTCGACACGGGAGATCGGCTGTGCCAGAAGATAGAGGAGGGTTCCGCGCTCGCGCTCGGCGGCGATGGATGCACTACCGCTCGTCAGCGCCATGAGCGGCACGACGAGCATCACGAGATTCAGCAGACCCGCCGTCGTCTTTGAGAACCCGGCGAATGCGTGCGAGCCCGCCGTGCTCAGTGAGACGAACGAGATGGCCAGGGCCAGCAGGGCGAAGGTGAGTGAGCAGAGCAGGAACCATTTGCCCGCGATCGCGTCCACGAACTCACGACGGGCGACGCAGAGCATCGCGCCTCCCGGGGATCTGCTTCGCAGGCGTGCATCGGAGAGAGCGATCATGGTCATGACGATGCCTCCGAGGTATCAACCTCTTCGAGAACTTCGAGGTCGCGCACCTCGATCTCGTGGCGTGCGAGCACGCTGATGGGCGAGGCCTTGCGGTCTCTTGGAACCGCAACACACAGGCCGCTCCCGTTGCAGTGCACGGCGAAGCCCTCGCGCAAGAGAATCCTCGCGGCCTCCGGCTCCGGCGTGCCCACCAGATGCAGGCGGATCGTCTTGACCGCCCGCTCGTGAGGCCAGAGCCCGATGGGCGTCGTGTCCCGCACGATGCGCCCGCGCTCGAGCACCAGCACCCTGTCCGCCAGCGAGATGATCTCATCGGGGCGATGCGAGGCGAACAGGATCGTCTTGCCCTGCTGCTTCAGCGATCGGAGTGTGTGCACCACCTCGTGGCGTCCCTCGCTGTCCAGATTGCTCGTCGGCTCGTCGAGCACGATCACAGGAGGATCCCCCAGCATGGCGATCGCCAGCGCCAGCCGTTGCTTCATGCCGCCCGACAGATCGCGCACCCGCTTGGTCTCGTGACCGTTCAGCGAGACAAGGGCAAGGGCCCGGGCCGCGTCCTCGTGCGAGACCCTGCGCAGGCTCGCGAAGAAGGCGATCGCCCGACCCAGGCGGGCATCGTCGTGGAACGCGAGTTCCTGCGGGACATAGCCGACCAGGGCACGCGCAAGGCGCCCGCGTCTGCGGACATCGATGCCGCAGATTCGCGCCGAGCCCCCGCAGCGGAGGATCCCGAGCAAGCAGCGAATGAGCGTGGTCTTGCCCGCTCCGTTGCTACCCCAGAGCGCGATGGCGCCTCGTTCGTGGCAGAACGAGATACCGTCGACCGCCGTGGTCCGCCCGAAGCGTTTGGTGATGGATCTCGCCTCGATCATTGCGCATCCCTCCGGTAGGTCGGCGTTCGGATCTGTCCGTGTGTCAGCACGCCACCCAGGCCGCCCGCGACCAGTATCAGCGCCGAGCCCAGCGCGAGCATGGGGGCCCTGCGTCCATCCCGTGGCCCCTCGGGCATCGCCGGTGGATCGACGAGTGGGGCCGGATCGACCAGCACGGGCTCGGGGCGGAGCTCGGGCACGACCCGCGCCGTGAACTCGATGGCCTGCTGGGCGGGGCTGTGAAGGAAGATTCGCAGGTTCGGCTCGGCGCTCAGCAGCGAGTGGAAGAGCGAGCGAGGTTCGTACGGGAGGTCTCCGATCCCGTCGTTGTCGCCGTCGAACGCCGGGTAGTCGGACCAGAAGTTCCCCACGCCATCGCGTGAGAAGCTGTTCAGGTGCAGCGTCCCCCGCCCGTGGGCCGCCGCCTGTTCCTCGTTCTCGATGAGGGCATTGTGCGTGAAGACATTGTCATGGGTGTTGGGCGTCGCGAGGATGCCGGTCCCGTTGTCCGCGATCGTGTTGCCCTCGAGCAGCCCCGTCGCGTCAACCGATGACGGGCTGTTGTCGATGTAGATGCCGACGCGGTTGGCGAGCATGGCATTGTCCCGGACGATGATGTTGTCGCAGTCTTTCAGGCCGATGCCGTAGCCGCTGGCCCCACGGTTGGCGATCATCGTGTTGTGCTCGAGCGTGATGTCGTTCGAGTACATCAGGTAGATGCCGACGGCGTTCCGGCGCAGATCATTCCGGCTCAGCACCGTGTGGTGGCTGTACATGAAGTGCAGGCCGTACCGGCTGTCCTCCACCCGGTTCTCCCGGATCGTCAGGCCCTCGGAATACCAGAAGACGAGGTCACGCGCTCTGCGGACGCGGTTGCGCTCGACCGTGCTCTCGTGGCACCACCAGAGGCGGATCGCATCGCCCCGTCGGGCCTCCTCCAGATCCTTGCCGATGATCGTGTTGTCGCGCACAATCGCGCCGGGCGACTCGCGGAGATCGATCCCGAACAGACAGTCATCGATCGTGTTGTGCTCGATGACGACCGGGCCGGCCAGGGCCCGTATGGCGCACGGCTCGCCGCTGACCGTCGAACCCGAGCCGGTGATCCGGAGATTCCGGATCGTGACATCGGGCGCTGTGATCTCGATCACGATGCCCTCGCCTCCGCCGTCGATCGTGGCGGCGTCGTGTCCGTCCAGTGTGATCGGCTTGTCGATCTTGAGGTGCTCGCGGTGGTGTCCCGCCGGCACGATGACCGTCTCGCCCGGGCGAGCGCGGTCGATCAGGTCCTGCACGGGTCCGCCCGCCGCCCACGATGGGGCGAGCAGCCAGGCAAGCAGCAGGATGATGGGGAGGTCGCGTCGCATCGGATCAGTTGCCTTGTTCCTTCTGGCTTTGCTCCTTCTGACGCCGAAGCAGGGGCAGATAGGCTCGCCGGTGGAAGTACAGCGCCAGGATGAGCACTCCCGATGCCGCGATCGACAGCCAGAGGCCCGGGCCCGGCATCGCGATCGTCTCGAACTGGCCCACGGCTCCCTTGCCCAGCACGGGCGGCACGAACGGATCGATCGCGGTGGACAGCGGAGCCTCCGGGTCCAGATTCAATCCGAAGTGCCGCATCCACAGGTACAGATCCAGCAGGAATACGCCCGGGAAGGTCAGCGCCGGCAGCACGAGCAGCACGGCCCATCTCGTGTGAATGTAACTCGCCAGTTCCAGCAGAATCACGAACCCGATCAGGATGTACACGCCGAGTGATCGCTCGATCCGCGCCGCTTCCTCCAGCGGACGCATGCCGATGTAGTGATTCAGCGTGTCGATCTCGGCGACATCCCCCTCCAGGTGATTGACATACGCGATCAGGTAGAGGTTGTCGGGGTACTGCGGCGCGTGCAGTTCCAGTTGCCAGTACGGCAGGAAGAGCGAGACGAGCAGCAGCACACGCGCCGCCAGCAGGAAGAACCCCGGCAGCCCGAATCGGAGGGCATGCTTGCGCACGAGGTCGGGCTCCAGACGCGGTCCCAAGATATGGTCGATCACGGACACGGCAGCCTCCTTTGGTTGGGATTGTGCATCGTGGAAAGCGCCGGGGACGCTCTCACGCCCCCGGTGCGAGGAAAGAGAATCAGTCCCGCGGCTCGACCATGAAGTAGCCCATCATCTCGAGATGGAGGGCCGAGCAGAACTCCGAGCAGTAGAACGGGAAGGTGCCGGCCCGATCGGCCACGAACTCGATCGTCGCCGTCTCCCCGGGCTCCAGGCTCAGGTTGATGTTGTACTGCGGCAGGGCGAACCCGTGCGTCGCGTCCACCGCACGCTCGATGTTCGTGATCCGCCAGATCACATGATCGCCCTCCTTGACGGTCACATGCTCCGGGTTGAAGTGGCTGCGCACCGCCGTCATGTACACCTCGACCGTGCTCCCGTTCCGTTCGACCCGCTCCATGCGGGGCTTGGGCGCCATCGGATCCATCTGCTGGGCGACCGGATCCCATCCGATCTCGGGATACACGCTCCACGGATGGAGTTTGTCGGCCTTGATGATCTGGGCGTAGTGCGGCTCGCCCATGCCGATGGGCATGTCGTACAGCACGGGCATGTTCGTGCCCTTGCCCGAGATGTCGATCAACTGGAAGTTCTGCGGCAGCAGCGGCCCCGGATGGAAGAACCGATCCACCGACCACTTGTTGAACGACACCAGATACTTGCCGTCCGGGGCAACGGTGTCACCCTCGGCCACGCCGATATGCCCCACATTGTAATGCACGGGCGTCTTGGTCACGAGCGTCCAGTCCGGCTCGGGCGTGCCCGCGCCGTAGGATCCACCCAGCGTCCAGCGCGCAACCGCCGAGTCCAGGAACAGCGAGGTATACGCGTACCCGTCGGGCCCGAACTGCGTGTGCAGCGGGCCAAGGCCGACCTCGACCTGTGCCTCCACCACGGCGTCGAAGTCGAGGATCGGAATCCCGTAGGGATCCTTCCCGCTGAAGGTCTTGTTCGCGATGGCCTTCTGGATCTTGTTGAAGTTGTAGACCGTCACATGCGGATCCAACTTCCCGGAAACGACGATGAAGTCGCCCTTGGGCGCCACATCCACGCCGTGCGGGCTGCGCGGCTCGGGCGTCAGGTACATCAGACCCTCGGCGATCGCCGTCTCGAGCGTGATCACCGGGAAGCCCTCGACCATCTCCACCTTGCCCGCCTTGTAGACCTGCTCGGCCTTCCGCCAGTCGATGATGTGCAGATAGTCTGTCGTGTTGCGGCTGGCGCCGGCTTCGAACGGTGGCTTCTTGTCCTGGATCCCGCCCGTCGCCATCTCCGAGTTCAGCGAGTTCAGGAAGATCCAGCCGTCGCTGACCAGCTTGCCCGCATCGGCGATGTCGTGCCAGTAGGGGGGCAGTTCCATCGCAAACGACCGCTCCTTGTCGATCCGCCCCTTCTTGCGGTCGAACTTCCAGAAGGTGACGCTCCCGCGGAAGTTCTCCTGGTAGTTGTCCATCGTGTCGAAGGTCGAGCCCAGTGGCGTCGCGTACTGCCCGCCCTCGATCACATACTCCGTGTTGGGCGTCACAAAGGCGCCCCCGTGATCGCTCAGTGTCAGGGGATTCTTGACGATCTGCTTGGTCTCGAAGTCCCGCAGATCGATCACCGCGACGCGTGCATTGGCCTTGTCGTTGATGAACAGCCACTGCCCGTCGTAGTCGCCGTTGGTCTCGCTCAGTGCCGGGTGGTGCGTGTCGCCCCACAGATTGGCCTTGCCGTTGACCAGCCCCTGCTCGAGGATCTCGTTGCCCGTCCCATAGCCCCAGCCCTGCCACGACTCGGGCGTAAAGACCGCGATCGTGCGCAGCAGACGCATCGACGGCACGCCGATGACGAACACCTGCCCGCTGTGCCCGCCCGACGAGAAGATCAGATACTCGTCGATCATCCCGCTGGGCGTGTAGGTCTTGGCCGCCGCCAGCAGGTCCGCCGTGCTCAGCCCACGCTCCTTCGCCACCTTCTGCACATCCGACAGCGACTGACCCGCGACCGTCGTGCTGAGCGCCGCCAGCGAGGCAACCACCCCCAGCCCGATCCATGTCCCTCTTCGTCTGCGTTTCATGATCGGTCTCCTTCTTGCAATCGAACCGTCCACTCTGCCCGCATCACGCGGGATTCCTGATCCATGCCGTTCGGTCACTCGTGGATCGAACGGAGATAACGCACGATCTCCATCAACTGCTCGTCGCTCAGCGCCGGGTTCCCACCCTTGGGCGGCATGTCCACGCCTGTCGTGTTGTTCGGATCCCAGATCGGGCGCCCCTGCTTGACGAACGCGATGAGTTCGTCGTCCGAGAGGTTCGCGACGAACGCACTCGTCTTCAGCGGCTTGCCCAGGCCCGGCATGCCCTCGCCGTTGGGCCCGTGACAGGCTGAGCATGAGGCAACAAACAGATCATGACCGATGCCGGTGCTCTCGCCCACGAGCCCGGCCTGCTGCTGGGCGCCGCCCTCTTGCTCCGTGCGCACGATCCAGTCGTCCAGCGAGGTCGTCGGCTGCGTCGGATCCTGCATGGCACGCAGATACAGAATCACATCCCACAGGGCCTGATCCGAGAGCGCCTGGGCACCACGAGCCGGCATCAACTGCCCCGTCGTGTTCTCCGGGTCATTGGGCATGCGCCCCCGCGAGATCACACTGAACAACTCCTCGTCCGTGTGCTCCTGCACAAAGGCGCTGTTCCGCAACGGCTTACCAAGCCCGATCTTGCCCTCACCGTTTTCGCCGTGGCACAGGGCACAACTGCTCAGGAACACCGCACGCCCGCCATGGATCCGGTACGCCGGTACCCCCAGACGCTGGGCGACCTCGAGGAAGGGACTTTCGGGCGGCTTCGGCTTCGCCGCCAGAACCATCAGAAAGGTCATGGGCAGCGTCAGCACGAAGAGAAGCCCGAGAACCAGCAGACGCCCCCTGAACGGGTCCCGGCTGCCTCGTTCGTCCGCTACCTCGATGTACCGCCCGTTCGCATCCACGATCGCGCTGCTCATGACATCCTCCCACGGCCCTAGAAATATCTATGTGGCTGAACAACTCCACAATATGACGAAATGAAAAACCTATGCCCCGTTGTCCTTTCCACCAGTCTGCCGATCCACCTGTCCCAGGGACGATCGACGGCTTGCGTCGGATTGGATGGTTACCTCGTGTGTCTCTCTGGGAGCGCACAGCGGGCGTGTTCCCTCTCTGTCGGCGGCCAGATCCGCCAAGCTCGTCAACGCGAAGGTCTGACGCATCCGTGCCGATTCCTGATCGATGAGTCTGTGCAGTGAGCACAGATTCGCATGTCCGGGGATCCCCAGCGGGCAGCGCTCGATCCTCGGAATCGCTGTTTCCGTGGCTTCGAGAATGTCCAGCACACTGATCGCACTGGCGACCTTGGCAAGTGCGAATCCGCCCCCGCTCCCACGCTGCGCCGTCAGCAACCCACGCCGAGCCATCATCCGCAGGATCTTCTGGAGGTAGCCCACCGGAACCTTGGTCGCCTCGGCGATCTCGTGCGCCGACGCCGGCGCATCATCCTCGCGGGAGGCAAGATGCACGGCGGCTCGCAGGGCATACTCGGCGGTCTGCGGAAACATGGGCCTCTCCGCTCAAAGATGGACTTCTGGGTATACTATGACACATATTTCGGAAAGTCAAACTCCAGACTCCACAATCCACACAGAAAAACACCCCGGCGCAATACGACGCCGGAGCATCCTGAAAAACACGGATTGTCCTGCCGAGAGGCTTGGGCTTTACCAGCGCAGGCGACCAGCCATACCGCCCATCTCGGAGATCAGGACCTTCTCCGGCTCACCACGAACAAACTCCAGGCGAGTGCCGAGGGATTCCGAGAGCGGTGTTACCACCTGACGCAGCGCCACCTCTGACGCATCATCCCCCCAGCGTTCGGCCGCCTCGCGGGTGGCTCCAACGGCCCCGTTGGCACACTGCCAGATCTTCATGTCGAGATTCCATGGGAGCACCCAGACATCCAGGCGGCCCATCTGCAGGGCCTCGATCGTCTTCTCCGTACCGTGGACGCCACTCTCGCGAATCTCAGCGAGCAGCGTCATCTCCTGCTCACGCTCGACCTTTTCCAGCACCGGTTCGATGAGGTTCTTGACCTCGCCGGGCGTGAACTCCTGCGGACGCTGCTCCAGTGGAACATGGGCCGCGACACGACGCCGGAGCGATCTGTCGAATGCCCCGCCAAGCACGCGGGTCTGCCAGTCCTCGCCGACCAGCAGCAGGCGATCGATCTGGCGATCACCGACGACACGATGGACGAGACCTGCCAGCGTCGCATGCAGGCGATGCATCCACGCGCTGTGGCGGTCGTCGACCCGGTCACGGTCCATCGCCGGGCGCTCCTTGAGCGCACCACTGCGGATCCGCTCGCTCGCATCGCGCAGGCGTGCCCATTCGTCCTCGCTGATCTGGGAGAAGACGCCCGTCCGTTCCTCGCACTGACCGAGGAAATACTCGAAGAACCGCCAGCATTCGCGGCTGGCGACGAGCACACCGGTCCGCTCGTACTCATCGATCGCGTAGAGCAGTGGAGCGATCAGGGGGCGGCCGTACATGGCCTCCACACGACCGTGTGCCAGGTCGACGACGGGCAGATCGACATCGAGTTCCAGACGGCGCGTGTGCAGGCGATGATGGGTGTCCTCCGCCGCGAAGATCGCGAGCGTCCGCGCATCGGGACGGACGCCCTCGAGCATGGCAAGCACGGACTCTTCCATGGTGGGGTCGTGCTTGCGGGGCTCGCGCAGCTCCGGGATCTCCTTCAGTGCGTTCTTGATCCGGGTTCGCCACGCTCCGTTGGCGTTCTCGGGGCGAGCAGGATGGACATCTGCGTAGACGCTCAGGCACGGCTGGCCCAGTTCGAGGAGTTCACTGCGAAGGTCCTGAAGGTCCTGTGGATGCACCATGGCGGAACCATCTCAAGTCTCAAGGGAATGACTGGCTCGAAATCAACGCCCGAACGGGCATGCGGATGCTATCCGATCACTTCGGAGAATCCAGCGGATCCTTAGATCCATGAGACGGGCATGCGACGCTCGAATCCATGCGAAGATCAGCCGCAGAGATCGCCCGCACGGCCGGGAACGACCTCGCCCAAGGGGGCTCCACCATCGTCGGCCTTCTCTCGGACGGCTTCATCACGGTTGTGCACGCACGCCTCGGCCCGGTCGAATCAGGTCTCTATTGGGTGCGGGATCGCATTGCCGGTGGCCCGGGCGCCCCCATATCCGTCGTCCGTCCGGTGGAGGGCTGCCTTGTCCGGCCCGCCCAGTCGCTCCTATCATCGGCTCGCTGCGGATGTGGCGGAATTGGCAGACGCGCTAGGTTCAGGTCCTAGTGGGGGTAACACCCCGTGGAGGTTCGAATCCTCTCATCCGCATTCATGGACGCCGCGATCCTCGCTGGTCGCGGCGTTGTCTTTGCCCGCCCGGGTCGGCACGCGGACAGGGGCACCGGAACAGCGGGCGTGATGGGAAGGGGTAAGCGCCTCACCCTGCCACGGGCGTGCCCATGTCCCACTCCATCGCCTCATTCCGTTCAGTGGGGCAGCGTCCCACGCTCGTGATCGAGCGCATGGGTGCCTCTTTCGATCGACATCCCGCTCCCATACAATCGGAAGGATGCATCCGAAGCATCCGCATCCTGCATGAAAGGAGCCGGAGATGTCCATCGCCAAGCCATTCAACCTGATGCAGTGGATCGAGGACAACCGCGAGCACTTCAAGCCGCCCGTGATGAACAGGCAGTTCTTCCCGGACGCCGAGGATGTCATCGTCTTCTGTTCCGTCGGCCCCAACACGCGCAACGACTACCATGTGAACCCCACCGAGGAGCTCTTCTATCAACTCAAGGGCGACATCTGTGTCCGCATTCGCCCGCTGGACACCGACAAGCCCGAGGATGTGATCATCCGCGAGGGGGAGATGTGGCTCTGCCCGCGCTGGGTCCCCCACAGACCCCAGCGCCCGGCGGACACGATCGGCCTGATCGTCGAGTTCCCGCGCGTCATCGACGGCGTGACCCATGACGACGGCCTCCGCTGGTACTGCGAGAAGTGCGACACGCTCGTGCACGAGGCCAAGTTCCGCCTGGCGCACATCGATGAGGACCTCCACAAGATCATGGACGACTTCTGGAACGGCCCCGTCGAGCGTCGGACCTGCCCCAACTGCGGCGAGGTGATCCAGCGTGCCGGCGAGTTCCAGCTCACAGAGGCATAAAGACCAGCCAGCGCTTCAGATTCAGGCCCGGGTGGCAGGCAGACCATGTACAAGATCGATATCCACACCCACATCCTCCCGCCCGGCTGGCCCGACCTCTCGAAGAAGTACGGCTACGGTCGTTTCGTCAGTTTCGAGCCGCTCCACGACGACACGGGCTGCCAGTGCGGGGCCGATCTGCTGATC
>WGEO01000108.1 GCA_015492715.1 Phycisphaerales bacterium | reverse complement strand
CCGCACGCGTGCGCTTTCGGAGCGAAGGGCAAGCGTCCGAAGAGGAACGCCCTTGCGGACCAAGCCCTCATCTGCCATGTCGCGCAGGATCGAGCAGGCCCGTGCCGACAGACAGCAGCCGCAGACCTTCGGACGGGGAAAGCGTGCCTTGTCCAGCACGATGACGCGGAGCCCGAGGCGAGCGCAGGCGATCGCGCCGGCGGTACCCGCCGGGCCCGCCCCTACCACGATGACATCGCTGTCCAGCCTCATGCCTCCTCGACCCGTCCCCCACCCGAGACTTCCCTGGTGGTACGGATGGCATCGGCAAGGCGTGCCAGCAGCACATCGGGCTCTGCCATGCGACCCGGGCCACTGGTCCGGCATGCCTGCCAGCCCTCTTCCGGTGTGATGATCTCATACCCATCCTGCATGAGTTGATTCAGATTGCGCTGGGTGCTCGGACGCAACCACATCTGGCTGTTCATGGAAGGAGCCAGGAGCACGGGCGTCGTGCTCATCCGAACGGCAGAGAGGATGAGGCTGACGGCGTCGCTCGCAAAGCCGTGCGCGAGCGTCGCCATCATGTTCATGGTGCACGGCGCGACGATGGCGGCGTCCAGCGAGCGGGCCAGACGCACATGTTGTGGATCGTGCGACTCGATGTGCTCGAACGGATCAGTATAGACGGGGCGTGCCGACAGCGCCTGAAAGGTCATGGGCGTGACAAACCGGGCGGCCCCGGCAGTCATCGCAACCGTCACCTCAGCCCCCGCCTGCGCCAATCTACTGACGAGCGTGCAGGTCTTGTAGGCGGCGATCCCTCCGCTGACGCCCACGAGCACGCGGGCACCTTCGAAGGGCTGATCTGTCGCCTGTGGAGACACCGACGGCTCCTGCTAGAGCAGGGCTTCCTCCTGCGGCTGCTCGCTCTCGTCCTCGAATGCGAGCGTGATCTTGTCCTGCATGATCTCGTCGATGACCACCTCGAGATCGCTGCGTCCGTTGCGTTCGACGAGCGGACGGGCGCCCTCGAGCAGTTCGACCAGACGCCGCTGGATCAGGGCGCAGAGTTTGAAACGCCCGCCGGCCTTGTCGACGATGGAATCGGTCTTGAGTGCCTCGATCATGGTGCTGCTGCGTCTCCGGATTCTGTACGGGGTGAGAATCCTATGCTCGACGAGCATACGGGTCGAGCGACGGGGCCGCCCCCTATAACCAGCCCCATGGAGCAGTTCCAGACAGGAGACCGCCTGCGCCACCCGAAGCGGCCCGACTGGGGCGTGGGCGTTGTGCTGAAGGTCCTTCCCCATGTCGAGGGGGGCAGACGCGGGCAACGGCTGACCCTGCGATTCGACGGTGTCGGCGTCAAGACGATCTCGACGCTGCTGGTCCCGCTCGAGCACGCCCAATCCGGCCAGGACCTCAGCGTTGCCTCGCTGAGTGAACTTCCGACAGATCTGACCGAAGGCGGGGCACCCGTGACCCGCCTCGAGCGGGCGCTGGCGTGGTATCGCTTCGAGGACCGTGGGCGAGCCCTGCTGGACTGGGCGATCGCCCGCTCGGGCACACAGGACCCACTCGCCCACCTGACCCGACAGGATCTGGAGCAGGCCTACGCGGGATTCTTCCGGCGACTGGACTTCCTGGTCCGGGAACTGGCAGGTGATCTGCGCCGGGACGGCGCGAGTGCTGCGCTCGATGCCCTGATCGAAGCCGCCCCTGCGCGGGCCAGGGCGCTGTTGGAGCACAACGGGCGGCGTTGATCCCGGGCAACACGAAGGCGCAGACGGAGCGTGGCTCGGACCGCCCGCTGAGGCCCGATCGCCTCTCCCGCTGCTCACCGACGGATTTTCTCGGGCGTGCGACGATGGCACGGCGGCGCGGGCATGCTGGCGCGCAGGTTGTCCTGTGGATGAGCGTGCGGCATGAGACCGCAGGACAACGAGAGAAAGGGAGTACGCCGATGACCGACCAGGATTTCCACGCCAAGCTTGGGGAACTTCTCGCCCAGATCAGCCAGTTGCCGGGGCAGGAGCGCGAGCGCCTGCAGCAGCTTGCGATGGAGGCCAAGCGTCGTCACGAGAAGATGAAGGACACCCTCAGCGGGCTGCAGGAGTCGCTGGACCACCTGCGTCTGAGCGTGAAGTACCTCGTCTTCGATCTGGAGGCGACGCGTCGCGAGAACGAGTACCTCCGCAAGCTGCTCGAGGGCGGGAACCAGGGCTGAGGCTGCCGGAGTGAGAGAGGAGAGGGCTCGCGGCGGGGGGCACGCGTTGTCCCCCGCCCGCGGGCGGGCTATGCTGAGCCCGGTCCCGGGGCGGTGCCCGAGCGGCTGAAGGGGCCGGATTGCTAATCCGGTGTACGGCATACCGCCGTACCGAGGGTTCGAATCCCTCCCGCTCCGCTTCACGCATGGTGTGCGTGCGCACCGTGAGGGGCGGTAACTCAATTGGTAGAGTGCCAGCTTTGCAAGCTGGAAGTTGGCGGTTCGAGTCCGCTCCGCTCCATTGGTTCGCGGAATCTTCCGCAGTCATGCATATATACAGGTATTGCAGACGCCGGACGATGCGTTGCGGCTGCTTGACCGTTTGCGTCGGCGACACGACCTCGTGCCGCGGATGCCGGTACAGCACGGATGCGTTCCCCTGCGAGCTGGAATCACGCGGGATCATGTTGCACGCGACTCTGTCGGGCACCAGGATCATGGCTACGGCGTGGAACCTGCGCCGGATGACCAAGCCGACCGGGGCAACCTGATCGGACGAGCGCCGGTCCCCCGCCCGGCGAATGCCGGACCGGAGACCCAAGCACCCGCGATCGTATCGTCGATCGGCAGAAGTCGAGCGTCAGCAGCCGTCGCTTCACAGCCTGTTAGTACTCGCGGGGTCGTCTGGACGGGACGAGCAGGTCGCCCGCGATGGCCAGCAGAGCCAGGGCGCTGAGTCCGTTGAACACCCCGCCGGCTCCGAAGATGACTATGACGAAGACCTCGCTCTGGCGGGCAAGCCACCATGAGGCGATATCCGCCAGCAGGGCGAAGCCCAGCAGGAC
>WGEO01000107.1 GCA_015492715.1 Phycisphaerales bacterium | reverse complement strand
GACGACGATGCCGTTGCTGAAGCACATGCCATCGTGGTTCGCTGGGCAGACCTCGAGAAGACAGGTCGCCTTGCTTCGATGAACGAGAGCCAGCTCGAGGGCGACTTCGTCCGCGAGATCTTCGGAGACGCACTGCACTACATCCGGAAAACAGAGAACACCGAGCAATGGCACTTCGAGTCCAAGAGGTCCTGTGCGGGACTCATTCCGGACGCAGTCATCGGCCACTTCAGTTCCAAAGCCCCATCCCATCCCAAGGTCGTTGTCGAACTTAAGGGGCCGGCCGTCAATCTCGATCGGGATCGAAGCGCGGGACGCACGCCGGTCCGCCAACTCTGGGACTACCTCAACGAGATCCCGGAGGCACAGTGGGGCATCATCACCAATATCGTCAGCTTTCGCCTCTACGAGCGGAATCACACACCCCGCCGATACGAGCATTTCACACTCCAGGGCCTCCGGGATATCAACGAGTTCCGCCGGTTCTATGCGCTCTTTGAACGCCACGGCCTGATCGATGCCCGCATCGGAAGGCCGCCCAGAGCGATCTCCCTGCTCGACGAGACAGACTCGGAACAGCGAGAGGTCAGCGATCGGCTGTACGAGTATTACAGCCGAGAGAGAATGGAACTCATCCACTATCTCTTTTATCAGCAGGGATTGTCGCTCCAGGATTCCATCACCGCAGCACAGCAACTGCTGGATCGGGTCATCTTCATCGCATTCTGTGAGGACCGCGGACTGCTGCCCGAAAAGACACTCGAGCGCGCATGGTCGACACTCCCCCCGTTCGAGAAGGCGACGAATCCCCGATGGCGAAACTTCCTCAGGCTCTTCCGCGCCGTCGACGAGGGAGCACCGGACCTCGACCTTGCCGAGGGATATAACGGCGGCCTCTTTGCCGAGTCCATCGTGGACTCCCTCGACCTCGACGACCGCTGGGCGCGATTCCTCAAGAACATTGGCGATTACGACTTTCGAGACGAGATCAATCTCGATGTCCTTGGACACCTCTTCGAGCGATCCATCACGGAACTCGAGAAACTCCGCCAGGGCGACTTCTTCGGAAACGGCGCCAACGGCAAGCAGCAGTATGCCCAGATGCCGAAATCCGCAAAGCGCAAACGCCTCGGCGTCTACTACACCCCTCCTCAACTCACATCCCTTATCGCACAAATAACGCTCGACGACCTGATCGACCGGCGCATGCGCGACCTCGCAGAAGAGCGCCACGCCGGACAGCAGAAAGCCGCGGCCTCCCACGACTACTGGGCCGACGCACTCGAAACGCTCAAGGCGATCAAGGTCTGCGATCCCGCCTGCGGCAGCGGGGCCTTCCTGTTCCAGGCCTACGAGATCCTCGAAAGCCGCTACACCGAGATCATCGCCCACCTCGTCGAACACGATCCGAAGGCTGCCGCCCTGCAAGACAGAATCCCCGACCTCATCCTCACCGAGAACCTCTACGGCGTGGACTACTCCGCCGAGGCCGTCGAGATCGCCAGACTCGCCCTCTGGATCCGCTCGGCCCGACCCGGACGAAAACTCACAGACCTCTCCCACAATATCCGTACAGGGAACAGCCTCGTGGACGACCCGTCGGTCGATCCGCTCGCCTTCCGCTGGCACGAGGAGTTCCCCGAAGTCTTCGATCGCAAGGAATCGGGCTTCGACTGCATCATCGGGAATCCACCGTGGGAACGCATCAAACTCCAGGAACGCGAGTTCTTCGCACTCTCGGCGCCCCATATCGCCACCGCGACCGACGCCGCCACTCGCAGAAGACGCATCGAGGAACTGCAATCACAGAACCCGGAACTCTACCGGCGATACCTCGAAGCAAAGCAGGCCGCAGAGAGGCTCCTGGACTTCGTCAGAAACAGCGGGAAATACCCGCTGACAGGAAAGGGAGACATCAACACCTACGCCGTGTTCGCCGAACTCGCATCGCAACTGGTCGCACCGCACGGACGCGTCGGCCTGCTCGTCCCCAGCGGCATCGTCAGCGACAAGACCACCAAGGACTTCTTCACATCCCTCGTCGAATCATGCAGACTCCGCACCGTCCGCGACTTCGAGAACAAAAAGGGGCTGTTCCCTGATGTTCACAGGTCTTTCAAATTCTGTATATTGTCCTTTGGCGGCTCGGCTGAGAAGACCGACGACATCGAGTTCTCCTTCTATCTCCACACCGTCGACGAGATCCAGCAGCGCAACCGGCGCATCACCCTGACATCCGACGACCTCGCCCGCCTCAATCCCAACACCAGAACATGCCCCGTCTTCCGGACTCGACAAGACGCACAGATCACCCGCGACATCTACCGGCATGTGCCCGTCCTCTGGCGCCGCGACCGCGACGACGGAAACCCTTGGGGTGTCAAGTTTCTTCGGATGTTCGATCAGACCAACGACGCGGAACACTTCCGCGACGAGGCGTCCCTCAGGCGCGGACGGTTCAGGCGCGACGGCCGTCTCTGGAGGAAGGGCCGGCGCACCATGCTCCCCCTCTACGAGGCGAAGATGATCCAGGCCTACGACCATCGGGCCGCCGGCGTCGTGGTCGAGGACCGGAACTGGATGAGACAGGGCCAGACACGCCCGACCGCACCCGTCGATCATCAGGACCCCGAGTTCTTCCCCGAGCCCAGATTCTGGGTCGATGAGCAGGAGTGCCGCGCCCGCCTCGCCGATGAGCCCGCACCGGCATACATCGCCTTCAAGGACATCACAAGCCCGACAAACCAGCGCACAATGATCGCAGCGTTTATTCCGTATAGTGGGGTCATGAATTCTGCGCCACTGATTCTATGTGATGACAAGATACCATATACGAAGAGAGCGGCACTGTTGGCAAATATGAATAGTGTCGCATACGACTTCTGTGCTCGTCAGAAAGTCGGAAATGTCCATCTGAACTATTTTATCATAGAGCAGCTCCCGACACTCCCCCCGCACGCCTACGACAGACCCTGCCCCTGGCACCCGAAGGAATCCCTCGCCGACTGGATCGCCACCCGGGTGTTCAAACTGACCTGCACAGCACGCGACATGCTCCCGCTCGCCGACGCGGTCGGGTTCCGGGAGGGCGACCTGGAAGGCGGCAGGCTCAATCGCTGGAAGGAAGACGAGCGGGCCCGCCTCACAGCCGAGCTCGATGCCGCCTATCTGCACCTCTACGCCGTCGCGCGCGAGGACGCCGAGCACATACTCTCGACCTTCCAGGGACTTCATACTCCGGCCTCGGACATCCCCGGGATTCGCTCGCAGGCGGAGGAAATCCTTGACGCCTACGACCGGCTCGCAGCACACACGCGATGACCGTTACCCCCCCAGCAACCCCCGCATCTCACGCACCGCCTCACGCAGACCCACGAACACGCCCCGGCTCACGATCGCGTGTCCGATGTGCAACTCCTCCACACCATCCAGACCCGCCACCGGTCGCACATTGTGATAGTTCAGCGCGTGCCCCGCGTTGAACCGCATCCCCGCCGCACGGATCGCACGCCCCGCCTCCTGCACACGCGCCAGCGCCTCGCGCAACTCGACCCGCCGAAAATCTCCCCCGCACGCGCTGAACGCGTGCGCGTACGGCCCCGTGTGAACCTCGCAGATGTCGAACCCCAGCGACGCACACGCCTCGACCTGACGAACATCCGCGTCGATGAACGCGCTGACCAAAATCCCCTTCTCACGCAGACGCGCGATCACATCGCCCAGCGTCGCACGCTGACCCGACACATCCAGCCCACCCTCGGTCGTGACCTCCATCCGACCCTCGGGCACCAGCATCGCCGTGTGCGGCCGCACCCGACGGGCGATCTCCACCATCTCCGCCGTCGGCGCCATCTCCAGATTCAGCCGAACCCGCACCAGCCGACGCAACAACTCCAGGTCCCGATCCTGGATATGACGACGATCCTCGCGCAAGTGGATCGTGATCCCGTCGGCCCCGCCCATCTCCGCCTCGTGGGCCGCACGCACCGGGTCCGGCTCGTACGGATCGACGCCCCCATCCATGCCGCGATAGCGCGCCTGCCGAAGCGTCGCCACATGATCGATATTCACACCCAGCTGCACCCCTGCCATGCCCCCATCGTAGAGCCGTCGGGTCCGGCGCCCGCTCCGCCCCGAGCCGTCCCGCACGAGCCCCGGAAGCCGCGGGCATCGCATCCCGTTCCCTCGAAGGGAATACACCGGGAGGACCCCCCGGTTGGTTCAGGATCACAGCCGGAAGGCGCCGGCAGTGTGAACAAAGCACGAACACGAGCCCATCCGATCGCGAGCCCAGACCCGGAGCCATCCCATGTCCGCGATGCCCGAATGCCTCCGCGCCGTCGATCCCGCACTCCTCTGGCAGGCCCTCGTCGATGACTCCGAGGCCCGCGTCGGGCTGACCACCCTCGACGGCGAGATCCTCTGGGCCAACGACATCGCCCGCCGGCGCCACGCCACGCGCGTCCGCCATGCCCTGGACGGCGTGAACATGTACGACCTCGTGCCGAGCGCCATCGCCGAGGAATTCCGTCGGGCCAAGGAGCAGTGCCTCCAGACGGGCCGACCCGTCACGATCGAGACGGTGATCGACGGCGTCCAGACCCACCTGACCTATCGCGTCGTGGCTCGCGGCGAGCGTCCGGTATTCCTCGTCGTCGCCCGCGACGCCGCCCAGCCCCTGGCCGACCACCCCTGCCAGACGACACGCACGCGCGACCTGGGCGTCCTGTCCACCCTCACCCGCCGCGAACTGGAGATCCTGGCGCTCATCGGCGAGCACCTGACCAGCCAGGAGATCGCCCAGCGCCTCTGCCGAAGCGTCAAGACCATCGAGTGGCATCGCGTCTCGATCGGACGCAAACTCAAAGTCCGCAGCCGGGCAGAACTCGCCCTCCTCGCCCAGCGCGCGGGACTCACGCCCCCGCCACAGCAGCCCGCCCCCAACGGCACGAACTGAGCGCACACGGACGCTCCTGGTGCGCACACCGGGCATGCGATGCCGCCCGGTCTATATTGCTCGCATGCACCCCGCGGTCTTCCTCGATCGAGACGACACGCTGATCGCCAACCGATCGCTCGACACGCCCGACGGCGCGCGCGCGGGCGACCTCGCCGATCCAGACCGCGTCGTCCTGCTCCCCGGCGCGCTCGAAGCCTGCCGACTCCTCCGCAGAGCCGCCTTCCGCCTGATCGTCTTCACCAATCAGGGCGTCGTCGCACGCGGCGGGGCGACCCCGTCCCAGGTCGACGCCGTCCACGACAGGCTCCGAGAACTGCTCGTCGACGAGGAAGGACAACCCCTGCTCGACGACATCCTCTATTGTCCGTACCACCCGGAGGGCAGCGTGCCCGAGTTCACACGCGAGCACCCCTGGCGAAAGCCCGCTCCCGGAATGATCCTGCACGCGGCGGAGGTCCACGACCTCGACCTGACGCGCTCGTGGGTCGTGGGCGATCAGCAGCGCGACATCGACGCGGGCGTGCGCGCCGCCATCGCCCCGCAGCGCTGCCTCCAGATCGGGCGCGATGTGCCCGACCTGCTCGCCGGCGCGATCCACATCGTGCGGGCAAACGCCCCGACCGCGCGCACAAGCGCGTCCATTCGCCTGAGCGATCCGACCCTGCGGGCAGATACGCCTCTCTGTGAGACCGTCGAAAGCAGCGCTCGTGCACTGGCGGAGCGCGTGGGCGTGCGGCTGCTCGACCTCGCCTGGCGAGACGACCGCCTGGAGATCGAGGTCGACGGCCCGCAGATCGTGGCGATCGGGCTGGCCGCCGAACTCCGCCGAACGACCGACGCCTGGTATCGCGCACGCGCGGGACGGGCGCTGTGGCACGAGGACCGCCCATGAGCGCACGAATGCTGGTCGTGTGTCCCTCGTGGGTGGGCGATGTCGTCATGGCGACGCCCGCGCTGGCCCGCCTGCGCCGGGAGCGTCCCGGGGCCTACATCGGCGCGCTCCTGCGCCCGGGCCTCGACCGCCTCGTCGAGGGCTGCGATCTGTTCGACGAGGTCCATGTCGATCGCCCTACGGGCGTGCTCGGGCCCAAGCGCGTCGCAAGCAGGCTCCGACCACGCCGATACGAGAGCGCCCTCCTGCTGACCAACTCCTTCTCATCGGCCCTCATCGCACGCATCGCGGGCGTGCGCGAGCGCTTCGGGTACATCCGCGATGCACGCGGCGGCCTGCTGACCGGCGGCCTCAGACCGGAGCGCAGCGGACGGGCCTTCGCCGTCGTCCCCGCCATCGACTACTACTGGCGCCTTGTCGATGCGTATCTGCTCGGCGGGGAGGGACAGGATCGTGCGCCCGACGGCGTCCTTCCTTTGCTGGGTGTCAGCGAGGCCCAGGAGGGACGGGCTCGCGCCATGCTCGATGCGCTCGGTCTGCGGGCCGATGCGCAATACGCCGTCGTCGTCCCGGGGGCGTCCAAGGAGATCAAGCGATGGCCCGCCGAGCGGTTTGCGAAGGTCGCCGACCATCTCGTGCGCGCTCACGGGCTGTCCGTGCTCGTCAGCGGCGGGCCGGGCGAGGAGGCGATCGTCCGGCAAGTCGTCGAGGCGGCGCACAGGGGCGTCCATGCGCTGACCGGCGGCGACCTCGGATCGCTCAAGGCGCTGATCCGCGGGTGCGAGGTGCTCGTCGCCAACGACACCGGCCCGCGGCACATCGCGTGTGCGTTTCGTCGACCGACGGTCACGCTTTTCGGACCCACCGACCACCGCTGGACGACCATCCGGGGGTTGGACCATCAGGAACATGTGCTCGCAGATCCGACCCTGGGTCCGGACGAGGTCGCCGATGCGCACCCCGAACGCTGCCGGATCGAGCGGATCGAGGTCGAGCGTGTGCTCGAGGCGGTCGATCGCGTGCTGGGACAGGCGGGGGCGTGATCTCAGGCGTGCGTGAACTGCACCCAGCGATGGCCCGGCAGCACGCGGGCGAGCTGGTCGAGCGCCCGTCGGAGGGTCCGATCATCGCGTGCGATGATGGAGCCCAGGGGGCGCCTGCGCTCGTAACGCCCGTGGGCCGGGGCGTCGCGCGTGATGCGCGCAAGGTCGTCCATGGCGCCGGGGGGAAGGTCCGGTATCAGGTGGAGGCGTCCGCGACCATCGAGCCACCACGCGCAGGCATCCCCGCCCAGTGGACTGGCGATGTCGTCGAACGCGATGGGGGCGGCTGGAGCGATCACGGCGGTCGTATCGACGGCGCCGTGTGGGTTCTTGGCTGGCAGGACCTGCCCCCGGACATCTGCGGGGGTTATCGGTTCGCCTCAGAGGGTACAGAGCGATCAGGCGTCAGCGCCCGCACAGAGCGCAGAGTTTCGCACGCGGCGCAGAATGATGGGTTCTGGGACGAACCTGCGCCGATCTCGGGCGTAGGCAGCGGTGAGGACAGGCATCGGCGGGGTGATCGCTCAGGATCTTGACCCGGCGTGTCGATTCTCTAGGATTCCAACGCAGGGGGCAGCCCCCGCGGACATATTGGGGACGTAGCTCAGTCTGGTAGAGCGCTTCCATGGCATGGAAGAGGTCGTCGGTTCGAGCCCGATCGTCTCCACTGACGGGACCCACGCGGGTCCCGTTTTTTTGCGTCCGTTTCCCGGCACATTGGGGGCACAACGGGGGGG
>WGEO01000106.1 GCA_015492715.1 Phycisphaerales bacterium | reverse complement strand
GAGATGTGTATAAGAGACAGGCCCGACCCAGCGCACGCAGCGCAAGCCCGTAGGCCTTGCGCGTCGCCAGACGACCCGTCGCGAGCAGGCTCTCCATGTCCAGCTCTCGCATCAACGCGCTCAGGCTCGGGATCTCGCCGATGCTCAGGTCCCGCTCGGGCGCGTCCGCCGGCGGCTGGATCGTGAACGCATCACTCGACGCCAGCGCACTGGTCAGCTCGATCCGACGGTCGTTCAGCTCGTCCAGCGCCTTGCGCAGCGTCTCGCCCGTCGCGGGCTTGCCGTGCCAGTTCCCACTCTGAAGCACGGGAGCGCCCCATCCCTTGACCGTTCTTGCGACCACCGCCATCGGCGACCCGTCCGTCCCCGAGACATCACAGAACGCATCGAACGCCTGCTTGATCTCGCTCGGCTCGTGCCCGTCGATCACACGCACATCGAACCCGTATGCCTCGAGCTTGCGGGCCAGCACCTCGGGCGACTGCTGATCGCTCACACGGTCCGCCTGTCCGTACCCGTTGCAGTTGAAGATCGGGAGCACCGTGTTCAGACGACGATCGATGATGTAGTCCAGCGCCTCGCCGACCTGACCCTCGCGCGACTCGCCGTCCCCGATGATGCAGTAGATCCGCTTGTCGAATCCGTCCAGACGCGCCGCCTCGGCGAGCCCGCACGAGACGCTCAGCCCCTGCCCGAGCGAGCCCGTCGCCGCATCGAAGAACGGGAACCCCTCCATCGGATTCGGATGCCCGTCCAGCACCGAGTCCTTGTCGCGCAGCGTGCTCAGCATCTCCACCGTCAGACGCTGGCGATGCTCCGGATCCTTCCCGACCATCACGCCCAGTTTCGCCGCCGCCGCATACACCGCCGGCACCGCGTGCCCCTCGCTCAGCACCAGACGATCGCTCGTCGGATAGTCCGGATAATCCGGGCTCCATCGCATCGTGTGGAACATCAGCACCGTCACGATGTGCGAGATGCTCATCGCGCTCGTCGGATGCCCGCTCCCGGCCTCCGCACACATCTCCAGCGACAGCCGCCCCAACTCGATCGCCTGAGCATGCACCGCCGCTTCGAATGACATGGTGTGTTCCTTTCTTGACTGACGCCCCCGAACCCCGGGAACATCCATGATTCGCCACCCGACACCCGTTGGCAAGGACGCTGCACCGTGTCGATTGACTTGGAACGCGATTTGCTACAGCCGCCCGCCATCGCCGACAATCTGTCCCCCGCCCAGCGAACGCGATACACTGCCCCGTTGCCCACGGCGCACACGCCCGGCGTGGATCGTGTGCGCCAGAGACGGAGAAAGAGGGCCTGCCATGAAACTGCTCTGCGATCGGAACGCCCTGCTCGACGCCATCAACACCGTGTCCGGCGTGGTCGCCCAACGCACCCCCAAAGAAGCCCTCCGATGCGTCCACTTTGACGCCTCCGACGACGCCCTCGTCCTCTCCGCCACCGATGCGGAAATCTCCCTCCGCCTGCGCCTCGAACGAGCCGAGGTCAACGCCCCGGGCCAGGCCCTCGCGCCAGCGGACAAACTCCGCCAGATCGTCTCCGCCGAAGACACCGACGACACCCTCACCCTCGAGACCGACGACGAGGCCAACCTCATCGTCCAGGGGGCCGACGCCCGCTTCCGCATCCTCGGACAGTCTCCCCAGGATTTTCCCCCCATTCCGGATCAGTCCGCCGCCGACGCCGCCAAGGATTCCTTCGCGCACCCCGCCCACGCCATCGACGCCCTCATCACGCGCACCATCTTCGCCAAGGCTCGCGACACCTCCCGCTACGCGATCAACGGCGTGCTCCTGCGTCGCCAGGGCAAGAAACTCGAGTTCGTCGCCACCGACGGTCGCCGGCTGGCGCTCGCACGCGACACCCTGTCCGAGGGCGCCAAGGACGACAGCCCCACTGCATGCATCATTCCATCCAAGGCCCTGACGACGCTCCAGAGACTCCTCGCCGAGGACCCGGATCAGGCGGTCCGGATCGCCGTCACCGAGAGCCAGATCGTCTTTCTGCTGGGCGGCGAATCACCCCACGCCGTCCTCGCCAGCAGCCTCGTCGAGGGCACTTTCCCCCCCTACGAAGATGTCATCCCCAAGGACCAGGACAAGACCATCATTGTGGATCGCGATGTCCTCAAGAGCGCCGTCCGACGGGCGTCCATCCTCACCAGCGAAGAATCCCGCGGCGTGCGATTCAGTTTCAACCCGGGCGAGAAACTCCTCACCCTCGAGAGCCGATCCCCCGAAGCCGGCGAGGCCCAGATCCGTGTGGAACTGGGCGAGTACAGCGGCGACTCGATCGAGATCGGCTTCAACCCGCAGTTCATCGTCGAGGTCCTCAATGTGCTCGACGATCCGCGCGTCACGATCGAACTCAAGGCCCCGAACAAGCCCGGGCTCGTCAAGGGCGATCAGGACTTCCTCTATGTCGTGATGCCGGTCAATCTCAGCGCCTGAGCATCGCGGAACTGTCCACGCCGGTTTGTGATCGCTCACCAGAGGCGATATCGTCCGCACCCAGTGAGCGCCCGATCGTGTCCATCCCGCAGCCCGTCGCGCCTCGCCACGATCGCGTGTCTGTGCACCCTCTGTGCCGGTGTCCCGGCCCTCGCCCAGCAGGGGGATGAGCAGCCCGCGCCGTTGACACCCGAGCAACTCGCGGACCGCCCGATCCGCAGGGTGACCTTCCGCCGGCCCGTCAGGGGCAGCGACCCGGTTCGGTATGAGCCGCTCTCGGACGAGATGCTCGGGCTTGCCGAGAACTTCACCGAGGTGCGCCCGGGCGACCTCTACGACCCCGAGAAGATCAGCGCCGACATCGCGACCCTCAACCGCCTCGGGGCCTTCGGCGAGATCACGGCCCACGCCGAGATCCTGCCCGACGGCGGGCTCGATCTCATCTACACCCTCGAGCCGGTCCCGGTCATCCGCGACATCCAGATCCCCGCGAACACGACCGTCTCCGCACGCGACATCGCCGAGGTCGTGGACCTGCTCAAGGGCGGACCGGCCAACCGCCTCGCCCTCGATCGTGCCGCACGCGCCATCGAGGACCTCTACCGCGAGAAGGGCTATCCCAATGTCACCGTCACATGGGACGAGTCGGAACTGGAAGACAAGGGCATCGTCTACTTCCAGATCGTCGAGGGGTCACGCGTCAAGGTCACCGACATCCGCTTCGAGTTCCTCGGCACGCAGTCGTTCCCGCCCGGGCGCCTGAAGGGACAGATCCAGACCCGACCCGCGGGCATCCTCGAAAAGGGACGCCTCGACGAGCAGCAGCTGATCGAGGATGCCAATGCGCTGATCGAGTTCTACCAGAATCAGGGCTTCATGGATGTGCGTGTGGAGCCCGCCCCGCCGCGCATCAGCCCGAACGGTCGTGAGGCGATCGTCACCTTCCTCATCGAGGAGGGGCCGCGCTACACGCTCCGGAACATCCAGGTCTTCTACCCGAATGTCGAACGCCGGATCTACAGCACGCGCCAGGAGGCCCAACGCAACGCGCAGGAAGGCGAGGAGATCGTCGCGCTGGACCCGGGGCAGTACGCCGTGTTTCGCCCGGAGCCGTTCAGTTCCGCCCAGATCGCGGGCCTGCTTCCCATCAAACGCGGGGATGTCTTCTCGATGGCGGAGATCCGCAGGGGGCTGGCCAGGATCGAGGCGGCCTTCGGAGAACTCGGACATGTCGATGTGCGGCAGGACACCGCCACGCTCCAGATGCGCCAGCTGCGCGTGCCCGAAGAGCCCGGACACATGGACCTGCTGCTCATCATCAACCCGGGCAAGCGGTACCGCGCGGGCCAGATCATCATCCAGGGCAACGACCAGACGCAGCAGGGCGTGATCCTGCACGAGGTCGAGGTCCGCCCCGATCGCCCGCTCAGCGCCAGCGATATCCGCAAGACCGAGATCCAGCTGCGTCGAAGCCGCCTCTTCAACACCAACCCGCGCGACGGCATCCTCCCGCAGGTCACCGTGCAGCGCGAGGACCCCGACATGCCGGGCTATCGCGATGTCCTCATCGAGGTGCAGGAGACCGCCACCCGCTCGTTCAACCTGGGCGGCGCCATCAGCAGCGACCTGGGCGCCACCGCACGCCTGAGCATCACCGAGCGGAACTTCGACCTCTTCGACTGGCCCGACTCGCTGGGCGAGTTCCTCCGCCAGCGCTCCTTTCGCGGCGCGGGCCAGACCTTCAGCATCAACATCGCCCCCGGCACCGAGCTGCAGACCTACTCCGTCAGCCTCGCCGACCCCACCCTCCTCGACACCGACTACTCCGCCAGCGGGCTCGTCCAGTTCCGCACCCGTCGCTTCCGCGAGTTCGACGAGGAACGCCTCGGCGGGCGGTTCGGGTTCGGGCGGGCCTTCGGCAGACGCTGGTCCGGGCAGATCGCCATGCGCGCCGAACGCGTCACCATCTCCGACATCGAAGAGGACAACCCCGTCGACTTCTTCGATGTCGAGGGATCCAACACCATCACCAGCGCAACCTTCCAACTCGTCCGCAACACCACCGACAGCCGCATCATCCCCTCGCGAGGCTCACGCACACGCATCGCCATCGAGCAGGCGGGCATCCTCGGCGGAGACTACACCTTCACCTCCCTGCGGGCCGAGCACGCCGTCTTCATCACCCTCTTCGAGGACTACGACGCAAACCGCACCATCCTCGAACTGCGCGCCGAGGCGGGCTGGATTCCCCAGGGCAACGACGAGGCCCCCGTCTTCGAACGCTTCTATCGCGGCGGACGCTCCTTCCGGGGATTCGACTTCCGGACCATCAGCCCCAAGGGCATCCGCAACGACACCGGCGAACTGGGCAATGACCCCATCGGCGGGTCCTGGGAGTTCTTCCTCGGGGCCGAACTCACCCAGCCCGTCTTCGAAGACATCCTCGCCGTCGCCTTCTTCGTCGACTCCGGCACCGTCCAGGAAGACCTCGGATTCGACGAGTACCGCGTGTCGGCCGGCGCGGGCGTCCGCCTCGTCACGCCCCTGAGCCCCGCACCCATCGCGCTGGACTTCGGCGTGCCCCTGCTCAAGGAAGACGGCGACGAGACCCGCCTGCTCACCTTCACCATCGACATCCCCTTCTGACACCCTCTCGCCCCCCGCACGCCCTTCCATCCGGGGTTGCCTCCTCTGCCCCATCGCCTCCCGGGGCTCATATACTTGCGGTCTCAGATCGCGGACCCATTCCGTCAGGAGCACGCCATGAACCGCACACGCTGGCTCGCCGCCGGTTGCATCGGAGTCGGCCTTGCACTCGGGTTTTCCCTGCATGCCACGGGCGACAATCTGCCCGCGCCACGGGCAGCGACCCCCACCGCTGTCGCCACCATCAACCTCGACGCCCTCTTCAACAATCTCGACGAACTCAAGGCCCGAAGGGGCACGCTGGAGAACAAGATCAAGGAACTCGAGGCCGAGCCCAAACGCATCCTCGAGGAAATGAAGAAGATCGACGAGGAACTGAACACGCTCAACTTATCGGACCAGGAAGCGCTGGATCGACGCCTGCGGTTCGGCGTGCTGAATCAGGAGCGCGAGGCACAACTCAAGGCCGCCCAACTCCTTATCAACATCGAGGAGGGACGGATCTTCCGGGAGATCTACACCAAGGCCATCGAGGTCGTCCAGCAGGTGGCCCAGCGCGAGGGCATCGATCTGGTCCTGCTCGACGATCGTGCCATCAAACTGCCCGAGGGGCCCGGCGCATCGAGCCGCGATGTCCAGGCGGCGATTCTGGCCCGCCAGATCCTCTATGCGGGCGAATCGATCGACATCACCGATATGGTGGTGCGGGAGATGAACAACAACTACGCGGCGGGGCGTTGATCCGTGACACCTCTGGCGACGGCACGCACAACCGGGGAGATCGCCGAGCAGGTCGGCGCGGAGTTGCTGGGTCCCAGCGAACTGCTGATCCACGGCTTCGACTTCATCGAACGGGCGACGCCCGGCTCGATGACCTTCATCCGCTCGGAGCGATTCGCGGACCTGTGGGCGTCCTCGAAGGCGTCCGCCGCCCTCGTCACGCGGGGCGTGAGCATCGAGGGACACGATCCGGCGCGCAGGGCCCTGCTGTATGTCGATGACGCGGACCTCGCCCTGGCGCAGATCGTGACGCTCGTGCGCGTCGATGAGGACGCGCCCGCGCCGGGCATCGCCCCGGGCGCCCATGTCGATCCGGATGCCGAGGTCGACCCGGGCGCGACGATCGGCCCGTCGTGCACGATCCAGGCGGGGGCCCGCATCGGGGCCGGGGCCCACCTCGTCGCGGGCGTGTTCGTGGGACGCAACTCGAGCATCGGCGAACGCACGACCCTGATGCCCAATGTCGTCGTGATGCACGGATGCGCGATCGGCAATCGCTGCACCATCCACGCCGGGAGCGTCATCGGCGCCGACGGCTTCGGCTACACCCCCGCGCCCGACGGATCCGGGCTGGTCAAGATCCCGCATCCGGGCGGCGTACAGATCCACGACGATGTCGAGATCGGCGCATGCACATGCATCGATCGCGCAAAGCTGGGCGATACGGTCGTCGGGCAGGGAACAAAGATCGACAATCATGTTCAGATCGGGCACGGCTGCCGCATCGGCAGGCACTGCGTCATCTGCGGGAACACCGGCATCGCGGGCTCGGTCACGATCGGCGACTTCGTCCAGATCGGCGGCGGGGTCGGAATCGCGGACAACCTGACGATCGGCGACGGCGCCCGTATCGGCGCAAGCGCCGGCGTCATCAGCGACATCCCCGCAGGCGAGACCTGGGTCGGCGCCCCGGCCGGACGCGCACGCGAGCAGATGCCCAACTACGCCGCCTTCCGCAGGCTCGGCGAGATCGCCCGCGATGTCAAACGCCTCAAGGAGGCACGCGAGCAATCGTGAGGCGGCGCACGCTCGAAGCACCGCTGGCAGGGCAGGGCACGACCCTCTTTACCGCCCGCGATGTCATGTATGCCATCCGCCCGGCGGACGCCGGCACCGGCATCCGCTTCCGACGCGTCGACCTGCCCGACAAGCCCGAGATCCCCGCCACGATCGAGCACCTCAGCGACGACCCCCTGCACCCGGCGTTCGCCTCGATGCCGCCCCGTTGCACCACTCTCGCGGCAGGGCCAGCGCGCGTCGGGCTGGTCGAGCATGTCCTCAGCGCGCTGGCAGGGCTGGGCATCAGCGATGCGATCGTCGAGATCGCAGGCGACGAGATGCCGATCTTCGACGGCTCCGCTTCACCCTTCGTGATCCAACTGAACGCCGTCGGCGTGCGCGATCTGGACGCGACGATCGAGCCGATCGTGATCGATGAGCCGATCCGCGTGGAATCCGGCGAGGCATGGATCGAGGCGAGCCCGCGTGAGCATGACGATCCGCCCGACGCGTGCGTCTATGTCTATGAACTCGACTATGGCCCGAACCCGGCGATCCAGGCCCAGCACGCCGCATGGACACGCACGGACGAGCCGGACACGCAGCGCCCGCAGGACGCCGCCTATGCGCGCAGCATCGCCCCTGCGCGCACCTTCTGCCTGGAGCACGAGGCCCGACAGATGCGGGCCCTCGGCTTGTTTGCGCACATGGACCCGAGCCGGATGCTCGTGCTCGCCCCGCTGGGTCCGATCGACAACGAACTTCGATACGAGAACGAGCCGGCACGCCACAAGCTGCTGGATCTGATCGGGGATCTGGCGCTGGCCGGGGCACCGATCGTCGGACGCGTGCGTGCGCACAAGGCCGGCCATGCGCTCAATCACGCCATGGCGCGCCGGCTCGCATCGCTCGTATCGAGATAGGCCCTACTTGCCCGAGCCCACGAGCTGGGCGTTGGTGCCGAAGCGCTCCATCGCGGCCAGCAGCTGCTCCATCTGCTGATGGGGCGGCATGTTCATCATCCGGCGGCGCAGGGCGGTCATGGTCTGGAGCGTGCGCTCGTCCAGCAGCAGGTCTTCCTTGCGTGTGCCGCTGGAAGCCAGATCCATCGCCGGGAAGATGCGTCGCTCGGCGACCTTGCGGTCGAGCACGAGCTCCATGTTGCCCGTGCCCTTGAACTCCTCGAAGATGAGTTGATCGCCGCGCGAGCCCGTGTCGACCAGGCAGGTCGCCAGCACCGTCAGGCTCCCGCCCTCCTCGGTGTTGCGGGCGGCACCGAAGATCCGCTTGGGGATCTCCAGCGCCTTGGAGTCGATCCCGCCGGACATCGTGCGCCCGCTGGAGGCGTGCTCGCGGCTGCGGTTGAAGGCCCGCCCAAGACGCGTCAGCGAGTCCAGCAGGACCACGACATGGCGCCCGGCCTCGACCATCCGCTTGGCACGCTCGATGCAGATCGTGCTCACGGCGATATGGCGTTCGACATCGTGGTCGTTGCTCGAAGCCAAGATGTGCACGCGCGACGGGTCCCACGGGTGATCGCCGACCGTGAAACTGTGGCGAAAGTCCGTGACCTCCTCGGGGCGCTCGTCCACCAGCAGCATGAAGAGCGTGACATCCTCGTGATTGCGGAGCACGGCCTCGGCAATCTGCTTGAGTAGCGTGGTCTTGCCCGCCTTGGGAGGGCTGACGATCAGGCCGCGCTGTCCTCGCCCGATCGGGCAGAACAGGTCGATCAGGCGGCACGCCGGCGGGCAGCCCGGATACTCGAGAGTCAGGCGTGGGCACGGGTCGATGCTCGTCAGTTCGTCGAAGGTCTTGCGCTCCTTGAAGCGCTCGGGATCCATGCCCTCGATGCTCAGGATGTGCTCGACGACGGGGCGGGGCTTGCGGGGCCCGCGTCCGCGTCGGCGACGGGGCTTCTTCTCGACGACCTCGACGGTCAGTTCGACGCCGTCGCGCAGGTTGAACTGCTCTCCCAGGGCCAGCGGGAGGAAGGGGTCGTCCTCCTTCTCGACGATCATCGAGCCGGAGAGTTGCCGAACGCGTCCATCGGCGCGCTTCGGCATCTGCAGAATGCCCGTCAGCGTCTTCATGACACCATTGGTGATGGGTCGATCTCGTTGCGTCATCCGCGTGGACGGGGCCTGCGGGTCGGTCCCGCCGGCAACGCCCGCCCATGTCGTGTACCCCAGATCAGAGCCTTCCGGCGCTCCAAAGTCAAGCCGGGCCCCGATCACCCGCCCCGATCGGGAGTGTGGCGTCGGCATCCTATGATGGGCCCCGAGGCAACGACGATCCGCCCGGACGCGCACGACCCATGAAGATCCTTCCAGGCATCCCGGTGAGCAAGGGCGTGGTTATCGGTCGTGCGCAGGTCTTCGACGCGTCGAGCCGGCCCATGCCCCGCCGATCGATTCCGCCCGATCGGGTGGACGAGGAACTGGCCCGCTTCGACGAGGCACGCGAGCGCACGATCGCGTCCGTCCAGCAGATCTACGACGGGGCTCGCGACGAGATGGGCGAGGACGCCGCCAAGGTCTTCCTGTTCCATCTGGGCATGCTCAAGGACCCGCAACTGGTCGCCCCGGTCCGTGAGATGATCCGGCGCGATCGGGTGAGTGCCGAGTTCGCGGTCTCGGAGGTCTTCGGGGGGTGGGAGCGTCGGTTCGCCGCCAGCAGCGACTCGGTCTTCCAGACCAAGGCCGACGATGTGCGCGATCTTGCCGACCGCCTGATCTCGGAGCTGGCAGGAGAGTCGTCGCAGGACCTGGGGGATCTTTCGGGACGGGTGGTGGTCGCCCGCGACCTGACGCCCTCGCAGGCGGTGCAGATCGGGCGGAGCGGCGCGGGAGCGATCGTCACGGCACTGGGCGGCCCGACGAGCCACACGGCCATCGTCGCCAAGGCCCTGCATCTGCCCGCGATCGTGGGCTGCGCGGGCGTCACGCGCGAGGTCCAGACGGGCGACGAGGTGATCGTCGACGCCGACGCCGGACGCCTGATCCTCGCCCCCGATGAGGCGACGCGCGGGGAGTACGCGCGGATCATGGCCCGCCGGCGCACCCACATGCTCGGGCTCGACGAGATCGCCCGCCTGCCCGCCGAGACGACCGACGGCGTCGAGATCGCCCTGCACGGCAACATCGAGTTCCCCGACGAGGTCCGCGATGTGCTGCGGGTCGGGGGGAGCGGCGTCGGGCTCTATCGCACGGAGTTCCTGTACCTGACGAGCCCGAGCGAACCCACGGAGGAAGAGCATTATCGGGCGTATGTGCGCTGCCTGGAACTGCTCGAAGGTCGCCCGCTGACGATTCGCACCGTCGATCTGGGGGCGGACAAGTACACCCAGTCGCGAGAGGAGATCCCCGAGCGCAATCCGTTCCTGGGCCTGCGGAGCATCCGCCTGTCCTTTCATCGGTTATCGGACTTCAAGACGCAACTGCGGGCGGTCCTGCGGGCGTCGCGTGAGGGGCCACTGAGGATCATGTTTCCGTTGATCACCTCGATCGAGGAGCTTCGGCGGGCGCGTCTGATCGTGCATGATGTCGCCGAGGATCTCGCCGAGGAAGGCGAGCGGATCGAGCGGATCCCCCCGCTGGGGATGATGGTGGAGTCTCCGTCGGCGGCGTTGATGGCCGAGCAGTTTGCGCGCGAGGCGGACTTTTTCAGCATCGGGACGAACGATCTGGTGCAGTACACGCTGGCGGTGGACCGGACGAACGAGCGTGTGGCGCATCTGTATCAGCCGACACATCCTGCGGTGCTGCGATTGATCCACCAGATCGTGCGTGCCGGGCAGTCGCATGCGATCCCGGTCTCCGTCTGCGGGGAGTCTGCGGGCGATCCCGAGTATGCGTTGTTGTTGATCGGGCTGGGCGTGCGTACGATCTCGGCGACCCCGGACTCGATACCCGCCCTCAAGCGGGCGATTCGTTCGGTCGATATTCGGACTTGTGAGCGCATCGCCGACAAGGCGTTGACGCTGGATTCTGCGCCCGAGGTCGCGACCTATCTGCGAGATCGAGCGCGAAAAGTCGTGCCCGAGGCCTTCGACGGACCGTCCGTCGAATAGCCACCCGACGAGGGCGGCGTGGGTCTCGGCAGCAAACTCCCCCCCGGAGCCCGCAGATTCGGACGGGCTCTGCCGGCACGCGGCGTGTGAGCGGTGCTCCGCCCGGGCGTGCCGAGACTGCCGGGCATGACCCGGCATGCGGACCCGCGGGCGCCCGCGTCCGCTCCGGGACCAGCTCGCGCGATGCCCCTTTCGGCGCGCGAGGGAGCCATGATGGCCAAGACCCAGATGCTGATCAACTATGTCCCGGGCGATGAGTGCCGGGTCGCGATCGTCGAGGACGGCAAGCTCGAGGAGTACCACGCCGAGTCCGTGCGGCGCATCAGCCGCGTCAACAACATCTATGTGGGGCGTGTGAAGAATGTCGAGAGTGCGATCCAGGCGGCCTTCGTCGATTTCGGGATCGGGGAGGCGGGGTTCCTCCATGTCTCGGACATCCATCCGTCGTGCTTTCCGGGCGAGGACGAGGAGACGAAGGAGCGTGTGGGCAAGAAGACGCCCCGTCGCGAGCGTCCGCCGATCCAGCAGTGCCTGAAGAAGGGCCAGGAGGTCGTGGTCCAGGTGCTCAAGGAGGGCGTGGGCACGAAGGGCCCAACGGTCACGGGCTATCTGAGCATCCCCGGACGGTTCCTGGTGATGATGCCGCAGATGGACCGCGTGGGCGTGAGCCGCAAGGTCGAGGACGAGGAGCAGCGCCGGAAGATGCGCGAGATCCTCTCGCAGCTGGACCTGCCCGAGGGGTTCGGCTTCATCCTGCGAACGGCGGGTTTCGACCGCACGAAGACGGAACTGAAGCGCGACCTTGCGTACCTGATGCGTCTGTGGAAGGACATGGAGAAGCGTCGCGCGAGCGGCTCGGGTCCCCGCCTGCTCTATTCCGAGAGCGACCTGCTGGTGCGAGCGTTGCGCGACTGGATGACGAGCGACATCGAGCAGGTCGTGATCGACGATCCGAAGGCCCTGGAGCGGGCGGCACGCTTCATGAAGATCGTCGCCCCGCGTGCCTCTGCGAAGTTGATGCGCTACACGGGCAGGATGCCGATCTTCCACGCCTTCGGGATCGAGGAGCAGATCCTGTCGATGCACGCGCGCGAGGTTCCGCTGCCCAGCGGCGGGCGTCTGGTCATCGACGAGACGGAGGCGCTGGTTGCCATCGATGTGAACTCCGGACGCAGCCGGAGCGCCCGCGACGCGGAGACGAACGCGTTCCAGACGAACCTCGAGGCCGTCGACGAGATCTGCCGCCAGCTGCGTCTGCGCGACATGGGCGGCCTCGTGATCAACGATCTGATCGATATG
>WGEO01000105.1 GCA_015492715.1 Phycisphaerales bacterium | reverse complement strand
GGATCGCCCCTTTTCGACGGCAGCCGAGAGCTTTCGGATCTCCTCCAGTTTCGGCGCAAGCTCGGCGGAGGCCCGCAAGATGACCTCCGCAAACTCGCGTGCCTCACTGGCCCAGCCCTCCGCCTGCTCAGCAGACCTCCAGCGATCGAACTCGTCTCGCCACTCAATGGGTTCAAGTGCCTGCTCCACGGGTTTATCGAGAATCGCGCGAAACCTCTGATCCCAGTCCGCCAAGAGTTCTGGGCTTGGCCCAGTGAGCAACCACTTCCAATCCCCAACCTCCGACGCGGCGAGGCCGACTTCCTCAACGGCTCGATCACGACGCCGCTCTCTATCGACGACACATGTTTGGAGCTCCTGTCGTCGCTGGTTATCCCGTGCAATGAGCTCCTTGAAATGCTGGATGCGCTGCAGCCAGCCGGCCGTCTCCTCGACCGCCGCCTCAATCTTCGCGACACTGATGCCCTCGAATCCGAGTTCCGCCTTCTCCGCTTCGAGCGCCCGCTCCTGATCCGCCAGCGAGGCAAGCGTCGAGCGGTACTTGCCGTATGCCCGGAGCGCGGTCTTCCTGGATTCGTCGATGCGCTGCGGGAGCTTCGACTCAAGTGCACTTTGCAGTTCGCGTCTCTCATCGAGGAGCTTCTCCTGTCGCCGCCGAAGCTTCTCGATGTCCATGTCCGCCGCGCCTTCTCCGTCGGTCACCCTGGCCATGTTTAGCGTGCGCCGGAGAACCTCTTGGATGTTCTGCTTCTGTTTCGCACCGGCTCGCACCGCAATCGGGAATTCCGATTCGAACCGCTCGACCCGCTCGCGAACAACATCAACAGCCTTGTTGTTATTGCTCGCGAAGAGCACCGTCTGGCCGCGAGCCCAGGCATTGAGCAGGAGTGAGACGACGACCTGGCTCTTGCCTGTCCCCGGCGGACCACTAATCACGGTGAGCGGCCGCTCTTCGAGAATGCGTTGGACCGCCCGCCGCTGCGAGTCATTGAGGGGCACGAGCGGGAGAACATCTGCCTGCTTGGCCAGCGGTGTCGTGGGCCGGTCCTCGAGCAGCCGGAGGCCGCCGATCTGTTCGGGATTGCGGGTGAGGAGCGCATCGAGACGCTCATAGTCCTGCATCAGGTGGCGGGTGAGCGCCGAGAAGTTGCTGGTCGGAGCGAAGAGTACCCAAGGGGTAGGCTCAACATCGAAGGTGTCGTGGCGGATCTCCTTTGTGAGCTCGGCTTCGGCATCGGGAACCTCGGAGAAGAGGGCGCGGAAGATGCTGCGGTCGAGCGGTGCCTGTTCGAATCGCCGATAACTGGCGGCTTTCTCGATGAGACGGGCCGCGAAATCGTCGAGCGACTCACCAACATTCACCTCGAGTCGATCGAACAGGCTGTAGAGAAGCGGGCTAACACTCCAGGAGCCTTTCTTCGGCACCACCTCGAAGCGCGAGCCATTGGGCTGAAGTTCGATCTCCCGATAGAGGAGAGGGCGCCACCGAGGCATCCATTTCCCTCGCATCGACTTTGACCAGGCGAGGAAGCAGGGGCCACCGAGGAAGAGGCTCTCGTGCTGGCCCTGTTCGAGGGTGAGCCGGAATGGCTGGCTGTGGATATGATCGCGGTCGATTTGCCAGGGGCCTGCAAGGTCAGCGGGATTAAAACTCGGAAGGCTCGTCCATCGCTCAGCCTGGTCATCGCGACCGTTAAGCGAGAAAAACCCCTCCTCCGCTCGTCTAACGACCTCCTTGTGGAAGCGAACTACCGGCAACCAGGGAATCTCTCTGCCTCGGTAATCGGTCATCCCGCCCTCTTGGGAAACAGGCAACCCCTGAATGGACTACCTATGTAATCTCATCCTTGAACTTGTACGGCATAACGGACCTGGCGCTTCACAGCAGTGCGTGCACGGTGGGTTTCGGCAAGAATGCAGCAAGCGTTGAGGCTGCCAACACGCGCGTAACCCTTTGCTGACAACGCCTTATGGCAGAACCTAGGCCGCTCTCGCTTCCGGGGCTCTCCGCTAACCATCGTGGCGTCGAAGTACCCCGTTTTCGTCGAAGCTCCCCGAGCTGGACTCGAACCAGCAACCTAGCGGTTAACAGCCGCTCGCTCTACCATTGAGCTATCGGGGACCGATGCCGCAAGCCTAGGCCGCCTTCCGGGCCCGTCAAGCCGCATTCTCGGCCTGTCGGGTCCATCGTCCTCCTGGCCCGGAACCTTGAACCGGCACACCGCTTCGCCGCTCGCCACGACGCCACCACCCGATACCTCCCCAAGCCTGGAAGCCTCCAGCTCCGACCGATCCGCCGAATCGGCCTCATCGCCACCCGCCCTATCCGCCAGAGGGCTCTGCCCCACAGCCTCCTGCCAGAGCCCCCTGTCTCCGGATAATTGCCTACTCCAGACCGGCTCGCTGTCCCAGCCCACAAACCGGCTCGGCATGGCGAATCCGCAGCCCGACTACCCGTTTCACCTATCCATCATCGCCATTCCCAATCGCTCGGGCTGCTCGCCCCTCTCACGGCCTCCACACACCAACCCCGCCGACCGATCACTGATATCGTTCGACGACGCGAGTTTCCGGCCTATCATCCTTGCCCATCCCGGAGGTCGCCCGATGAAGAAGGACATCCACCCACCATTCCAGGCCTGCAAGGTCTATCACAACGGCGAGGTCGTCATGGAGGTCGGTGCCACCGTCCCCGAGCTGCATGTCGAGGTCTGGTCGGGCTCGCACCCCTTCTTTACGGGCAAGCGCTCCTTCGTGGACGCCGCGGGTCGCGTCGAGAAGTTCCAGCGCAAGTTTGCAGGCGACTACTTCAAGAAGCCCGACAAGAAGAAGACCAAGGGCCGGAAGTAGTCTTCTTCCATTGATCCGGATAAATGGATAGACTACCATCGGGCCGGCACGGAGGCTCGATGTCCGATATTCTCGCATACCTCGAGCGCAGAGTGCTCCTGATCGACGGGGCGATGGGGACTTCCATCCACAGCCTCGATCTGGATATCGAACGCGATTATCTGGGCCGCGAGAACTGCCCTGAGGTGCTGCTGCTGACGCGCCCCGAGGCCATCCAGCAGATCCACGAGTCATTTCTCGAGGCCGGAGCCGATGCCGTCGAAACCGATTCCTTCGGCGGAGCCGCGCATGTCCTCGCCGAGTTTGATCTGGCAGATCGCACCCGCGAGTTGAATCGCCTGGCGGCCGAGGTCGCGCGGGCGGCGTGCGAACGCCACGCCTCGAGCGACCGCCCGCGCTTCGTTCTTGGCAGCATGGGCCCCGGCACGAAGCTGATCACCCTCGGCCAGATCGCCTGGGACGACCTCGTTGCCAGTTATCACACCCAGGCGTTGGGCCTGATCGAGGGTGGTGTCGACGCGCTCCTGATCGAGACCTGCCAAGACCTCCTCCAGGTCAAGGCGGCGATCGTGGCATCGCTGTCGGCCATGGACGAACTTGGGCGCACGCCGACGGACATCCCCATCCTCGTCTCTGTCACGATCGAGACGACGGGCACCATGCTGGTCGGCTCGAAGATCGAGGCGGCGATGGGTGCCCTCCACGGCTACCCGATCGCGAGCCTCGGGCTCAACTGCGCGACTGGTCCCGACGAGATGCGCGAGTATGTCCATGAACTGACGCGCCGATGGCCCGGGCATGTCTCGGTGGTCCCCAACGCGGGTCTGCCGGCACTCGTCGACGGAAAGGCACACTTTCCGCTCGGACCCGAGCCGTTTGCCGAGGCCCTGATTCGATTCGTCCACGAGGGCGGGGTGAGCATCGTCGGCGGCTGCTGCGGCACGACGCCGGCACACATCCAGGCCGTGGCAGAGCGCCTGGGTGAAGACCGCCGACGCCTGCCGCTCGACAAGGCGCCCTGGCAGGCATGCTGCACCTCGTTGTACGAGCCGGTCGAGTACCGCCAGGACACATCCATCCTGCTCGTGGGCGAGCGGATGAACGCCTCGGGCTCGCGCCGGTTCAAGCAGCTCCTCGAGAGCGAGGACTACGACGGCATCGTCAGCCTCGCCCGCCAGCAGCTCCGCGAGGGCTCGCATGTGCTGGATCTGAATGTCGACTACGCCGGCCGCGACAACGCCCGCGACATGGCGACCATCGTGGCCAAGGTCGTGCGCGAGGCGACCGCCCCCCTGATGCTCGACAGCACGCAGGTCGCCACCATCGAAGCAGGTCTGCGATGTGCCCCCGGCAAGTGCATCATCAACAGCGCGAACTTCGAAGACGGCGAGGAGAAGTTCGACGCTCTGTGCCGCCTCGCCCGCACCTTCAACGCCGCGCTCGTGATCGGCTCCATCGATGAGGACAAGGAGTCGGCCATGGCCCGCACCGCTGATCGCAAACTCGCGATCGCGCAGCGTGCCTTCGAGCGGGCCACCACTCTCCACGGGCTTGCCCCCGAGGACCTCTTCTTCGACCCGCTCGTTCTGCCGGTCTCCACGGGAATGGACAGCGACCGGCGCAGCGCCCTGGAGACGATCGAGGGCGTCCGCCGAATCAGCCGGGCCCTGCCCGACTGCCAGACGGTCGTGGGCCTGAGCAATGTGAGTTTCGGGCTTCGCCCCGCGGCCCGCCATGTCCTCAACAGCGTGTTCCTACACGAGCTCGTACAGGCCGGCCTGACCAGCGCCATCGTCCATGCCAGCAAGATCATGCCGCTGGCCCGCATCGACGACGAGCAGCGACGGGCCGCGCTGGACCTCATCTACGACCGGCGACACGAGTCCCGTGGAGGCACGGGCCTGCCCGAGGGGGTGGACGACGAGTCCTTCGACCCGCTCCAGCGATTCATCGACCTTTTCCAGGATGTCGGCGCCGCGGGACCGTCGCACGAGGAGTCGGCCCAGGCGACGATCGAGGAACGCCTGCGCCGACACATCATCGACGGCGAACGCCAGAACCTGATCGACACGCTCGACGAGGCGCTGACGAAGTACGATCCCCTGACCATCATCAACGATCATCTGCTCGACGGCATGCGCGTCGTGGGCGACCTCTTCGCCTCGGGAGAGATGCAGCTGCCCTTCGTGCTCCAGTCCGCCGAGGTCATGAAGCAGGCGGTCGCATACCTCGAACCCATGATGGAACGCACGGAAGGCACCAGCAAGGGCTCGATCGTGCTCGCGACCGTCCGGGGCGATGTCCATGACATCGGCAAGAACCTCGTCGACATCATCCTCAGCAACAACGGCTACACCGTCTACAACCTGGGCATCAAGCAACCTCTCACCAACATCATCGAGAAATGGCGCGAGACGAACGCCGACGCGATCGGCATGAGCGGGCTGCTCGTCAAGAGCGTCATGGTCATGGAGGAGAACCTGCGCGAGATGCGCGAGATGGGCCTGACGCCGCCCGTCCTCCTGGGCGGAGCGGCCCTGACCCGCCACTACGCCGAGGGACACCTGCGCAGCCAGTACCCGGGTGATGTGCTCTACGGCAAGGACGCCTTCGAGGGCCTGCGTCTGATGGACGCCATCACCTCCGGCTCGCTGGACGCGGTGCGGGCAGAGATCGAGCAGCGCCTGCACAAACGGACCGATGCCGAGGAAACGGTCGCGCGGGCGCGGGCGGCCCAGGGCAGGAAGATGCAGGACTTCGAGGATGACTCGAGCACCGCCGTCACTGAGCGATCATCGATTCCCCCACCACCGGATATCCCCGAGCCGCCGTTCTGGGGCTCGCGTGTGGTCGAGGATGTACCGCTGAACCAGATCTGGGGATTCATCAACGAGGTCGCCCTGTTCCGGGGCCAGTGGCAGATCCGCCGGGGTCCGCGATCCGCAGAGGAATACGCCCGGCAGATCGACGAGGAGATCCGCCCTGTCTATGAGGATCTCAAGGCCCGCTGTGAACGAGAGAGCATCCTCCATCCCGCCGTCGTATACGGCTATTTCCCGTGTGCCGGCGACGGCAACGACCTGATCGTCTTCGATCCCGAGGATCACACCCGCGAGATCGAGCGTTTCACCTTCCCCCGCCAGCAGGGCAAGAAGCACCTGTGCATCAGCGATTTCTTCCTGCCCCTGGACGCCGACCGGCGCGATGTGCTCGCCCTGCACTGCGTGACCATGGGCCCGCGCGTCAGTGAGGTGTGCCGCTCGCTCTTCGAGTCGGGCGAATACGCACAGTACCTGTACATGCATGGCCTCGGGGTCGAGGCGGCCGAAGCCCTCGCCGAGCTCTGGCACAAACGCATTCGTCAGGAACTCGGGATCGCAGGCGACGACGCCCCGGGCATCCGTGATCTCTTCCGCCAGGGATACCGCGGCAGCCGGTACTCCTTCGGCTATCCCGCATGCCCCGACATGAGCGATCAGGAGATCCTCTGGCGCCTCATCGACCCCGCCCGGATCGGCTGCACCCTCACGGAGAACTACCAGATCGATCCGGAGCAGTCCACCAGCGCCATCATCGTGCACCACCCGCACGCAAAGTATTTCACGCTCTGACACACGCGAAGCGGGACGACTTCGCCCGATGTCACGGAGAGGGCCGGCGCACGCCGCCCGGATCGTCCGGCGGATGCATGAGGAAACGCTCGACGAACTCGTGCGTCGACCACACATATCGATCCAGAGCCGTCCTGCGTGCGATCGCTCCCATCTGCGCGCGCAAGGACGCATCCTGTGCGAGGCGTTCCATATGCGCCCGAAACTGCCTCGGATGCTCACTGACAAACCCGCCTCCCGTATCGAGTTTCTCCCGGAACACCTCCAGCCCCGTCGAAACGATCGGCAGACCACAGAGCATCGCCTGCACGACAG
>WGEO01000104.1 GCA_015492715.1 Phycisphaerales bacterium | reverse complement strand
GAGTTCCACGATGCAAAGGTATTCCATCCCACGGTGAGGGGCCGTGGCCCAGCGCATGCACTGTCACCAAGCCACCATGTGCCGATGGGTATCACTTTGGGCGTGCGGGGCCGTCGCCGGGTCGGCTTGGAGCCATCGGGTGAGGTGCCCCGCAGAGCGGGGCGATCAGCTTCGGCTGGATTGAGCGCGAATCCTCAGGAGCCTGTCCATTGGAACTCGAAAGACCAGCTCCGTCGGACCTCGCTCGGGTGCGAGTAACGGACATCCTCCTCTTTTCGTCCGCCCATGTCGCACAACACCGGCCGTCGCCGCCTCTATAGTCCCGCACCATGCCCGTCGGCGTGGCCGCCTTAGCTCAGTTGGTAGAGCAGCGGTTTTGTAAACCGCAGGTCGTCGGTTCGAGTCCGACAGGCGGCTTTATGTCCAGTATCCGTTCCTCACACTCCCCCACGGCCCAGCCCATCGCCTGATGGATGGCGAGGAGCAGTTTTCCGCCCGTTACCCATGCAAAATCCGAACAATCCGCCTCCTGTGTCGTAGCATGAGCGGCGTATGAGTCAGGAGGGTTGACAATGGCAGACGAACGCCCAAGGCCCTGGATGATCGCCGCTTGGCCCGGCATGGGCAGCGTGGCGATGGTCGCGGCGACCTACCTCATCGAGCAGCTCCAGATGGAGCAGTTCGGCCGGATCGATCTGCGCGAGTTCTTCGACATCAACGAGACCGTCGTGCACAAGGGCATGCTGCGGGCCGCCCGCGTGCCGCGAGGGCTGCTGTTCCGAACACCCGAGGACGCGCCCGGGCGTCCGATCGTGGTCTTCGTAGGCGAAGCGCAGCCGCCTATCGGGACTTATGCGTATGCTCAGAAACTCACCGAGGCCGCGAAGAAGTTGGACATCGAGCGAATGGTGACCTTCGCGTCGATGGCCTCGGCCCTCGATCCTGCCGACAATCCGCGTGTCTTCGGTGTCGCAACGAATCAGGAGATCCTGGACGAACTGGATCGCCTGAGTATTCGTCCCCTTGCCGATGGTCAGATCGGGGGGCTCAACGGGGTCGCGCTCGCCGCCGCTGCCGAGCAGGGCATCCCGGGGATGGGCCTGCTCGCGGAGATTCCCTTCTTCGCTGCCAATGTCGCGAATCCAAAGGCGGCCCGTTCGGCCTTGAGCGTGTTCAGTGTGCTGGCGGGGCTCGACCTCAGCCTTGCGCCCCTGGACGAGCAGGCAAAGGTCGTCGATCGTGCGCTCATCGAGGCATTCGAGAAACTCAAGGCCGAACACGCCCTGCCGGAGGATCTCCTCGGGGCGCGCAATGAGGAAGGCGGAGAGATCGAGGAAACGGAAGAGACGCCAGATTCCGATGGTGGGGGGGATACGGCGCCCGAAGAGTCGGACGAGCAGCCGTTGGACTTTGCCACTCGACAGCGGATCGAGCGGCTCTTCGAGCAGGCGAGGAATGACCGATCCAAGGCGATGGCGCTCAAGCATGAACTCGATCGTCTCGGTGTCTTTGCGCAATACGAGGATCGCTTTCTCGATCTGTTCAGGCGAGCCGACTGACTCGCTGGCGGGTTTCCGGATGAAGCGGGCTTCTGCGTGATCCCCCGGAGTGGGGAATGTCCGTGCTGATAATGACGGGCGTGCAGAGGACCTTGGATTCGCTGTAGGGCGGGGTGCGACTTCGATGAGCATGAATCGCCGATGCAGTCGGACAGGTCGCCGGGACGAGTTGCATGTACCAACTGACCGATATCTCTGCGAAGGCCTATGAGGCGGGCGCGTCCCCTCGCGCGATCAAGGTGCATGTGCTGGACCTGCACGAGGGGGGCGGGCGGTTTGTCCTGAGGGGGTATCTCCATCCCGGGACGAGGCTCGATGTCACGCTTCCAACGCTGGCCATCGGCGAGAACATCGAGGCCACGGGTATCGTGGGGGCATGCACCCATCACAGCGGGATGGAGCATGTCGTGACGGTCCAGTTCAACGAGCCTATCGACCTGGCTGCCGTGACCGCGGTCATCGCTTCGTCCAAGGACGACAGTGAGAAGAACGATCAGACCCGCGAGTTGAGCGTGCTCCTGATCGATGCCATCGAACTCGATCGGAAGGTTCTTGCCCAGAGGCTCCCGTCGTACTCCATGCGTGTGACCCCGGTGAGTCATCTGGGCGCGGGTGTCGATCAGATCAAGATGCATCACTTCGATACCATCCTGCTCGATGATGCGGTCGAGGATGTGTCCACGCCCGAGGAGGCCGTGGCCATCCTTCGCGAGGGGGGCTATCAGGGGGCGATCGTGCTCTCGATGGTCCGCCCCAGTCTGCGTCAGGCGCGCCTGCTCTGCGATCAGGGAGCCAATGCGGTCCTGATTCGCCCGGCGTCCTTCCAACTCGTTGGTCGTGTGCTCCGTTCGGTCTGCATGGGAGAGGCAGGCGGCGGGCTTCCCCAGTTGTTCGAGCGAGAGTTGTTCGATGCTGCATGTGAGCAGGATGTGCTTGCGTCGCTGGGGCGTCTGCAGAAACTCGTGCGGAGTCGTCGCGTCGCTCCTCCGTTCCTGTCCTCGCTGCGGGGCATGGCAGCCGTGGGGCCCGCATTCGGTTTGACTCTTCTGGGGCGTGTTTCGGAGCAGATGCTCCGGGAGATCGATGGAGTGGAGGAGATCGACGAGGAGCCCGCCGCGGAGCTGGAGGAACTCATCCGGGAGACCGCAGGCGCCATCCGGCAGGCCGCGTAGTGATTCCCAAGGGGGCGGTCCAAACCCCCCTGGATGAGCAATGGCGGCCGTGGAGAAGCACGCAGGAGATGGGCGGTTCAGGCTGCGGCCTTGAGGGTGCCCTCGGCGAACGCGACGATCTTGGAGGCGATCTGGTGGAGGGGCACCTGCTCTTGGATACCCCCGCGCTCGTACGCCTCACGCGGCATCCCGTACACGACGCAGGTTTCCTCATCCTGGCCGATGGTGACGGCTCCTGCGGCACGCATCCTCCCGATGCCGTCGGCGCCGTCGGCCCCCATGCCGGTCATGATGATGCCCATGGCGTTGGCCCCGGCGTGCTGGGCGGTCGAGTCGAAGAGGACCTCGACACTCGGGCGATGCCCGCAGACGCGTGGGCCATCGAAGACCCGGACGACATAGCGGGCGCCGTCTCGTGCGAGTTTCATGTGGCGATTCCCGGGCGCCAGCAGGGCCCGTCCGGGAATCACGGTATCGCCGTCCTCGGCTTCCTTGACCTCGTATTCGCAGAGCCCGTTGAGGCGATCGGCGAACGACTTGGTGAACCGCTCGGGCATGTGCTGGACGATGACGATACCGGGCGTCGTGCGGGGCAGGGCGGGGAGAACCGTTGCCAGCGCTTCGGTGCCGCCTGTCGAGGTTCCCATCGCGATAACCTTGTGCGTGGTCTCGATCATCGCCCGTGACGGGAGGACCTTGCACAGTTCCTTCCGGATCGGCGGTGGGTTCAGGATGGGCTGAAGCTTTGCCCCGGCGGCTCCCCGGATCATCTGCGCGAGCGTCTTGGTCACCTCGCGGATCGAGTAGGACCCGTCGGGCTTGCAGAGCACATCCACCGCACCGGACGCCAGGCACGCCATCGCCGTCTCGCATCCCTTCGGCGTCAGCGAACTGACGATGATGGTGGGCACGGGGTGATATCGCATGAGTTTTCGGAGAAAACTCAGCCCGTCCATCCGGGGCATCTCGATGTCCAGCGTGATGACATCGGGCTCGAGTTCGACGATCTTGTCGCGCGCGACATAGGGGTCCGGGGCGGTCGCGAGCACCTCGATGTCGGGCTCCTTGGCGAGTTCCCGGCTCAGCACACGGCGAACGATCGACGAATCATCGACGACAAGAACACCAATCTTCTTCTTCGTGCCCATTGTGTTCTCTCACGCGGCCTTGCGGCTCGGTCGCCATGTGACGACAAGCGGCTCACCCATGGACTCCACCACACACCGGATGCCATCGCCATCCGCCGGGGATGGCTCTGCGATTTCGGGCAACCCCAGCGTGATCGCACGCTGTTCGCCTCCGATGGCGACGACGACCGACCCGCACACGATATTGGCCAGTTCGGCGAGCGCGAGCGCCCCTTCGTTGTCGGCGGCGATGGCGTCCTCGTCCTCGCCCAGCATGCTCGAGGCGAGTTCGAGCGCGAATCCGTCGCTCGCCGCCAGGATCATCTCGCCGGACTCTTCGCCCTCGTAGATGATGCGTGCAACCCGCGTGATGCCGTCGGGCGAGTCGCTTTCCATCGGTTCTGCGAAGACCATCGCCGTCCGTTCGAGGGCCTCGCACACGAGTTCACAGAGTTTCTCCTGGTCGATCATGGCGTCACTCCCAGTCGCTTGCGGATGAGGGCACACAGGTCCTCCGGCTCGAACGGCTTGGCCAGACGATCCACGGCACCGAGTTCATGCAGACGATTCAGGCGGTCCTGATTGCTCTCCGTGCTGACGATCGCCACTGGAATGTCGCGGGCATGGGCCAGGGTTGCTCGCTCGCGCAGGAACGCCTCGCCGTCCATCACCGGCATGTGCAGATCGAGCAGGATCAGATCTACCCAGATCGATTCCAGGACCTCCAGTGCCTCACGCCCGTTCGAGGCCATGTGGATGTTGTCCTCGCTGATCCCGGCAAGGTGTGCGACCTTCGCCATGGCGCGTCGGAGGATGGGCGAGTCATCGACAATGAGAAGGTTGCAGGTCATGCGTCGTCTCCCGGGGGCCGCCCCCCCGTCCGATTCACTCCTCGTTGGGCCACAGCAGTGATGCCTGTCCACGATGGCGGATCTCGACCGATCCATCGTTCATGTGCAGCGACATCGTGCGGCTTTTCGTGCCACCCGTGTCTTCCGCAGACAGCAGCACATTGTTCTTCCAGAACAGTTTGCGAAGGATGGTCCGGTTTCGTGAGCCGACCTTGAAGTGACCGTCGTCGCTCAGGATCTCGGCGCCGCCGGCGGCGCAGACGATCAGCCGCTCTTTCTTGGCTCCCATGTCGTACGCGGCCCGGAACAGCAGGGGGATGCCCATATCGCCGAACATCAGCGCCTTCTCGGGCGTCCGCTGGGCCTCGGACTTGGCCGTCGGGAGCATGAAGTGGAGCATCCCGCCCACGCAGGCGACAGGGTCGTACACCGTAACCCCGATGCACGATCCCAGGGCGTGGGTGATGATGGTTGCGTCCGGATCCCGCGTGAGGGCCAGATCCGCGACGCCGACCACGATCTTGCCGGCGTTGGCCTGTCGCTCGTAGGTGTGAAGTGTGCTGCTCACGAGCCCTCACTTTCGATACATGTTCGCCTGCACGGATACGAACGGTGTCTCGAGTCCCGAGAGCGTCTCCGCGCTCCCGATCGCAAGGATCCCCCCGCTGGGAAGGATGTCGTAGAATCGGTTGACGAGCTTCTCTCGTGTTTGCTCGTCGAAGTAAATCATCACATTGCAGCAGAAAATAACCTGAAAAGGCCCTCGAAACGGCCAGGGTTCCATGAGATTCAGGCGTCGATAACTGATCAGGTCCATGACCTCCTGGCGGATCCGATAGCGCTGGGGGTCGATCCTCTCGAAGAACCGCTTCTGACGCTGCTTCGACAACTCCTCGACCTGCTGGGCGGGAAAGATCCCCGAGCGAGCCTGCTCCAGAGCCCGGATCGACAGGTCCGTCGCGAGGATCCGGAAGTCCCAGCGCTCGAGGTCCGGGATCGTCTCCAGGGCGAGCATGGCAAGCGAGCAGGGCTCGCAGCCGGTCGAGCACGCCGCGGACCAGATCCGCACCCGCCGATCCGGAACCGTCAGTGTGCCGCGGGCCAGGGCCGTGAAGAACTCACGCTCGACATAGGCGAAGTGGGCCGTGTCGCGGAAGAACTTGGTCGTGTTCGTGCTCAGCACATCGAAGAAGGCGAGCAGATCCTCGCGTGAGGGGTTCCGCTCGATATTGTCGAGGACCTCCTCGACGGTATTGAATCGTGATCGCATGAGATATCGCGACAGGCGGTTCGCGACCAGCTCGATCTTGCGATCCGAGAGCGACAGCCCCCACAGATCATGCGCGATCTTCGCGATCCGCCGGAACTGGGACTTGTTCAGTTGCACGGACATGGAACCCCTCCAAAGCCCACCCGCGCCCTTTCGAGCGCGGGCGGGGATGATCACGATCACGCCTAGATCAGAACGCCGAGAAGTCCTCGTCGTCCAGCGGGATGGTGGCGGCGGCCTTCTGCGCCGTACCACCGCCGGCACGCGACGAGTTCGCACGCGACGGAGCAGCGGGACCGCGCGACGGGCCCGACCCATTCTCCTGGCCCTTCAGGCGGAACTTGTTCACCAGGTCCCGCATCGCCGTCACCTGCGCGGCCGTCTCCTGGGCGGCTGCCGCGAGTTCCTGGGCGTTGCCGGCGTTCTGCTGGGTCACCTTGTCCAGTTCGCTGATGCCCTTGTCGATCTGGCCCAGCCCGTCGGCCTGCTCCTTGCTGGCACTGGCGATCTCCGCCAGCAGCGTGTTGACCTTCTTCGTGCCGCTGACGATGTCCTCCAGCGCCTTGCCCACGCGCTCGGCGATCGCCACGCCGTTGTCCGCACGCTTCGTCGACTCCTCGATCATCGACGAGGTGTTCTTCGCGGCCTCCGCCGAACGCTGCGCCAGGTTGCGCACCTCCTCGGCGACCACGGCAAAGCCCTTGCCGGCCTCACCCGCACGGGCGGCCTCCACCGCCGCGTTCAACGCGAGCAGGTTCGTCTGGAATGCGATCTCGTCGATCACCTTGATGATCTTGGAGATCTCCGCGCTCGACTGCTTGATCTCGCCCATCGCCGCGGACATCTGCTCCATCTCGGCAACACCGCGGTCCGCAGCCTTCTGCGACTCGTCCGACAGCGAGGCTGCCTGCTGAGCGTTGTCCGCCGTCTGGTTCACCATGCTGCTCATCTGCTCCACGGACGCCGTGATCTCCTCCAGGCTCGCCGCCTGTTCGGTCGCGCCCTCGGACAGCGACTGGCTTGCACCGGCGATCTGCTGGGCGCCGGCATCGATCTGATCGGAACCGGAACTCACCTCGCGCAGTGTCGCCGAGATGTTGTCGATCATCGTCTGGAAACCGTCGGCGAGTTGCCCCATCGCATCATCGCCCGTGAACGGCACATCCATCGTCAGGTCGCCCTCGCCGGCGGCCTGCGCGATCTGCAGAAGTTGGTTGACCTTCTCCTGGAGTTCCTGGGCCTTCTGGCGATCGCGCTCGGCGGCTTCCTGCGCCTCACGCTCGGCACGCTTCTTCTCCGTGATCACGGTCCACGAGGCCATGCAGCCGATGAAGTTGCCATCCTTGTCGTAGATGCCGTCGGCACGAAGAGCCACATCCTCGCCGCCGATCACGATCTCCGCCTCGTGCGGCAGATACCGCTTCGGATCGCCCAGGATCTTGCGCTGATGCTCCGGGTTCTTGTGGAAGATGTCGATGCAGGTGCCCATCATGTCCTCGACCTTGACGGGCAGGTTGTGCTCGATCGTCTTGAGCGTCTTCTTCGCCGTCTCGTTCAGATAGGTCAGCCGCAGGTCCTTGTCGACCAGCATCACATTGATCGGGATCTGCTCGAGCATCTCGCTGATCTTGATCATCTCGTGCTCGTTGGCGATCGCCCGCAACTTGGCGTCGGTGATATCACTCGCCAGTTTCACGACGCCACAGGGACGCCCATCATCGTCGAAGACGGGGCTGTAGGTGGCCTGGATCCAGATGTCCGAGCCGTCCTTGCGCTTACGCCGGAACTCGCCGGTCTGAAACCTGCCTGCCCCGAGGTCGCGCCAGAACTGCTCGTACTCGGGCGTCGCCGCCTCCGCGGGGTCCACGAAGATCCGGTGGTGCTTCCCGCGGATCTCGTCCAGACTGTATCCCAAGGCCTTGCAGAAGTTCTCGTTCGCGTTGAGAATGGTCCCGTCGAGATCGAACTCGATCATGGCCTGCGACCGAGAAACACTCTCGATCAACTGCTCGGGGCTGTTCGTCGTCTCGCTGGCGGATGTCGTCATGGCTTTCTTCCTTACTCGAAAGGTCAACAGTCTCAGAATGATCCTGAACAGGATCCGTCTCATGCGGCGGCGGTCTCGCGTGCCTCGTCCATGCTCCGCGAGGCGTGCGCAAGCGATTCCAGCTCCTGGTCCAGGAGCACCTTGTCGATGTCCAGCAGGATGAGCACCTTGTCGCGGACCTTGCCCATCCCCATGATGTACCCCGTGTTCAGCGAACCACCGAACCGCGGGGCAGGCTCGACCTTGTCGCGCGGCACATCGATCACCTCGCGCACACTGTCGACGATCACGCCCATCTGGAACATCTCGCCGTCGGGGCCGTCGGCCACCTCGACGACGATCACACAGGTCTCCTCCGTGTATGCCACGGACTCGAGCCCGAACTTCGTGCGAAGTTCGATCACAGGGATGATCTTCCCGCGAAGGTTGATCACACCCTTCACATAGTCCGGTGTGTGCGGGATCGGCGTGATGTCGATCAGGCCGATGATCTCCCGGATCCGCAGGATCTCCACGCCGAACTCCTCGTCGCCGAGGCAGAACGACAGGAACTTGTTCTCGTTGGAGTCGCCATCGACTCCACCACTGATCTCATGATCCGTCGACATGTGCTCCTCCCGGCTGTGTGCCCTGCTCGGCGGCGGATGCCAGCAGACCCGAGACATCGAGAATGGGTGCGACGCGCCCGTCGCCCAGGATCGCTCCGCCGGACACCCCGCGGATCGATCCCAGCCCACGACCAAGGTTCTTGATCACCACCTGCTGCTGCCCGAGGATCTCGTCGACCACCAGGCAGGCCCGATCCCCGTTGGCATCGAGCACCAGCAGCAGCGCGTTCGTCAGATCGTCCTCGCCCTCGCGCAGCCCGAACAGGTTCTTGAGGCGATGCACCGCAAGCAGCGAGCCGCGCACCATCGCCATCTCGCCCCGACCACCCGCGACCGTATGGATCTGCTCGGGCGTCGGGCGGAAGCTCTGCTCGATGTTCAGCGTCGGCACGACATACCGCTGCGTGCCCACCCGCACGACCATCCCGTCGATGATCGCCATGGTCAGGGGCAGGCGCATGTAGAAGGTCGATCCCTCGCCCTTCTTCGAGCGGATCTCCACATGCCCGCGCAGGGCCTCGATGTTCCGCCGAACCACATCCATGCCCACGCCGCGGCCGGAGATGTCCGTGACCTTCTCCGCCGTCGAGAAGCCGGGCAGGAAGATCATGTTGTGGACCTCGTCGTCGCTGATATCCGCGGGATCGCGATCGCCAACCAGGCCTCGCTCGATCGCCTTCTTCAGGATCTTCTCGCGGTCCAGCCCGCGCCCGTCGTCGGCCACCTCGATCACGATCGATCCGCCCCGGTGATACGCCCGCAGCGCCAGCGTCCCGATCGCCGGCTTGCCCGCACGGATCCGCTCTTCCTCCGGCTCGATCCCGTGATCGCACGCGTTGCGGATCATGTGCACGAGCGGATCGGAGATCTCCTCGACGACGGTCCGATCCAGTTCCGTGTCCTCGCCCTCGATCTCCAGGCGGATCCGCTTGCCGGCCTTGCTCGAGACATCCCGCACCAGACGCGACATCTTCTGGAACAGCGCCTTGAGCGTCACCATGCGCAGGCTCATCGCGACCTCCTGCAGGTCGCGGATGATCTTGCCCGTATGCGTGAGGTTCCGCTGCACGCGCTGGTCGTTGATCCCCTGGATCGTCGGATCCTGCACCACCATCTGCTGGGCGATCACCAGCTCGCCGACCATGTCCACGAGCGCGTCCATCCGCGTCGTCGACACCTTGACCGTCTGATCACGCCGGCGTGCTCGATTCGGGTTGTCACCACCCCCGGATTCTCCGGCTTTGTTCTTCTTCGGAGCGCTGACCACCGCGGGTGTGCCCGAGGCGATCTCCTTGCCCGCCGCAGCGTCGTCGAGAAGGCGGATCAGCGAGTCCAGTTCCCCTCGCAGCGGACCCGATGCCCCCTCGATCGCCTCGATCAGACGCGCCATCTGATCGCACGACTTCAGGATCAGGTCGATCGTGCCGCTCGTCAGCGTGACCGTCTGCTTGCGAGCAGCGTCCAGAAGGAACTCGGCAGAGTGTGCCAGACGCACGATCGGATCCAGGTGGAGGAACCCGGCGACGCCCTTGATCGTGTGGAAAGCACGGAAGACCGTATTGATCAGTTCACCGTCCGTCGGGTTCTCTTCGAGTTCCAGCAGCGCGCCCTCGGCGTTGGCGATGTGCTCGCGCGACTCACTCAGGAAGTCCGCCATGTTCTCATCGTGCTCGAGGTTCTCGAACACGATGGGCTCGTTGGGATCGCTTTCATCACCCTCCTGAGATGACCCGCCCCCCTCTTCCTGATCCGCGGAAACGCTTGCCCCGCCATCGTCTTCCGGAATGCTTGCGGCATTGCTGCCCTCATCGAACGCCGGCAGGTCGCCATCGGGATCGGACTGAAGCGAGGAGATGCAGGCTCGCAGCCAGTCCACGATCGCGAGTGTCCGCTCGACCGGCAGTTCTTCGCACGCATCCAGCTCCGTCTCGAAATCGTGCAGCACCTTCTGGGCGTCCACAAGGCTCAGGACGCCCGCCTCTCCCTTGATCGTGTGGATCCGACGACGGACCTCGGCGACATCGTCGTCCTGACACTCGCCCTGCTCGGCTCGGAGGGCAACCGGCTCGATCTCTCCGATGGCATCCTCGACGCTCTGCGTCCAGGCCTCGACCAACTCCGGATCACGGCTCGCCCGCACATTCGACGACGACGAAAGGTCGGGACTCTCCGGGGGGGACTCTCCGGAAGCGATCGCCTCGAGTGCCTCCTGCAGGAATGCCGCGGCCTTGCGCACATCCTCGAGTGCCGCCTCCGCGTCGGCAACCTCCCGGAGCACAATCCGCTCGACGAGTTCTCCCGCGTCGTGCGCCGTACCGGCAAGACGCCCGGTCTCCGGGTCGTCCAGCGCGTCGCGCAGTTTCTCGAACTGCTCGTGCAGCGCCGCGAGACTGTTCAGGTCGCTCGCGTCGCACATCGCCGTCTGCTTCGCCAGGTTTTCGATCAGATCTTCACGATGCACGCCTGCCCCGCTTGCAGTTGGTGTCGGTTCTGCCAGTTCAGCACGCCATCGATCCGTGCCGGACACGCATCCCCGTACATCGAGCGCACGAGACGCTCTCTCAACCACCCTCACGGAAAAATCTCCGTGAGAATCCCGTGATCCGTCCGAATAACATCGCCGCAATCGTGATCGAGAAAGGTCGCTAACCCGCCACGCACTCCGGGCCGAGAAGCCCTCCAGCCATGCAGAACCGCAGAACGCAGCCCAGCAATGAGACCTTCGCCCTCTGGACCGGGCTGGCGGTCATCTTCATCACGGCAACGCCGGATGCCATGGTCGTGCCTGTTCTTCGGGCCCTCGTGATCGAGCGGTACGGCGCTCCCATCTCCGCCGCCCATCTCTTCATGACCATCAATCTGCTCGGCGCCCTCGCCGCCGTCACGCTCATGCGATTCCTGCAACGCCGCGCCTCACATGCCCGTGTCGTCCGAATCGCGGCACTCACCAATGCCGCCCTTCTGGCCGTCATGGCGCTCCCGATCGGACTCCTCCCGACACTCGCCGTGCGCTTCCTGGAAGGTGCAGCAGACCTCGTGGTCTATGCATTCGTCTTCAGTTCGTTGGCAAGGTCCTCAGCATCCCCCCGAACGGGGGCACGCATGGGAGCCGCAGGGTGTGCCCTCATGCTCGGCGTCGCCGCCGGGCTCGCTGCCGGTGCCGTCATCGCACAGTCCTGGCCGCCCAATGTGCTGCTGGCAGGTGCCGCCGCCTGCGCGATCGGAGCCCTGCTGGCTTCGTCGATCAGAACGCCACGGGGTAATCCCATCCCGGCGTATGCCCAGGCACAGGAGCAGGGGACTGCCCGCAGAGCCTCGCTCGCACCCATCCTCCCGATGATGTTCGCCGATCGCGCCGCATCCGGTCTGCTCGTCACGACCGTGCCGCTCTACCTCGCCGCACGCGGGCTCTCCCCACACGCCGCGGGGGGCATGATCGGCCTTGCCATGCTGCTTATGGCACTCGGCGCCTATCCCGCCGGAAGACTCGCCGATCGCGTCAGCCCGCTTCGCCTGCGTCTCCTGGCGAGCATCGTCTACGCAGGGGGACTCGCCGCAATCGTGCTCGCCCGCCCGTCCCCGTCCGTCCTGATCCCTGTCCTGGCGGGCATGGGCATCGCGGGTGCCGTCCTGTTCACATCCTCCCTGACACTCGTCGCACGCACGGAGACCGGGGCACCCGGAATGGGGGCCTTCCACGCCGCCGGAAACCTTGGCTTCTTCGTCGGGCCGACCCTGGCCGGTCTGGTCCTCTCGCTTCAGGCAGGACCCGATCCCGCAGCCGAAGCCTTCATCCCGGTCGTCCTCACCGCATCGACCACCTATCTTGCAATCGCGCTGGCACCGCTCGCATGGATCGGGCTCGTTCGCCCGCTCCGCCTTCTCGGAACCACCTCGCCGTGATTTCGTGATAATCAGCACAATCCATCGAGCCCCCTGGCCTGTCGGTCTGCCCGAATGAATACCCACGCCCGTGATTCCGATGACATGCACGCGTGGACACCACGCTGTCGCAAGGGGAATAACCGTGGACGAGTACATCCAGCCGCTGATGGACGCAACCGAAAAGACCTTTGAACTCATGCTCAGCAATAGCGTCCGGTTCTACGACCCGACGCCCATCAACAACTTCCCCTCGAACGCAGGCGTCTCCGGCGTCATCGGTCTCAGCGGGGATGTCGCGGGAGCCGTTGCCGTCAGTTTCCCAACTAAGACCGCCCAAGCCGTCATCAACAAGTTCTGTGGCATGGAGGTCCCCGTCGACTCCGAGGACTTCACCGACGCCGTCGGCGAGATCGCAAACATGATCGCCGGCGCCACAAAGGCCGAGTTCTTCGGCATGAACATCGACATCTCGTGCCCGACGGTCATCATCGGCGAAGGGCACACCATCCAACGCCCCAGCGGCGCAAAGTGTGTCTGCATCCCGTGCGAGTCCGACCTCGGCAGGTTCATCGTCGAGATCGCCATCGCACCCAAGACAACCGCAAATGCCCGTCTCGCGGGCTGAGGCCTCACCCTCCAAGGGGAACATGACCATGAAGATCCTCCTCGTCGACGACTCGAAGACCATTCGGCGCATCCAGGGCAACATCCTCTCGCAACTCGGATACAGCGATATCAAGGAAGCCGCAGATGGCAAGGAAGCGCTCGAAATCGCTGCCGAGTTCAAGCCGGACCTCATCCTCCTGGACTGGAACATGCCCGTGATGGACGGCCTGACATTCCTCAAGACCTACCGCGCCGAAGGACACAAGACGCCCATCATCATGGTGACGACGGAGGCGGAAAAATCCCGAGTCATGGATGCCATCAAGGCCGGCGTCAACAACTATGTCGTCAAGCCGTTCACGCCGGAAACCCTCACCGCACGCGTCAGCGAGACCCTCAAGAGGGCGGCCTGAGCCACCACCCTCTGCCTTTCGGCACGATCGAGCCATGAGGGAGACACGCGCCCTATCATTCGGGGAATACACCGGATCTGTACGAGGTTTGTCCGGTTGAACCACCACCGCCTCGGGGGAACGATCCCTCGATCGCGGCAGGGGGCATGTACCCCCCGATGAAATGCAAAGGAGCCAGGCACCTTCATGGCGCAGGACGACGAAAAATTCACCCTTGAAGCCGTCGTAACGGCGGCCCTCCCCAACACCATGTTCCGCGTTCGTCTGCCGGATGAGCAGCAGACCGAGGTCCTCGCATACCTCTCGGGCAAGATGCGCAAGCACCGCATCCGCATCCTCCCCGGCGACATCGTCACCGTCGAGATGAGCCCGTACGACCTCAACAAGGCTCGCATCACCTATCGCAAGTAGTCCGCCAACCCCCGCAGATCCTCGGGGCGATTCAGATTCAGCACGACCAGCGGGTCGTCGACCTCCACCATCGCGCGCCCATCCCGCGTGATCGCATCCAGACGATCGAGGCCCCCGCCCAGCACACGCTCGACAACGAACGACCAGCGAAGATACAGCGGGTGTCCATGCCTGCCGCGATGCGTCGGAATCACGGCCACGCCCGAGCCTGCCAGCAGGTCCAGCACCTCCCCGCTCGCCATCGGCACATCGATCGGCTGGATGAATACCCCCCCTGCGTGCCCGATCGCCTCCAGCCCCCGCAGCACGCTCTCGAACATGGGAGCACCCTCGGGCGCGCGCACGATCATGCCCTTCGGGCGGGTCGAGCCCATCGCATCCAGCACACGATCCGACAGCACCCACACCCCGGGCTTGCCCGTTGCCGCCAGACGCTCCTCCTGAATCTGCCACCAGGGACGCCCGCCAACCCGCATCAGCGCCTTGGGGATTCCCATGCGCTGTCCCCGTCCGGCTCCCAGCAGCAGCACCACATCTTCTGCGCTCACAACGAGTCCATCTCCCGCGCTCGCAGCAGCAGCTCGCCTGCGATCGAGATCGCCACCTGGGCCGGCGCCTTGCCCATGTTGCCCAGCCCCATCGGGCACCGGATGTGCTCGATCTGTGCCTCGCTCAGTCCCGAAGCCGCGAGCCGACGAAAGAAGCACGCCCGCTTGGAGCGGGAACCGATCAGTCCCAGATAGGCCGGGGGATCCCGTGCCAGATCTCGAATGATCGCAAAGTCCGTCTCGTGTGAGCAGGTCAACACACACGCCAGCGTCGAGGCGGGGCGCTCACGCACGATCCGCACCCCTTCCTCATACGAGTGCACCCGACGGACATCCGGAAACCGATCGCTCGTATTCCAGGAATCCCGGTCGTCGACGACCACGATCTCCAGCGCCGAAGATCGCAGCAGCCGCACGAGTTCATGCGAAACATGCCCGCCACCGAAGAGCACCACACGCTGGCGCGGTCCGAGATATTCGATCAGCACCTCCATCACCCCGCCGCAGCACTGCTCGGCCTCGGTACCGAGCGTGAACCGCTCACGCAGCGTCGCACGCTCGCGAATCGCACGCTCCACACCGTCCTTGACCAGTTCTTCGAACTGTCCGCCGCCGACCGTTCCGACAAACCCTTTGCCGGGGACGAAGAGCATCCGGGCGCCGACATCACGCGGCGTGCTGCCCTTCGTCTCGATCACCGTCACCAGCACGAATGCAGCGCGTCGGCGAAGCAGACGGGCGGCGTGCTCGAAAACCTCCAGCGATTCCATCACCTGCGAGGATACCCGGGGCGGCGAGCAACGATGCGTTCGAAAACCGCGTTCGTGCGCTCAGGCCGGATACACCCTGGATGTTTCCTGCAACGCCTATGAGCGGAACTGATCCCGCCGACGCTTGCACAGGCCAAGGCCCGCCAGCCCCAGCAGCGTCAGCGTCGCAGGTGCAGGTGTGACCGTGATCTGCCCGCTGGGCGCCGATACATCCAGGCCGGGCAACTCTCCGGGAATCCGGAGCGGATCGTGGCCGGGGGCCTGGAAGGGGTCACTGCCGAAGGTCGGCGGCAGCATCTGGTCCCGCCAGCGTCCCTCGTCGCTCTTGGGCTCGTCGTCGTAGGCGCCTCGCGTGGGCTTGGTGTCCTCGACGGTCCGCCCCTGGTTGGTGTGGGCTTTCGGGGGATCAGTCGGGATGTCGTCCGGTGGATCCGCCAGCACCCCGCCGGGGATCAGTCCGATCATCAATGCAATCGTCGTTACCTTCATGGCTGCCCTCACACGCATCAGCAGACGATCCCCGAGGATTCCAGAATCCGCCAGCCTGTCGCACGGAAGGTCGGGAAACGACCCATCGTGCCCACCAACATCCCAATATCCTCGCTGTCCATCAGCCAGGAGCCTTCATCCAGCGATGCAGCCGGTCTGCACCGTCGCGAGGCGTGCTCCAGTGTAAACGCCCGCTCCCGCAATGCCCAGTTGTCCAGCGTTTTGGCAATATCGTGGGCCTTGTTTGTCAGAATCGCCAGCGGCTGCTCGGCCTTCTCGGACTCGATATGTCCCAGAGCAATGTTCGACCCGAACACGCACCACCACCCGATGCTCTCGAGCCAGTCGCCGGCGAGATCCTCCTCTACCGTCCGATCCAGAACCGCCATCACACGCTCGATGGCGTCCATGGGCACCACGGACCCGTCCTCGACCGCCAGTTCCAGCAGCCCGCCCTCGCAGGTGTGCGCGATCGCCCGGAATGAGTCGTTGTCGTCCTCGTCGGCCAGACGCAGGTATTCCGTGCGAGCCCGCTCGAGATCCCGCCGGGCTCGATCCAGCGTCGCCGAGCGGTTCTTGAGGGTTCCCTGGAGCATGCGCCGGCGCGTGTTGCCCCGCACATAGAAGGCGAACGCCAGTGTCAACTCATCGTTCGGGTGTTCGCACCCATCGCAGCAGATGACCTCGATGACCTCACCCGCCACGGTGCGGGCCTCCGTGAGGTTCCAGAGCGCGTAGTGTGCGTTCGCCAGATTGGAGCGGAGCATGAGTTCCAGCCAGCGGGGGATCGGACCCTTCTCCAGCCCCCGCCGAACCGCCTCGATGGCGTTCTGATACCGCCCCAGTCCGTCCCATGCCCCATACTCGCGATTACAGGCCAGCGCCAGTTCCTCGGGGGTGTCTGCGACCGCCTGGGCACGGGCCGCAAACTCCACCATCTCCTGATAGGCACCGCGTCGATGCGCCTCCCTCGCCTGCGCATCGAGTTGCTCGAATGTGGATCTGGGCTGGTTGCTCGCCATCGCCTGCTCGTCGGATGGTCCCATGATGAAATGCACGACATCGCCGACCGGTGTGCCGAGCAACTCGGCCAGTGCCACCACGAAATCCAGTTTGGGATTGCCGCTCTCGGGCACGAGCTTGGTCGGATCGCGTCCGAGTGCCTGAGCCAGACGCCGCTTGGACCAGCCCCGGCTGGCGCAGGCCACATCCAGCAGTCGTTCAAGCCTCTGACGCCGTCCCGCGCTGTCGCTCACGCGCTTCCCCTCCGGCGGTCGGGTGGGACGCTTGCGCCGACACCTCGACACCCCGCCCCCCGATGCGTTCCGATACGCCGGCTTCGTTCGGCGGTTCCACCCCCTCATGGGTAATCTGGACGATTTGCCCCGGTTTCTGGAGCAGGGGCGACGCTATGCTGCCTGCCGTTTCAGGAGGCTGCCATGGCGATCCAGATCTTCGTTGCTTGTGCGCTGCTGAGTGTGGGATCGGACTTTTCCCCGCCGGGCTGTGGTTGGGAGGACCTGTTCAACGGCAAGGATCTGTCCGGCTGGTGGGGGGCGGGGACCGAAGATCCCGCATCGTGGCAGGCACTGGATCCGAAGGATCTCGCGGCCAAGAAGGCCGAGAGCCTCAGCGACATTCGGGCACATTGGCGTGTGGAAGATGGGGTGCTCGTCAATGACGGGCAGGGGCTGTACCTGACGAGCGACCGGAATCTGGGCGATTTCGAGTTGGAGCTGGAATATCGAACGGTCGCGGGGGCGGATTCGGGCGTGTATCTGCGTGGTTATCCGCAGGTCCAGATCTGGGACACGACGAAGGCGGGGGGCAAGTGGGGGATCGGTGCCGACAAGGGCTCCGGGGGGCTCTGGAACAATCCCGAGGGCAGTCCGGGGCGGGATCCCATCTTCTACGCGGACCACGACTTCGGCGAGTGGAACCATCTTCGGGTCCGGATGGTCGGCGAGCGCGTCAGCGTCTGGCTGAACAACCAACTTGTCGTCGACCACGCACAGATGGACAACTACTTCCGGCGTGCCGAACCGCTCGTTCGGCAGGGGCCCATCCAGCTTCAGACACACGGGGGAGAGATCCGCTGGCGCCACATCCGCGTGCGGGAGATCGACAGCGAGGAGGCGAATCGCATCCTCTGGGAGCACGGACGCGAGGGGTTCGAGACGATCTTCAACGGACGGGACCTGACGGGCTGGCAGGGCGCCATCGACGGATATGAGGTGGTCGATCATGCGATCCAGTGCAGGCCCGGACACGGCGGGACGCTCTTTACCGAGCGTGAGTACGGGGATTTCGTGGTCCGCCTGGAGTTCATGCTTCCGCCCGGCGGGAACAACGGGCTCGCGATCCGCTATCCCGGGATGGGGGACCCCGCATACAGCGGGATGTGCGAGTTGCAGGTGCTGGACAACACGCATCCGCGCTATGCCAACCTCGACCCGCGACAGTACCACGGGAGCGTGTACGGACAGGTCGCGGCCCATCGGGGCTACCTGCGCCCGGCGGGTGAGTGGAACTTCCAGGAGGTCACGGTGCGCGGGTCCCGGATCCGCGTGGAACTCAACGGCACGACGATCCTCGACGCGGATATCGAGGAAGTGCGGGATTTCATGTATGAGGCTAAAAAGTTCGCCGGGCGTGCCCGGCGGCGGGGGTTCTTCGGCTTCGCGGGGCACGGCGATCCCGTCCGGTTCCGCTGCATCCAGATCAAGACGCTGGACGATCAGCCCGACGGCGTGCCATCGGATTCGGATGGCGAGGGGTCCTGATCTCCATTGGGCGGGGATTCTGATTCGGGAGGTGGATAGGGGATCGGCTTACCGGTCTGGAGCGCGCGCGCGATTGCGTCCTTCCAGTCTGCGACATAGGCGAGCATGGTCCAGTCGTCGCGATCGTGCTTGTAGCGGAAGGTCTCCTCGTAAGCCTTCTGAATCGGAACGCCCTCAAACAGGTTGCGATAGAGCATGACGGCGACGCCGGTGCGTTCGGACCCGGCCCCGCACTGGACCAGCACGGGCTGGGCCTCTGGGTCGGTCATGATGCGCAGGGCGGTGACATAGTCATTGGGATCCCCCGTCCCGTCGCCGATGAGATTCAGACGGATTCGCCGAACACCCAGTTGGCGGGCGAGTTCCCGGGTGTGGGCCTCGCGGGGCGAGTCCGGATCGAACGCGCCGAGGTCGATGATCGTGCGCAGATGGCGGTCGCGCACGAGGGAACGCATGGCCGTGTCGGTGAGGCGACCGGAGCGGTAGATCCGGCCCTCGACGACGACGCCGAAGTTGCGGGGGAAGAGGTGATGGCGGATGATCTTGTGCCAGAGCACCGTCGAGCCGCCCGCGAGCAGGCCCAGCGCCGCCAGCACCGCAATAAGGTGCCGGCGTGAGCGTCGGGGTTTGCGTGTCGTTTTGGTCGAGGTTGGCTCTGGTCCATCGGGCATGATCGGACGATAGACCCGAGCGCAGATGAACAGGGCCACGCCCGCTCCCATCAGGACATCGCTGGGATAGTGCGCCCCGAGGAGCACGCGGGCAAAGGCGACGATGACAACGAGGGCAATCGTGACCGGCCTGAGCCGTGGATAGAGCCATGCAAGGAACAACCCGAGCACGACGGCAAAGGCGGTGTGGCTCGAGGGCATCGACCAGAGGTCCGAGGAGATGCCGGAGGCGATCTCCCATGCGTGTCGAGGCCCGGTCTCCGCGTTGATCTCGTATGTGCCGAAGGGGCCCAAGAAGGTGAGCGGGTCGTGGA
>WGEO01000103.1 GCA_015492715.1 Phycisphaerales bacterium | reverse complement strand
ATCTATGACATCTCGCCGACGCTCACCCCCTCGATCAGCGTGTTCCCGGGCGATACGCCACTCTCACGCGAGGTCCTCCTCGACATGAGGCGGGGGGATCCCCTCACGCTCTCCACGCTCCGCACGACCGTCCATGTCGGAGCCCACGCCGACGCCCCGAGCCACTACGCCGTCGATGGCCCGACCATCGACCAGATGCCGCTGGATCACTTCCTCGGCCCCTGCCAGGTGATCCATGTCCCCGCCCGCAGAGGCCGTCCCGTCCATCCCGAACACCTCACCGATGAGATCCGCGAGCGGCGCATCCTGATCCGGACCGGCACCCAGCCCGACAAACGCACATTCAACCCGGACTTCGCGCCGATGAGCGTCGAACTCATCGACCATCTCCATGCACGCGATGTCATCACCATCGCCGTCGACACGCCCAGCGTCGACCACGCCACCAGCAAGGACCTGCCCGTCCACGCGGCCTGCGCCCGCACGGGAATCGCCATCATCGAGGGCCTGCAACTCGATGCCGTGCCCCCGGGACGCTACGAACTGATCGCTCTGCCCCTCCCGCTGGCGGGCTTCGATGCCAGCCCTGTGCGGGCCATCCTGCGGCCCCTCGATCAGGGGTGATGCGAAGTCCGGATAAGCAGTCCGCCCCTGTTATTCCAAGGCCTTGCGCACGCCCGCGACGATCAGGGGAAGCACCTCGCCGCTCCGCCCCCGGATGCTCAGGTCGACCACCTCACTTGCGGGCGTCTCGTCCGGATTGATCTCGATCGTCGATGCGCCGTGTTCGCGTGCCATCTGCGTGAACCCCGCGGCGGGGTAGACCACGCTGCTCGTTCCCACCGTCAGGAAGACCTCGCAGGTCGCCGCCACCTCATACGCCCGCTCGAGCGCCGTTTCCGGAAGGGCCTCGCCGAACCAGACCACATCGGGGCGCAGGAGCGCGCCCTCGGGACTCTTGGGCGGGTATTCCTCGAACTGTGCGGGCAGGTCGCGGAACCGTCGCCCGCTCTCGCAGCAGCGCCAGGTCATGATCGAGCCGTGCAACTCGACGACATCCCGGCTGCCCGCACGCTGGTGAAGGCCGTCCACATTCTGGGTCAGCACCGTGACCCACCCGCCGCGATCCCGCATCACTTCCTCGAGATCGGCAAGGGCCAGATGTCCCGGGTTGGGCTGGGCGTCCAGGCACTTGCGCCGCCGAAAGTCGTACCAGCGCGTCACGCGTTCCGGATCGCGGGCAAACGCCTCGGGCGTCGCCAGTTCCTGCGGATCGAACGATCGCCAGAGTCCCTCCATCGCGTCGCGGAAGGTGGGGATCCGACTCTCGGCGCTCACGCCCGCGCCACTGAGCACACCTACGCGCCGGGCGCCCGCGATCATCTCCACCGCACGCTCGATCTGTGCATCACCTGTCGTCATCGTCGCCAGCCTACCCCGGATCACCCCATCGTCGGCGCGTGGGCCTCGATCATCGGCCTGTCGGACGCGTGCAATCCCGCATTCCGGTATCATCTCCGTGTCATGCCTGAGAGCGGGCCGCACATCGTGATCTGCGATGGAGATCTGCCGGGGCTTGTCGCGTGCGCCCTCGCTGCCCGTGAGGACGCGGGCGAGAGCCCGTCCATTGCGTGGTTCGTGCCCGTGGGCGACGCCACCGACGAGGCACGCCGACGCGCGGTGCTCGCCGGCGCCGCGTCTCTTGGATTCGAAGTCGTCGAAGCCCCCACACCTCGCGGGGGTTCGCCCGGCGAGAGCCAGACGCAGATGCTCCTGACCTGCGCCCACGAGGCCATCCGCAGGCGGGTCGGTCGCATCATCTGGGGTGTCCACATCGGCGGAGCCGCCAGCGACGACTGGCCCGACCTGGACGATCTGGCATCCATGGTCGACCGGGCGCTCCTGTGCGCCCGTCTGGCGTCGCTGGACGCCCCCCGCATCGGTCCCAGTGGCGTGCGGATCGAAACCCCGATCATCGACCTGACCGATCGCCAGCTCGCCGAACTCGCCCAAGATCTGGGCGTGCCCGTCGAGTGCTGCTGGTGGATGGACGACGAGTCCGAGGCCGCACAACGCGCGCGGAACCGATGGAAGGGGTTGCTCGAACTGTCTTCGGGCAGTCCGACAGGCTGATCTCTCTCGTGGGCGAAGCGGGGGGAGCGTCGTGTGAACCCCTCTCGCTCCGGGTTCGTGCTCCCGCCTGCTTCGCCCTTTGCACATGCCGGATCGTCAACCGCCCCAGTGCGTCAGCACCCGCTCCAGACGGGCGAGGTCCTCAGCCGTGTGCGCACTCGACACGCTCAGGCGGAAGTAGTCCGGTGCCGGTCCCCCCGGATACCGCATGCGCGGGATCATGATGCCCATTTCCTCACACAGGCGCACGAGGTCGTCCATGCGCGCACGCGCAGCGCCGAACGCCGCGATCGGCGTCGCGGGTGTGCCGATACCCGCGATCAGCCCGAACTCCACCAGCATGGCACGCAGCCGATGGGCATTCTCACTCAGCGAGCGGACACGCGAGTGATCACGCTTCAGGTGGGCCAGGGCGCAGCGGGCCGTCTCGCAGATCGCCGGCGGAACGGGCGTCGTGCAGATGTACGCCGAGCAGTGGGCGCGAATGTGCGCGCAGAGATCGCAGGTCGCGCAGACGAATCCCCCGTAGCACGCGATCGCCTTGGCGAGCGTTCCCGTGAGCACGATCCGCGGATCATCCAGCCCCAGCGTCCGTAGAGTGCCCCGCCCCTCGGGGGCGAGCACCCCCAGCGCGTGGCACTCGTCGAGCACCAGCAGGTCGTCGTCGCGCAGTGCGTCGAGCAGGTCCCGGACGGGGGCCAGGTCGCCCGTGGCGGTGAACACGCTGTCGGTCAGGATTGCGCAGGGACCGCCCTGGGCGCGCAGGAGCGTCCGGGCGTGCACTGCGTCGAGGTGGCGATAGGTCTGCACGGGCATCGGCGCCGCACGGGCGGCGTCGTGCAGGCTGCGGTGTGCCTGCGCGTCGATCACCGCGCAGGTCACACGCCGGGCCAGCATCTGGCAGCACGCGAGATTCGCCATGAAGCCCTCGGGCAGGAGCACACAATCCTCGCGGGCGACGAATCGGGCGAGGTCCTGCTCCAGGCGCTCGTGCGCCGGATGGTTGCCGCTGGTCGTGCGGGAGGCGGCGGTGCTCAGGCCCAGCGTCGCGATGGCCCGTCGGGCGGCCTCCGTCAGGATCGGATCGCGCGCAAGGGCCAAGTAATCGCACCCTGCGAACGAGAGCGGGGGGCGATCCAGCGCGGGCGTCCATGCCGGCGTGCTGCTTGTGCTCATGCTGCGATCAGGGTATCACGACGGCGCGCCCTGTGCGCGCAAAGCCGGCGATCGGAAGTGCGGCAGCGGAATGGTGGACATCGTGTGCAGGCCCGGTGGACAGGCAACCAACGCGTGCAGAGCATGGATCGCGATCGCGCTGGTTGCGATGTCGCCATGGATGTTCGGATGGATGGCAAGGTGGATCGGCGGATCGGCGTCGAGGTCGATCAGGTCCGCGGGGTCGGGCTCGCCGATGGCGGCGTGGAAGATCAGGGTCAGGGCTTCGCGTCCGTTGACCATCGCCGAGGCGATCTGGTGCACGCCCCGGCATGCGCCCGCGGGGATCTCTCCCAAGCCGCAGGCCATTGGCGCATCGGCGATCACCGGCTCGATCGTCTCGGACCAGGTATCGACCCGCCAGCCCAGGGCGTCGGCGACGAGGTGGAGCGATTCGGGCAGCCCGACATGACGCAGCCAGCCCTCACGCACGCCCGCGTGGAACTGTGCAGGCGTCAGCGTGGCGCCGATCTTCTTCTGAAACGGGATGCGTCGGTCCGCTGCGTTCTGGCGTCGTTCGATGCGGATCGAGCGAACAGCCCGGCAGACACAGGTGGCGCACAGGGCCAGCGTGTCCATCACGAATCCGGGATTCACCCCCGTGCCCAGCAGGCGTGCATCGTGGCGTCGGGCACATGCGTCGAGGTCGTGCGCGAGTTCGGGGTGTCCCAGGCGCGGGAAGAGCAGTTCCTCGC
>WGEO01000102.1 GCA_015492715.1 Phycisphaerales bacterium | reverse complement strand
GGGGCGGGCACGACCTCACCTTCCCGTTCGTCCATGCCGTCAGCATGCACCACGCTCGTGCGCTCACGGGTGTCTACTTCGACGCCCACCTCGATGTCCGCGAGACCGACGGGAGCGGCATGCCCTTCCGAAGACTCGTCGAGACCGGCGCTGCCCGCGAACTCCATGTCCACGGGCTCGATCCGTTCAGCAACACGGACGACCATGTGCGCTGGTTCCGCGAGCATGCCGGCTCGATCGATTCCTTCCGCCCGACGGACCTCTGGCCCGCCGGCGACCTCTTCGTGAGCCTCGATCTGGATGTCATCGACCAGGCCTTTGCCCCGGGCGTCAGCGCCATGAATCCCATGGGCTGGTCCCCCACCCTCGCCGAGCAATGGGTGCGCACCAGCGCACGCCAGACGCACCTGCGATGCTTCGACATCATGGAACTCAACCCCGAGGTCGATCCCTCGGGGCGCACGCCACGCCTCGCGGCCCGCCTGCTGCTGGCCTTTCTTGCCGAGTTTGCCGCGGCTCGTGATCTCTCCCAATCTGCCGAGGCCCACGGATCATGAGCGACCTTCTCATCCGCAATGCACGCATCCTGACGCTCGCGGGTGAGGGTCCCGCACGGGGATCTTCACTCGGTGATCTGGGCGTCATCCCTGCCGGCGATGTGCTCGTGCGTGACGGACGCATTGCACAGATCGCCGACACACCCGGTGCCATCACCACCGATGGGCGCACGATCGAGGCCGACGGTCGCGTGCTGATGCCGGCGTTCTGCGACTGTCACACACACGCCTGCTGGGCGGGCAGCCGCCTCGACGAGTGGGATCTGCGCCTGCAAGGGGCGTCTTACCTGGAGATCCTTCAGGCCGGCGGGGGGATCATGGCGACCGTTCGCGCGGTGCGCGAAGCCTCGCAGGAGGAACTCCGCGACTCGCTCCTGCGGCGCCTGTCCTGGATGCTGCGCGAGGGCACGACCTGCGTCGAGGTCAAGAGCGGCTACGGGCTCAGCACACGCGACGAACTCAAGATGCTGCGGGCGATCCACGAGGCCCGCGATGCCTGGCGCGGGCATGTCGTCCCGACGGCCTGCATCGGGCACGCGATCGACACGAGCGTCGAGGACTTTGTGGACCGAACCATCCATGAAACGCTCGACGCGGTCCATGCGGAGTTTCCGGGAATCGCGATCGACGCGTACTGTGAGCAGGGCGCATGGTCGCTTGCGGACTGCATGCGTCTCTTCGAGCGGGCGATGGAACTCGGGCACCCGATCCGCGTCCACGCGGATCAGTTCCACAGCCTGGGCATGGTGGCATGGAGTGTGCAGCACGGGGCGCTCAGTTGCGACCATCTGGAGGCGAGCGACCGCCCGACGCTGGAACTACTCGCAGAGAGCACGACCTATGGGGTCATGCTCCCCTGCTCGGGGTTTCATGTCGATGACAGGTACGCCGATGGGCGCACACTCGCGGACCTCGGGAGCGTGTGCGCGATCGCGACGAACTGCAATCCGGGCAGCGCCCCATGCTCGAACATGCCCATAACGATCGCGCTGGCGGTCCGCCGCCTGGGCCTGCGCCCGCACGAGGCGATCTGCTGCGCAACGCGAAACGCCTGCGATCTCTTGCGACGCCAGGATTCGTCGGTCCCCGTTCGGGGGCGGATCGAGCCCGGCGTGCGGGCGGACCTCCTCCTTCTGCGGTTCTGCGACGAACGGGACCTTGCCCACGAGTTCGGCGGGAACCCCGTCGACCTCGTCGTATGTGCCGGCGAGGTGGTCTGCGGCGCGTGCTGAGTGCGACGCGTGGAACCCCCGCTCCTACGATCGTCGCTCATGGCCCGGATTCCAAGAATCAGCGAGAGGGACGCAGAGCACGCGTATGAATCCGCCCAGAAGGTGGTCGAGGTCCATCGGCGGTTGTCGCGCTGGCTCGAGGCAGGGCAGACGCTTGCGCAGATCGATCGGTTCGTTGCCCAGACACTCCGGGAACTGCAGTGTCGGAGTTGCTTCCTCGGGTACAAGCCCAAGGGCTTTCGTGGCCCCGCCTTTCCCAGCCACGCGTGCCTGAGTGTCAATGAGTGCATCGTCCATGGCACGGCGGCCTCGCACGAGGCCCCCCTCCGCGAGGGCGATGTGCTCAAGGTCGATATCGGCGTGACTTATCGGGGCTGGATCGGCGACGCCGCGTGGACCTATGTCTTCGGGCAGCCCTCGGGCGAGGTGCAGCGACTGTGCGAAGCGGGCAAGGAGTCGCTCCGACGAGGGATTAGACAGTTGCGGCCCGGCAACACGCTGCTGGACTGGGCGAGTACGGTGCAGGGATATGTCGAAGGCGAATGCGGATTTTACCTTATTCGCGGTCTGGGTGGACACGGCTACGGAAGACGCCTGCACGAACCGCCCTTCGTCTCCAATGTCGTGCCCAGTTTCTTCGGCGAGTGGCCGGACTCGACCCGCCGGCTGGAGAGCGGGTATCTCCTTGCCGTGGAACCGATGATCGCGGTGGGCACTAGCGAGACGGAGCAGGACCGGGGTGGGTGGCCCGTGCAGACGGCGGACGGGTCGCTGAGCGTGCATTACGAGCACGATGTCCTGATTACCGACGATGGTCCGCGCGTGCTGACCGAGGGCCTCGAAGCGCTCAAGGATGTCATTGCCTAGGACCATGGACCGGATCAGGGACCAACTCGAGCGCAGACGGGGCGGCGGAGCGGTCATGCCGTTCGTGTGCGGCGGGCATCCCTCGCCAGCCTGCCTTCCGGAGCTCCTGCTTGCCCTCGAGCAGACGGGTGCGAGTGTGGTCGAGATCGGCATTCCCTACAGCGACCCTATTGCGGACGGTCCCGTGATCGCTGGGGCCATGCACCGCGCCCTGGAGCAGGGAGTGACCCCCGCCCAGATCTTCGAGCAGGTTGCAAGCGTGCGGGACAGGCTCTCGATCGGCCTCGTGGCGATGGTCTCGGTCTCGATCGTCCATGCATGGGGCGGATCGTCGGGCTTCTGCCAACGGGCAGAAGAGGCGGGGTTCGATGGGCTGATCGTGCCAGACCTGCCGGTCGAGGAGTGCGATCCTGTGCGTGATGCCGCACGCGAGCACGGGCTGGCCATGAGCCTGCTGATTTCCCCGAGCACGCCCCGCGGGCGGGCAGAGAAGATAGCCCGAGCATCCAGTGGGTTTGTCTATCTGATGACTCGCCTGGGGACGACCGGTGAGCGTGAGGAGAGTCCGGAGGTCGAGCGAAGGGTCGGGATCATCCGGCGAGCGACCCGGATTCCCATCGCCTGCGGATTCGGGCTCTCGACGGCGGATCAGGTCCGGCGTGTGCTCAGGCACGCCGATGCGGCGATCGTCGGGAGTGCCCTCGTCCGTCGGCTCGATGGGGCGGAGGACCCGGCGAGCACGGCACAGGCATTCGTGGGCGACCTGGTCGCCGCCTGCGGCGATCGGTCACAATCGACAGAACAGAACACACCCGATCAAGTTGATTCCTGAGATTCCCGACCTCTAATCTGTGTGGGCACATGGGCATACGCCCACCCTGGAGCCGCCTGCGAGGGGAATCATGGAATACGAGACCGCTGTCCGGGATGCCGTCAACTCGACCGCCAGTTGGAGGCCGGATGACGAGCAGGAGCGATTCGAGACGGTGAAGATCGACAAGATCTACGCGAGCGATGTGTTCAACGAGCAGGCGATGCGTCGGCGTGTGCCCAAGAGCGTGCTCGTCTCGTTCCGCCGGACGGTCGAGCTGGGCGAGCCGCTGGAGGAGCATGTCGCCGAGGCCCTCGCGTCGGCCATGAAGGAGTGGGCGATCCAGCGGGGGGCGACCCACTACTGCCACTGGTTCCAGCCGCTGACGGGAGCAACGGCGGAGAAGCACGACTCGCTGCACATTCCCGACGGCAAGGGGGGCGTGCTGGCGAGCTTTTCGGGCAAGGACCTGCGCCAGGGCGAACCGGATGCGTCGAGCTTTCCTTCCGGCGGGCTGCGTTCGACCTTCGAGGCACGCGGGTACACGGCGTGGGATCCGTCCAGCCCGGCGTTTCTCATGCGGGGCGAGAACTCGGCGACGCTGGTGATTCCCACGGCGTTCGTCTCGTGGACGGGCGAGGCGCTCGACAAGAAGACCCCCCTGCTGCGTTCCGTCGAGGCGCTGTCGACGCAGGCGATGCGGATCCTGCGGATCTTCCACGCGGACATCGGCGTGAGCCGCGTTGCGCCGACGATCGGGTGTGAGCAGGAATACTTCCTGGTCGACAAGCAGCTCTTCTTCGCCCGCCCGGATCTGGTCAGTTGCGGACGGACGCTCTTCGGAGCCGAGGCACCCAAGCACCAGCAGCTGGACGACCACTACTTCGGGTCGATCCCGGCCCGAGTGCTGGCCTTCATGGCAGAGGTCGAGCGCGAGCTGTACCGCATGGGCGTGCCCATCACGACGCGTCACAACGAGGTCGCACCGGGGCAGTACGAACTGGCGCCGGTGTTCGAGGACGGCAATATCGCCTGCGATCATCAGATGATCGTGATGGAGACGCTCCGCCGGGTCGCGCCTCGCTTCGGTCTGCGGGCTCTGCTGCACGAGAAGCCCTTTGCCGGGATCAACGGCTCGGGCAAGCACATGAACTGGTCGATCGCCACCGACACGGGTGTGAACCTGCTCGACCCGCGGGATGAGACCCACACGAATCTGCAGTTCCTGACCTTCCTGATGGGCGTGATCCGTGCCGTGGACACCAACGGCGACCTGATCCGGGCGTCGATCGCCAGCGCCGGCAACGACCATCGGCTGGGGGCCAACGAGGCCCCGCCGGCGATCATCAGCGTGTATCTGGGCGAGATGCTCAGCGACATCGTCGCACAGCTGGAAAAGGGTGTGCCGACCCGGACACTGACGGGCGGGGCTCTGGATCTGGGCGCCAAGTCGCTGCCGCAGATCCCCCGCCATTCGGGTGATCGCAACCGGACGAGCCCGTTCGCCTTCACGGGGGCGAAGTTCGAGCTGCGAGCGGTTGGTTCGAGTGCGGCACCCGCGTGGCCTCTGACCGTGCTGAACACGATCGTCGCAGACAGCCTCTCAAGCCTCGCCGATGAACTCGAGCGTGCCGTCGACGCCGAGCCCGGAACCGAGGCATTCACGAAGCAGGTCGTCGGCGTGCTGGGGCCGATCGCATCGAAACACAAGCGTGTGATCTTCGATGGGGACAACTACTCCAAGGATTGGGAGGAAGAGGCGGCCCGACGGGGTCTGCCCAACCTGCGGGACACGGTGAGTGCCACCTCTCGCCTTGCGACGGATGAGGCGATCGGGCTGTTCGAGCGTCAGCGCGTGCTGAGCCGGAACGAGGTGCTCAGCCGGCACAACGCGTTCCTCGAGAAGTACGCGATGCAGTTGCGGATCGAGGCGGATCAGATGCTGGAGATCGCCCAGACGATGATTCTGCCCGCGGCCTATCGCCAGCAGCGAGAACTGGGCGAGGCCGTCAATGCGACGCAGGGGGCCGGTGTGTCGTGCGACGAGGCATGGAAGGCACTGGAGGAGTACACGCAGACGGTCGCGCAGTTCCGCGAGGCGACACGGGCCCTGGAGCAGGCACTGGCGGGCGAGCACGACGAACCGGCCGCGTTTGCGACTGCCATGCGCGACGAGGTCCTTCCCCGGATGGAGGATCTGCGGACGCTGGGTGATGCACTGGAACGGTCGACGGCTGCGGACCTCTGGCCGCTGCCCTCGTACAGCAAGCTGCTGAGCATCCGCTGACGGCGTTCGGGTCAGTGTGGATCGGATGGGCCCATACGGTCCAGCACCCGGATCTCCCGGATCGTGCGCACATCACAGGCGATGGTGCTGTCCGCCGAGCGGAGCGTCATCAGGCCGAGCGGGTCGAGCGAGTGGACGGTTCCCTCTGCGACCCCGTCGGGACACGCGATCCGCACGGTCTTGCCTGCGAGCCAGTTGCGCTGCTGCCACATGGCCGCGATCGCGTGCCAGGGGCGACGCAGGACCGGACCCATCGCCCGGAGGATGGCGCGGGCGCAGTCCATGACATCGCCCGCACCGGCGAGCATCGCGATCGAGCAGGCGGATCCTCGGATCTCAGGGGGGAGATCGGCAGGAGCGTGCAGCACATTGACGCCCACACCGGCGACGCAGGTCGTGCCGCTCGTCTCGATGAGCACGCCCGCGAGTTTTCGGGCGCTGGGCGCGTCGACGACATCGTTGGGCCACTTCAGGGCCAGGCGGTCCTCGGGAACGAGTCCCGAGAGTGCTTCGAAGACGGCAGCGCCGATTCGGGGTGAGAGTTCGCCCTGAGGTACGGGCGACGCATCGAAGGCAACGGACAGCGCCAGCCCCCTGCCCGGTGCCTCGTGCCATGTCCGCCCGCGACGCCCCCGCCCTCGGGTCTGGAGACGCGCAAGGACGATCACGGGCAGGCCGCAGCGGGCGAGGACGCGGGCGTCGTCCTGCGTCGAGGCGGTCTCTTCGAGGACACGGATCTGCGCGTCGCGAAGCAGGGGCTCTTCTCGCACGGCATCACCAAGCAAGGATTCAGGATCGGATCCAATCATCGGGTTTACGCTTCGAAGTCCAGCCCGAAGTCGAGCCAGGTCGCCTGATGGGTCAGTGCCCCCACGCTGATTCGATCGACGCCGGTTCGGGCGATCTCGCCAATGGATTCCAGCGTGACACCCCCGGAGGCCTCCAGCAGGACTCCGGAGGCCAGACGATCTCGGAGATCGACGCACCGGCGCAGTTCGTCGAGTTCCATGTTGTCCAGCAGGACGATGTCGACGATCCCTTCCTCGATGGTGAGAACGGCCTCGAGCTGATTGATCGTGTCGACTTCGACCTCCACGAATGCGTAATCCGGTCGTCGGGCACGCGCGCGTCTCGCGACCTCGATCACGAGATCGCGGATCTCCTGTGGGGGAAGCCCGGCCAGATGGTTGTCCTTGAGCATGACGGCGTCGTAGAGCCCGAGTCGATGGCACCGCCCCCCGCCGCAGGCGACCGCGTACTTCTCCAGCACACGGAGCCCGGGCGTCGTCTTTCGTGTATCAAGGATGCTGGGTGGCCTGTCCGGCACCGCTTGATGCACCGCCTCGACGAAACGGTGTGTCAGGGTTGCGACGCCGCTGAGCCGCCCAAGCAGGTTCAGGAGCGTCCGTTCTGTCTTGAGCAGGTCGGCTCGTGCCCCAGACAGGCGAGCGACTGGCTTGCCGGGGTAGACGCTCGATCCGTCCGGAGCCAGCGATTCGACCCGCAGGTCGCTCCCGAAAACTCGGAAAAGTTCGGGAATGAACGCCGTACCCGCGAGGATGCCCTCACGCCGGGGCACCACGAGGGCGACGGCGCTCGCGTCGCGGTGCGTGAGGGCGTCGCTGGTCAGGTCGAGCCCCTCTGGGCCGAGGTCCTCGTCGCGTGCCAGTTCGAAGAGACGCGCCGGAAGGCCCGTTGCAAGAAACCGGGCGGCAAGATCCCGCAGATCATGGTGGCTCGGGGCGTTCATCCCACGATGGTACTCGCGCGTACACTGGGCGATCCCGAGCATGAGGAGCCTTCGCCATGGGCATTCTGGACGGAAAGGTCGGTCTGGTCGTCGGCATCGCCAACGAGCGTTCCTACGCCTGGTTCATCGCCCAGGCGCTGCTGGCACAGGGTGCCCGCTGCGCGTTCACCTGCCTGCCCGGCGAGAAGAACCTCCGGCGGACCGAGCGGAGTATCCGCGCCCTGGGAATCGAGGATCCATGGATCCGCGAGATGGACGCGGCAGACGACGCCCAGATCGAACGGGCGATCGCCGACTTCGGGGAGTCCTTCGGCGGGATGCACTTTCTGGTGCATTCGATCGCGTTTGCCGACCGCCAGTGGCTCCAGAAGGGGAGTTTTCACCAGACGCCGCGCGACGCATATCTCCAGGCCATCGACATCAGTGCATACTCGCTGGTCGCGATGGCACGCGCGGCCCGCCCCCTGATGCGGGACGCCGGCGGGGGCTCGATCATCGCCATGAGTTACTACGGCAGCGAAAAGGTCGTCCCCGGATACAACATCATGGGCGTGGCCAAGGCGTGTCTGGAGTGCTCGGCCCGCTATCTGGCGAGCGAACTGGGCGAAGACAACATCCGGGTCAACACGATCTCGGGCGGGTATTTGCGCACGCTGGCCTCCAGCGCGGTGGGCGGAGCCGATGAGATCAGCAAGCACAACCTGGAGCGGGCACCCCTTCGGCGGAATGTCGAGGGTTCGGATGTGGGCGGAGCGGCGGCCTGGCTCGTCAGCGATCTCGCCGGCGGGGTTACCGGTGAAAACATCTATGTCGATTGTGGCGTCAACACGATCGGTGTCTGATAGGGGGTTTTCGGCGATATTCGCTGCAGATGACGCGCGGATTGTGCCGATCTGGGGTGTATGACTGCCTTTGGCCCGAGCGTCAGTCAGTCGGTTGCGGGCGTCCAGCAGGCCGCCGCCCAGCGCCTTCGCGCCAGCGAGAAGGAGCGACAGAGCGAACGAACACGCGAGCGGGTCCGTCGCCAGGATCAGGTTGATCTGAGCGTGGATCAGGTCGAGCTCGCCGAGGCGGTGCGCAACCTCAAGGGCAATGAGGAAGAAGAGGCGCACGAGGACCGCCAGCAGCGAGCCCAGCCAAGCCCCCTGGCGGGCGGGCGGATCGATATCGAGGGATGATCAGTCGTCCTCGTCCGTCAGCCCGAGATGGACGAGGAAGGCCTCCATGTTCGGCTCGCGCCCGAGATAGTCGCGCACCATGTCCAGGGCATCGACGGAGCCGCCCCGGCTGAGGATCTTCTCGCGGTAATACCGTCCCGCAGACGGACTCATCATGCCCAGTTCCTTGAACCGCTGGAACATGTCCGAGGCATAGACGAGCGACCACATGTAGCCGTAGTACCCCGCGTGATAGCCCATGAGGTGCCCGAACGCGGCCTGGAAGAAGGTGTGCTCCTGGGGCGGATAGAGCATGATCTTCCGGTAGAGGTCCATCTGCACCTTCGTGGTGTCCACGATGCCGTCGGGATCGGTGTGGTAGGCAAAGTCGATCGAGCCGAGCCAGATCTGCCCGAGGGCGTCCAGGCCCGATCCGAAGTGGCGTGCCGCGATCATCCCATCGACCAGTTCCTGCGGGATCGGCTCGCCCGTCTCGTAATGGCGTGCGAAGGTCCGCAGAATATCCGCATCCCACACCCAGTTCTCGAACATCTGGCTGGGCGCCTCGACGAAGTCGCGTTCGACATTCGTCCCACCGAACATCCCGAGCTCCGTGCGGCTGAGCATGGTGTGCAGGCAGTGTCCGAACTCATGGAAGAAGGTCTCGACCTCGTCGTGGGTCATGAGGCTCGGCTTGTCCGGCGTGGGCTTGGTGAAGTTGCACACCAGGGCCGCCAGGGGTGTGACCTCCGTGCCGTCCATGAAGACCTTGTGCTGCACGAGCCCCCACTGGGCTGCGTGGTTGTACTTGTTGGGGCGGGGGAAGAGATCGAGATAGAACTCGCCGATGAGTTCGCCGGTCTCGTTGTCGATCACCTCGTACAGGCGCACATCCTCGTGCCAGAGGGGGCGCTCGGGCGTGCCGGCCCTGTCCGTCACATCGCGATAGGTGATGCCATAGAGCGACTGCGTGATCTCGAACAGACCATCCATCACGGCATCGAGCGGGAAGTACTCGCGGACTTTGTCTGAATCGACCGCGTACTTGTCCCGCAGGATCCGGTTCGAGTAGAACCGGTTGTCCCAGACATAGACTGCGGGATCCTCGACACCCGTGAAGCGTGCCTTCGCCTCGCGCAGTTCTTCGAGGTCGAGCTCTGCCTTGCGGCGGACGAGCGGCGTCAGTTCCTCATAGAACTCCCGCACGGCGTCGCTGGTCTTGGCCATCCGCGTCTCGACGACATAATCGGCGGTCGTCGGATAGCCCAGCATGTGGGCACGATCGGCCCGCATCTTGATGATCTTCTCGAGGAGACGAACATTGCGTTCGCCGCCTCGCCGGGCATAGGCGAACCGCACACGGGCCCGCGTCGCCTCGTTCTCGCAGGTCCTCCAGATCTCCCCCACCGTCGGGTAGTCCATCGTGACGAGATAGAACTCGCCCGAGCGATCCAGACGCGCAAGGAAATCCGGATCGACACCGGGGAGTTCTTCGCGACGGAGCGGCACCACCGTGTCGTCCTCCCGGATGTTGCGCTGGAACTCGATCTCCAGATCGCTCAGTTCCTTCTCGAGCCTCTTGAGTTCCTCGCGCTGCTCGGGCGGGAGGTCCATCCCGGCCCGGCGATAGTCTCGCAGGACATGGCGGAGCATCCGGGCCCGCTCCCCATCGAGGATCGGCTCGCTGTCGGCGTAGGCCCGGATCGCCCTGTAGAGGTCCTCGTTCTTGCCCAGATCGATGTACCAGGCGCTCATGCGGCTCTGGGCCTGCTCTGCCGCCGCCCGCTCCGCCGCATCGGTCGAGACGAACGCCATGAACTGCACCATGTTGGTCTTCATGTCGAGGCGCTGGTGCATGTCGTCGAGGGCGCCCAGCGTGTTCTCGAAGGTCCGTTCGTCGTCCGGAATCGCGATGATCCGAGCGATCGTCGCGTCCGCCTCGGCGAGGGCGTCGTCGATGATCGCCGGGATGTTCTCGTAGACCGGCGAGCCGACACGCCTGGTCTCCTCACCTCGTACCGGCGCCGGCAGCAGAGCCGCCACCACGAGCAGACCGATCGATGCGAACCGTGCAATCATGGCAGTCTCCCGACAATCGCCCGGCAGGTCCGCCCTGCCGGATCGTCGGAATGGTATCAGGATTCAGGCGTCTCCGCCGACCACACACGCCTCAGGCGAGATCTCCCGGGCGAGCGTCCCTGAGATGGGCGTAGCGAGCGGGATCGTCTCGCACCTGGAACGGCGCCACACCGAACACCTTGCGGAAGGAGTCGGTGAAGTGAGCGTGGCTGGCAAAGCCGACATCCCGGGCAATCTGCGCCAGGGTCTGCCCGCCGGCGGCGATGCGGTCGATCGCCTCGCCCAGGCGGAGTGCCCGCACATGGTGATGGATCGTGCGCCCGGTCTGCTCGCGATAGACCCTCGCTCCGTGGAATGTCGAGAGATATCCTGCCCGCGCGACATCCGCGAGGGTGATGGGTTCGCGATAGTGGCGGGGGAGGAACCGATTCATCGCC